>DATBET010000059.1:0-66874 GCA_036558885.1 Gaiella sp.
CGCCGTCGTCGTCGGCGTCACCACCGTCACGTCCGTGACGTTGGTCTCGAGCGTCCCGCCGGGCGGGTGGCGCGTGAGGAGCCACGCGAGGCCGGTCCCGAGCACGAGGACGACCGCAGCGGCGGGGATGAGCAGGAGTCGGCGGCGCATGCGTGGTCGGCTCCTCCGGGCCGACCTCCAGTGTGCCTACGACCCCGGAGCCACGACCGCGCGTCTCTACAATCGCGCCGGTGGCTCGGACCGTTGCCCCTGCCGCGCTCGTCGCGGCTCTGCTCGTGGCGACGTCGGCCGCCTTCGTCGTCACCGAGAAGCTCAAGCTGACTCGGAACCCGATCGTCGGCCCGCGCGTCGACAAGCTCTTCTCGCCCGTCTGCGACTGCCCGACGGACACTGCGTCGATCACGTTCCGGCTCCGCAACCCCGACCGCGTCACGGTCGAGGTGATCGATTCTCGAGGTGACGTCGTCCGCCAGCTCGCCCGACGCAGCCCTCAAGGACGGCAGGCCGTCTCGTACGTCTGGGACGGCCGCGACGAGGCGGGCGACGTCGTCGACGAGGGGTCGTACCGGCCGCGCGTCCACCTCGACCGGGCGAGGCGCACGATCGTGATGCCGAACCCGATGCGCGTCGACGTGACGGCGCCGCGCGTCGTCGGCTTCACGGCCCGTCCCCTCGTGATCTCGCCCGACGGCGACGGCCGCTCCGACTATGCGAGGATCCGCTACCGCCTCAGCGAGCGGGCGGTCGTCGAGCTCTACGTGGAGGGCACCCGCGCGATCCGCAAGCTCGGCACACGACCTCGCGGCACGATGACCTGGACCGGCGTCGCCGGCGGCGAGCCGCTGCCGGAGGGGGTCTACACGCTGCGACTCGTGGCCCGCGACGTCGCCGGAAACCTCGGGCCGCGCTCCGGGTCTCGCACGGTGCGGATCCGGTTCCTCGAGCTCGGGCGGGACCGGGTCGTGACCGTGCCTGGCGCACGCTTTGCGATCCTCGCGCTGTCGCAGGCGAGGAGGCTCGAGTGGCGGCTCGGCGGCCGCTCCGGCTCGGCGCGGCCCGGGACGCTACGACTGCGCGCACCACTCGAGCCGGGTCGCTACACGCTCCGCGTCGAGGCGAACGGCCACGTGAGGCGCGCGGCCGTCGTCGTCCGCCGGACGGCGGCGCCGTGAGCGCCGCGGCCCAGGCGGCGGGCGTCGTCGGCTCCGCCGGACTGGCGGCCGTCCTGCTCGCGGGCGAGCGCTGGCAGCGGCTCGCGGGCCTCGGCGCGTGGGCGGCGGGGTGTGCCGTGCTCGGCGTCTACCTCCTCCCCGACCTGTCGGCCACCCGGCTCGTCGCGGCGGCGGCGGGCGGGCTCGTCGCCGCGCTCGCGCTCGCCTGGGCGCTCGGCCGTTGGCCGTATCTGCTCGCCTTCGCGACCCTGGCGTGCATCCCGCTGCGGATCCCGGTGGACATCGGGAGCGACACGGTCAACCTCCTGTTGCCGCTCTACGTCGTCGTCGGCGGGCTCGCCCTCGCCCTCGGGTGGGCGCTGGTCAAGGGAGACGTCCGCTCGCGAGAGCTCGGCCCCGTCGCGCTGCCCCTCGCAGCGTTCGTCATGTGGACGGGGCTCTCGCTGCTCTGGACGAACGACGTGCGACGGGGGGCAATCTTCCTCGGCGCGTTCGTGCTCCCCTTCGGGCTCCTGGCACTCGGGTTTGCACGGCTTCCCTGGCGCGGCCGCTGGCTGACGTGGCTCTGGGGCGGGCTCGTCGCGACCGCGCTCCTCTACGCGGTGATCGGCGGCTACCAGTGGCTTACGCGGGACGTGTTCTGGAACCCGAGCGTGAAGGTCTTCAATGCGTATGCGCCGTTCTTCCGCGTCAACTCCGTGTTCTGGGATCCCTCGGTCTACGGGCGCTATCTCACCGTGGCCGTGCTCGCCTCCCTTGCCGGGATCCTGCTCGGTGGGCCGCGCGGCTGGAGAGTCGCCGGGCTCTACGTCGTCGTCGTCGCGACCTGGCTCGGCCTGCTCATCTCGTTCTCGCAGTCGAGCTTCGTCGCGCTCGCCGCGGGGATCGTCGTCGCCGCCTCCGTCGTCTGGGGCCGCCGCGCGTTGATCGCGCTCGTCGCGCTCGGCCTCGTCACGTGCGCGGTGCTGCTCGCCGTGCCGCAGCTGCGCGACGACATCGTCGGCAAGTCGCGCTCGGGCGTGAACCGCGTCACGTCGGGCCGCGCGAACCTCGTCGGCCAGGGGATCCGGATCGCGCTCGACCATCCCGTCCTCGGGGTCGGCGTCGGTGGGTTCTCGCGCGAGTACGCGCACCGGCGCGGCATCACCGGGAAGGACCCGAAGCGCGTCGCGTCGCACACGACACCGGTCACGGTGGCGGCCGAGCAGGGGATCGTGGGGCTTGCGCTGCTCGGCTGGCTCGTCGGCGCCGCGCTCCTCGCGACGCTGCGGGGGCTCGGCAGCGGCTTCACCTCGCGCGTCGCGCTCGCCACCGGGATCGTGCTCCTCGCGATCGGCGTCCACAGCCTCTTCTATGCGGACTTCTTCGAGGATCCGATGACGTGGGCGCTGCTCGGCATCGTCGGGCTCAGCGCTCGCGTGCCGAAGAAGCCGCCGCCCGCGGCGGTCGTCGCCCCGTCACCTCCCCCGTCACCTCCCCCGCCGCCGGTGCCCGAGCCGGCCCCGCACGAGCCCGCGGTCGAGGCTTAGACTCGCGCCGTGCTCGCAGGCATCGAACGGGCGCTCGTGCTCGCGCCCCACACCGACGACGGGGAGTTCGGCTGCGGCGGCACGATGGCGCGGCTCGTCGAGGCCGGCTGCGAGGTGCGGTACGTCGCGTTCTCGATCGCGACGCGCTCGCTGCCGGAGGGCTTCGCGCCGGACACGCTCGCCCGCGAGGTGCGCGAGGCGACCGCCGAGCTCGGCATCAGCGAGGAGAGCCTCACCGTGCACGACTTCGACGTGCGGACCTTCCCCGAGCGCCGGCAGGAGATCCTCGAGCTGCTCGTCGAGCTGTGGGACGAGTGGCGCCCGGAGGTCGTCTTCCAGCCGTCGCACCACGACGTGCACCAGGACCACGAGACGATCGCGCAGGAGGGGCTCCGCGCGTTCAAGCGGACGACGGTGCTCGGCTACGAGATCCCGTGGAACAACTTCGAGTTCTCCTACGGCGCCTACGTCGCCCTCGAGCAGCGACACGTCGAGCGCAAGGCCGCGGCCGTCCGGCGGTATGCCTCGCAGCAGCATCGCCGCTACGCGGACGAGGAGTACATCTGGAACCTCGCACGCGTCCACGGGACCAACGTGAACCGCGAGTACGCCGAGGTGTTCCAGGTCTACCGCATCGTCGCCTGAGCGGCGTCTAGCCTGGCGACCATGCGGACCGGGAAGATCGGCGCCGGCCTCTGCCTGCTCGCCGGGCTGTGCATGGTCGCCGGGCTCGCCGTCGACCTCGACTCGACGGCCGCGAAGGTGTTCATCGCCACCGCTGCCTGTCTCTTCGTCCCCGGCGTGCTCCTCACCTACGTCTGGATGCGCTCCCGCATCCCGCCGCAGTGAAACGGGCCGCGGACAACGCAGGTTACAAACTGCAACTCGTGTGTCTCACGGCGCTCCTGGCGTTCGCGGGGGCTCTCCTCCCGGCCGGAGACGCTCACGCCGCACCGCCGGTCGTGGTCGTCGACCCCGGGCACGACCGGCTCGCGAACCTCCGTACAGAGCCGATCGGGCCGGGCTCGGCGATCCGGAAGATCCTCGACGGCGGCGGCACGCACGGCGTCGTGACGGGGATCCGCGAGCCGGACCTGACGCTGGCCGTATCGCTCCGGCTGCGAGAGCTGCTGCGGCGGGCGGGGGTCCGGGTCGTGATGACGCGCACCCGGACGGCCGGCGAGAGCATGGGCAACGTCGCCCGCGCGCGGATCGCGAACCGCGCGCACGCCAGGCTGTTCCTCCGCGTCCACGCGGACGGCGCGGCGTCGAGTGACGCGCGCGGGACGCACACGCTGACGCCGGCCCCGCGACGAGGCTGGACGGACGACGTTTACGCGGACAGCCGCCGGGCGGCACGGCTCGTGCAAACGGAGCTCGTGCGCGCGCTCGGCTTCCCCGATCGCGGGATCCAGGAGCGCTCCGACTACACGGGCTTCAACTGGGCGGACGTCCCCGTGATCCTCGTCGAGCTGGGCTTCATGACGAACGCCACGGAAGACCGGGCGCTCGCAAGGCCCGCAGTCCGGCAGCGCGCCGCGCTCGGCCTCTGCCGCGGGACGCTGCGCTTCCTCGGCCTGCCGCCGGTGCGCTGCGCGACGTAGCTCAGACCCAGAGGATCAACGCTGCGAGGAGCAGGAGAAGCCCGACGACCGTGCCGAGCACGAGCATCGCGCCGCCGAACACCGCGTAGGGTGTGCCACGGCTCCGGCCGCTCATGATCGCGCGGCCCGTTTCCTGCAGCCCGCCGCCGGAGGGGGTCTTGCCGAGATGCTCGACGGGCACCGCGAACCGCCGCAGCGACTCGTCCAGGGCGGCGTCTTCGTCTCCGACGACGAGGATCCGGTCTGCGCGGAACTCGCTCAGGGCGTCCTCGACCGCGAGCACGGGGTCACGCTCGCCCCCTGAGCCCTCGACGTCCGCGACGGGCGCGAGCGCGTGCTCGGCCTCGGCCGCTCGCTCGTCGGCGGCGGCGCGCGCCTCGTCCTCGTCGGTCGCGTACCAGTGGAACGGCCCGGAGTGGGTCGGCACGACGAGCCGGATGCTCGTCTGCGCCGTTCCCCGCAGCGCGTCGCGGACGGCGCCGAGGTCCGGGTGCTCGTCGAGGACGAGGACGAGCACGTTCTGGCCGTCATGCAGCGCGCTCATGCCCGGTCGGCGACGCCCTCGACACCCGCAGTCTCGGCGCAGTGGGCGCAGCAGAACACGGCGCCGTCTGCCTCGACCCCATGCCCGATCACACGGCAGCCGCAGTGGCCGCACACCGGGGCGAGCCCGTGGATCGCGCACTCGAAGCTGTCGAAGACGTACGTGCCGCCGAGGTACGTGATCTCGAGCGGCTTGTCGTAATCGTTTCCGCAGACCTCGCAGACCATGTCGGCTCCCTTCTCTCCGGCTGCGGTCTCTCGCCACGGGATGGCCCCGAGCGGGCGGTCCCAAACACCGCGGTGCACGGAGGGCGCGATTTAGGCATCTCTAACAATCTGCGCTAGGGTTTAGACATGCCTAAACTCACGCGCCGCCGGCTGCTCTGCGCGACGGCGCCGCTCGCCGCGGCGCCGCTCGGCGTGAAGCTCGCTCTCGACGGGAGCCCGGCGGAGGCTGCAGCGCAAGAGGCGCACGCAGGGCACGACCGCGCGGCGCACCGCACGACGGCCTCGCACCTCGGCGACGCCGCGACGGGCCACGCGGCGATGATCGGCGACGGCGCGCCCGCGGTCGGGGGCCCGAACGACCTCGACGAGCTCCTCTACCCGCCTCCGGCGCGCGCGCACTCCCCCGGGCGGGCCCGCGACTACACGCTCGTCGCGAGGGACGAGGAGCTGGAGATCGCGCCGGGCGTCTTCTTTCCGGCCTGGACGTACAACGGCACCGTGCCCGGCCCCGTGATCCGCGCCACCGAGGACGACCTGCTTCGGGTCCGCTTCGTCAATGCGGGCGTCCACCCCCACACGATCCACTTCCACGGGATTCATCCGACCGAGATGGACGGGGTGTTCGAGATCGTCGGGCCGGGGAACGAGCTGACGTACGAGTTCCCGGCGCGGCCCGCCGGCCTGCACCTCTACCACTGCCACGCGACGCCGCTCAAGAAGCACATCCACAAGGGTCTCTACGGCGCGTTCATCGTCGACCCGAAGGTGCCGCGTGAGCCCGCCCGCGAGCTCGTGCTCGTGATGAACGGCTACGACACCGACGGCGACGGCGAGAACAACTTCTACAGCGTCAACGGCCGGACGTTCTACTACGCGCGCTATCCGATCCGCGTGCGGCGCGGCGAGCTCGTCCGCGTCTACCTCGCGAACCTCACCGAGTTCGATCTCATCAACTCGTTCCACCTGCACGCGGAGTTCTTCCGCTACCAGCCGACCGGCACGGGCGACCACTGGGAGTACACGGACACCGTGATGCAGTGCCAGGGCCAGCGCGGCGTGCTCGAGATCCGTTTTGCGCACGCGGGGACGTTCATGTTCCACGCGCACCAGTCCGAGTTCACGGAGCTCGGCTGGATGGGCTACTTCCAGGTGGACGGGTAAGTGCCTCTTCAGGCAGTGCCCTCCAAGTCCCTGGCGCATGATGAGCGGCGCAATGCGTCGTCCTCGCTCGCCCCGATACCTGCTGGTATCGGATCTCCCTGCCTCCTAGCCTGGCTTGCTCCTCCTGCGCGAGGTACGAGGCAGCATCACCTGAAGAGGCGCTGATGGAGGCGCGCGCGCAGGAGAACGGCGTCGCGGCCTGGCGGGCGTGGGCCGTAGTCCCGCTCGTGCTCCTCGCGCTCTGTGTCGCGCTCGTCGTCTCGCAGGGCGATCGTGTCGTGGCGCTCGTCGGCGCGAGCGCCCCGCCCGCGGACGAGTTCGACGTGCGCCGCGTGCAGCTCCGCCCGGGCGAGATCCGCGTCCAGGTGCGGAACCCCCAGCGCGACGACCTCACGATCGCCGCGGTCACGGTGGACGACGCGATCGTGCCGTTCACGCTCGACGGACCGGCGACGCTCGGGCGGCTGCGCTCGAGCACCATCCTCGTGCCCTACGACTGGGTCGAGGGGGAGCCACTCGCGATCGGAGTCACGAGCTCCACGGGGATCCAGACCACGCACGAGCTCGCCGCAGCGGTCGAGACCCCGGTCGCGAGCGCCCGCGGTCTTCTCGGCTACGCCGCGATCGGCGTGCTCGTCGGCGTGGTTCCGGTCGCGCTCGGCCTCCTGTGGCTGCCCTCCTTGCGTCGCGTCGGCGCGCACTGGCTCGCGGCGTTCATGGCGCTCACTGCCGGGCTTCTGACGTTCCTCGGCGTCGAGGCGCTGGCCGAGGCGCTCGAGCTCCAGGCCGCCGTCCCGTCGGCGCTCGGCGGGCCCGGGCTCGTGCTGCTCGGCCTCGCCGCGAGCGCGCTCGGGATGACGTTCCTCTCCTCGCGCCTCTCCGGTGGACGGGTCGGCGCGACCGGCCTCGCGCTCGCACTGCTCGTCGCGATCGGGATCGGCGTGCACAACCTCGGTGAGGGCCTCGCGATCGGCACCTCGTTCGCGACGGGCGAGCTGCAGCTGGGAGCGTTCCTCGTGCTCGGGTTCATGGTGCACAACGTCACCGAGGGGCTGGGCATCGCGGCCCCCGCCAGTCGCGTCCGCGTGACGCTGTGGCAGCTCGCGGCGCTCGCGCTGATCGCGGGCGCGCCGGCGATCCTCGGCACCTGGATCGGGGGATACGCGTCGAACGACGTGCTCGCCCCGCTCTTCTTCGCGATCGCCGCGGGCGCCGCGCTCCAGGTCGTCGTCGAGGTCGGCCGCTACGTCGCGCGCACGGCGCCGGGCGGCCTACGCTCCGGCTGGGCGATGGGCGGATACCTCGCAGGGATCGCGGCGATGTGGGCGACCGGGCTCCTGGCCGGGTAGTGGGGCCCCCTTCCGTCGACCCAGCGGAGGCTCCGCCCAGGCAACCGCACGACCGCGCGGCTCCCGTTCACCCGCTCGACGACGTCCTCCCGGGCGAGGCCCGCGTCCTGGAGGCCGCGCAGGAGTCGCTCGCCGGCAGGCAGCGAGGGGCCCGAGGCCTGTGGCCGTTCCTCGGGCCGGCGTTCGTCGCCTCGGTCGCGTACGTCGATCCCGGCAACTTCGCGACGAACATGGCCGGGGGCGCGAAGTTCGGCTACCTCCTGCTCTGGGTGATCCTCATGGCGAACCTCATGGGGATGGTGATCCAGTCCTCGAGCGCGAAGCTCGGGATCGCGACGGGGATGAACCTGCCCGAGGTCTGCCGCGAGCAGTTCCCGCGCACGGTGAGCTTCCTGCTCTGGATCCAGGCGGAGATCATCGCGATGGCGACCGACCTCGCCGAGTTCATCGGCGCCGCGATCGGCCTCAACATCCTCTTCGGCATACCGCTCTTCCCGGCGGCGCTGATCACGAGCGCGGCGGCGTTCGCGATCCTCGCCCTGCAAGCGCGCGGCTTCCGCCGCCTCGAGGCGGTGATCGCGGTGTTCATCGGGGTGATCGTCGTCGCGTTTGCGGCGCAGGTGTTCCTCGCCGACCCCGATCCCGCCCAGGTTGCGCGCGGGTTCATCCCGGGGTTCGAGGGCTCGGAGAGCGTGCTGCTGGCCGTCGGGATCCTCGGCGCCACGGTGATGCCCCACGTGATCTACCTGCACTCGGCGCTGACCCAGCACCGTGTCGTGGGCGCCACGGACGAGGAGAAGCGCCGCATCTTCCGCTTCGAGCTGGTCGACGTCATGATCGCAATGGGGATCGCGGGGATCGTCAACATGAGCATGCTGATCATCGCCGCGGCCGTGTTCCACGAGCAGGGGCTGTCGGACGTCGGGGACGACCTCGTCGCGGTCGCCGACCAGCTCGGCATCGAGCTCGGCCACCACGCGAACCTCCTTTTCGGCATCGCGCTGCTGGCGTCCGGCCTCTCGTCGTCGAGCGTCGGCACGCTCGCGGGTCAGGTCGTGATGCAGGGCTTCATCCGCAGGCGAATCCCGCTCTTCCTCCGCCGCGCGATCACGATGGCGCCCGCGCTGATCATCATCGCCCTGGGGATCGACGCCTCCCGCGCGCTCGTGCTGAGCCAGGTGGCGCTCTCGTTCGGGATCCCCTTCGCGTTGATCCCGCTCCTCTGGTTCTGCCGCGACCGCGAGCTGATGGGGGTGCTCGTCAACCGCCGCTCGACGACCGTCCTCACCGCCGCGATCGCGACGCTGATCGTCGGCCTCAACGTCTTCCTGCTGGAGGAGACCCTTCTCTAGCGCGTCCGCGCGACGAGGCGGCCGAGGCGGCGCCGCTCCTCGGGGCTCGTGAAGCCGAGCAGCGCGAGCGCCACCGGGTAGAGGGCGCAGAGCGCGACGGCGCCAGGCAGGCCGACATCGAGCTCCTTGCCGAGCACGGCGAGCGCCACCGCGGCGAGAGCGGCAGTCGCGACCCGCCGCCACTGGTACGGCACCGGGTAGATCCGCTGCGACCACCACGCCATCCCGATCGCCATCGTCACGTACGCGGCGACGGTCGCCACGGCGGCGCCCATCATCCCGTACGGCGGGATCAGCGTGAGGTTCAGCACGACGTTGACGAGCGCCGCCGCGCCCGTCACGATCCAGTTGAACTGCGTGCGGCGGATCCGCCCGACGCCGATCGCGACGACGATGTACGCGGCAAACGCGACCGACGCGAACGCGAGCGGGCCGACGACGCGGGACGACTCGGCGAAGCGCGCGGCCGCGAGCAGCTCGACGAGCCACGGCGCGAGCAGCGTCAGGCCGAGCGCCATCCACGCGGTGACCACGGTGAGGTACGTGAGCACGTATGCGTAGGTGCGCTTGGCCTCGTCCTCGTCCCGGATCGAGAATGCGAAGGCAGGCCACGCCATGCGGAAGGCGGTGAGCAGCAGCACCATCGACGACGCGACCCGCACGCCCACGGAGTAGAGGCCCGCCTCCGCGACGTCGGACAGCTTCACGAGGAAGAACCGGTCGCTGAAGTTCGTCACCCAGAGAAAGAGCGCGGTCGGCACGAGCGGGAGCCCGAAGCGGTTCATCTCACGCAGCAGGCTCCGGTCGAACTCGAGCCCGAGCTGCTCGCGCCGGAAGCCGAGCAGGGCGACGTAGACGATCAGCGTGCCGCTGAAGTTGCCGACGATCACCCCGATCGGGCCTTTCTCGAGCCAGACGACGAGGACGAGCGTCAGGGCGATCGTGATGAAGACGTTCGCGAGGCTCGCGCAGACGAAGGCGACCGAGCGCTCCTCGACCCGGAAGAGCGACGTCAGCTGCTCGTAGTTGACGGTCGCCCACAGCGCGACGCCCGCCGCGCGGACGAGGTTCGCCGCACTCGCCGTCCCGAAGAGGAAGTCGGAGACGGGTTCGGCGAAGACGAGGAGCAGCAGGAGTCCCAGCGTCCCCGCGCCCATCGTGAACCAGAACGACGTCCGCAGGACGGTCCGCCTCCCGGCGGCGTCGTCCGCGTCGAAGTAGAAGCGGAAGAACGCGCTCGAGATGCCGGCCCGCAGGATGATGCCGAGCACCGTCGTGAGCGCGACGAGCGTCTCGATCTTCCCGTAGTCGGCCGGTGTGAGGTAGTGCGTGTAGACCGGCAGCAGGAGGATCGCGACGATCCGCGAGACGAGCCCGCCGATCCCGTAGATCAGCGAGTGACGGCCCAGGCGGCCGAGCTGCCCGCCGAGGCTCGTCGGCGTCGCCTCGCTCATCGCCGCAGCCCCTCGTAGAGCTCGACGAGCGTGTCGGTGACGCGCTCGACGTCGTGGACGCGCTCGGCATAGGCGCGCGACGCCTCGCCGACCCGCCGCCACTCGAGGGGCCCGCCGTGGACGAGCTCCCCGAGCCGCTCGCGCAGCGTCTCCGCCGTCACGTTCACGAGCGGGACCTCGATCCCGTACGCCTCCTCGGTCCAGCGGCTGGCGTCGTCGTAGAGGAACGTGAGGACCGGCTTCCCGAGCGCCAGGCACTCGATCGCGAGCACGCCGTACCATCCGGCGTTCAGCTGGTCGACGACGATGTCCGCCTCGCGGTAGACGGCGAACGCCTCGTCGTGGCGGAGCCCCTCCACGATCCGCAGGTCGACGTCCAAGCCCTTGCACGCCGCGACGACGTGCTCGGTCCCCTTTCGGCGGCGGGAGGACGGCGCGTGCACGACGACGGGGCGCCTGCGATCCCGCGGCGGGACCGGCGCGAT
Source organism: Gaiella sp. (assembly GCA_036558885.1). GTDB lineage: Bacteria > Actinomycetota > Thermoleophilia > Gaiellales > Gaiellaceae > Gaiella. The sequence goes on from DATBET010000059.1 coordinate 10,878, forward strand.
CGTGGTCAGGTCGACTCCGGGCGGGATCACCGTCGCCTCCGGGACCCAGCGGGTCGCGTCCCAGCTGCCGACGATCTCCGCGCCCGCCTTCTTGCCGGCGGCGAGCTGCTCGGGCGTCTTCCCGCGGATGTCCGAGCCGAGGTAGTGCATCACGGAGCGCTTCCGGAGCGCCCGCAGGATCGGGTACTGGAGCGACTGCGGCACGAGCGTCAGGCCGAACATGAAATGGAACACGTCCGTACGCGGGAGGAGCCCGGCGAGCGCGCGCCACTGCTTCGCCTGGCGGCGGACGAGGCCCGTGCCGAGGTCGAGCGAGCGGTCGGCCTCGGGATGGAGCGCGTACCGGTTGAACACGACGAGCGACGCGTCGATCCCGCGCCTGCGGAGCGCCTGGACGTTCGTCCACGGCACGCCTGCAGTGTTGACGGGGCAGTGGACGACGCGGAGCGGACGGCGAGTGGTCATGGGCGATCGCGCATTGCGGTCCTTGCGAAACGTGGAGCGGGTCTCGTTGCGGCCGAAGGCCGGCTTCGCCGGCCGGGAGGCCAATTGAAGCGTGGAGTTGCCCGTCACGCGAAGGAGGGGGCCCGTGCGGGAACCATGGGTTCCCCCACGCCGTTCAGTCCCACTCCACTTGATCGAAGTAGCGGAGGGCCTTGCGCCCCGGCCGCACGCGGCTCTGCAGCGCGGCGAGCTCCCCGTCGGAGATCTCCCCGAGCGCGCGCTTGACGCCGAGGTAGCGCAGGTTCAAGTCCTCCTGCCCGACGACGGTCGAGATCCGCGGGTTGATCTCGATCACGTGCTCGCCGACGAGCTGGATGTTGAAGAACCACTCGATCCCGAGCTCGGCGACGATCCGGTCGGAGATCTCCATCAGCTCGGGGTCCTCGAGGGTGACGAAGTACATCGCGAGGCCCGCCCTGATCGCCTCGCGGGTCTTCGGATGCCCGAGCACGACGCGGCGGCCGTCCGCGATGCCGTCGATCGTGCGCTCGTCGCCGGTCGCGAGCTCCATCACGAGGAGGTCGGGACCGCCCTCGTCGGGCAGGAGCTCGACCGCTTCCTCCAGCCGCATGGCCACAGAGCCGGGGCGCTCGTTGAGGAGCTGGTGCGCGCGGTCGACGCTCGGGTCGAGCACCCGGAAGCCCCGCGAGCCGGACGAGAAGACCGGCTTGAAGCAGACGGGCCGGTCGGGGTAGCCGAGGTCGCGCGCGGCCAGGTCGACCTGCGTGGCTCCGCGGACGCGGTGGAACGCCGGCGCGGGCACCCCGAGACGGTGCAGGAGGGCATACGACTCGGCCTTGTCGTTCGAGCGCCGGATGGCGTCGGGCGGGGACACGAGCACCGGGACGTCGAACCGCTCGCGCTCCTCCGCGAGCGCCTGCAGGTCGAACGACGACTGCGGCAGGACGACGTCGACCGACTCGCGCTCGACGACTTCGAGGATCGCATCGACGAAGCCCGCCGCGGTGCCCGCCGGGACGAGGTGGAACGAGTCGCAGAGGTGGCGGCCGACGGAGCGCTCCGAGAGGTCGGTGCCGACGAGGTGCACCTCGCGCTCGCCGTTCTCGCGCAGCGCGCGGAGCAGCGCGGCCGTCCCCGGGGCGCCGGAGGCAGAGACGAGCACGGTGACCGGCCGCAGGCTCAACGCAGGAATGCAAGCAGGTCGGCGCGCACGGGCTCGAACCAGGCGATCCGCTCCTGGATGCGCGTGTCGCTGGCCGGGTTGCCGCCGCCGACCGGGACCCCGCTCACGTGAGGTCGATCCTGTCCTCGGCGAGAAGCGCGAGGCGGTGGGCGCGCTGCGCGTCGAGCATCGCGTGCATCGTCTCGGCCATCGACGAGCCGGGGTAGACCCAGATCTCGGGGTGGATCAGCACCTGGAGCCAGGGGAAGGCGCCGGAGCGGAGCTCCTCGTGGGGGCACCCCGAGCGCCAGCGGTGGTTCGAGTCCGAGCGGTACGTGGCGGGGCCGAAGTACGTCTCCTCCATTGCGTTCGCCGCCCCTTCGACCCGCGCGGTCATGTACTCCGGCTCCGGGTTGTGCCAGGCCATCACCGGGTCGAACCGCTCGTCGAGCTCGGCCTCCGGGTGGACCGCGTGGAGCCCGACCTGGTGGCCGAGCACACGGAGGCGCGCGATCGCCCTCTCCCCCTCACGGGAGGCAAGGTTGTAGAACACCGAGCGGGTCATCAGGAGGTACGTGGTAGTGGCGCCCTCCTCCGTTTCGAGCTCGGCCATCTCGAGCGCCGCCTCCAGCGAGAGGTCGACGTCGTGGCGGACGAGCAGGTCGCCGCGTGACGGCGGTGTCCCGAACGTCCCGAACCGATAGCCGCCCTCCCGGGCGGCACGCAGGAGCTCGCGGTAGTGCTCGAGGGTGAACGCGCAGCTCACGGCGTCATTCGACCTCGACGACGAGGAGCTCCGCGGCGCGGTCGGCGTTCGCCAGCGCCTCCAGTGTGGTGGGGCCGGTCGCGACGACGTAGCCGTGCCGGTCGTCCGCGTCGCGAAGCCGCCGCACGAGCGTGTCGGGCTCGAGATACGTCTCCGCCTCGACGACTCCCTCCGCCGAGAGGACCGGCCCGAGCGCGCCGACGCGGGTCACGCGTCCGGCGGGCAGGTGTCCCGGGCCTGCGGTCAGAAAGCGAATCGCGACCGGCAGGGAGAAGCGCGGCAGTACCGCGTCGTCCGGCACCTCCTCGCCGAGCGCGAACCGGAGCGCGAGGTCGACGAGGTCGACGCCGACGGCGTGGCGGACGAGGTCGGGGAGGTGGCCGCCCGGCACGCACGCCCCGACGGCGACGACCGAGACCTCCTCGTGGGACGTCGCGAGCAGCTGGACGACCGCGATCCCGTCGCGCAGCCGGAGCGCGGAGACGACGCGCTCCGCGGTTCGCTCTGCCGCCGCGAGCGGGTCGGAGTGGATGGCAGCCGGATGCACGTGCGCGGAGGCGACGCCGAAACCGGGCCCCTCGTGCCGCAGCCGGTCGACGAGGGTTACGGCCCGCGCCCGACCGCCGCGGGCGACGACGATCGCGTTCATCTCGGCGCCCGGCACGAAGGACTCCAGGATCGCCTCGTGGAGGCGGGACTCGGCGAGCGCGGCATGGAGATGCGACTCGAGGTCGCCGGGGTCGTCGACGCGGAAGAGGCCGCGCTGTGCCTCGGCGTCGACCGGCTTCAGCACCGCGGGGACCCCGACGGTCTCGAGGGCCGAGCGTCCCTCGGCGAGGTTGCGCACCGCGGCGAAGGCGGGCTGCGGCAGACCTTCCTCGGCCAGCGTGCGTCGCAGCGCGAGCTTGTGCGCGAATCGGTGCGCCGCCTCGGTCCCGATGGACGGCAGCCCGAGGCGCTCGGCCGCCGCCGCGACGACCGGCACGACGCGGTCGGAGGCAACCGTGAGGAGGCCGCCGACGCGGTGTCTGCGTGCGACCTCCTCGATCGCGGCTGCGTCCTCGACGTCCGCGACCTCTGCGACGTCGGCGTGCCGGAGGGCGACCGCCCGTGGGTCGGAGTCGACCGCGACGACGTGGTGCCCTCGCTCGCGCGCACGCACGATCGCGGGCCGCTGGTCGCGACCCGCCCCTACGAAGAGGAGTCCGGGCACGGCGCGATGCTAGACGCGCGTTCGAGGTGCGGGATGTCAGTCGCCCTCTTCGGGCTCCTGGATGCGGACGCCGAGCACCCCCGCGATCTCTGAGAGGTCGGCGACGAGGGCGGGCACATCGTTCGGGCCGGAGATCCGCATCGTCACCGAGACGAGCCCGAGCGCCTGCTCGTGATCCGGAACCTGTTCGGTCGTCAGCTCGGCGACCGTGTAGCCCCGACCGGTGCAACGCGACATGACCTGGTGGAGGATCCCCGCCTGGTCTCGGTACGTGATCCGCAAGACGGACCGGTCGATCGTCCCCGAAAGCCTCTCCAGGCGCGGGACGAGTGGCGTGAACCCGTAGACGACGAGGAAGTGCGCCCCTGTGACGAGGCAGGCGAGGATCGGCAGCCCGGCGCCCGCAGCCATGCCGACGCCCGCCGTCAGCCAGATCGTGGCGGCCGTCGTCAGCCCCCGCACGGCGTCGCGCCGCACGAAGATCAACCCGCCGCCGATGAACCCGATCCCCGAGACGATCTGCGCCGCGACCCGCGACGGGTCGAGGATGACCCGCTGGGAGAGGACGTCCGTGAACCCGTACTTCGAGACGAGCATGATCAGAGCCGATGCGACCCCGACCAGCGCGTGCGTGCGCAGCCCTGCGCTGCGCTGGCGAATCTCACGCTCGAGGCCGATCAGCGACGAGAGGACGAACGCGAGCGCGAGGTAGCCGACCTGTTCCCAGCCCTGTCCGGTCGGCTCCCCGAAGCTGGCGATCAGCGCGCGCATGGCCACCTAGTATCTCGCGCCGACGACGCGCATCGCGCGTCGCGTTGGCGTGCGCGGCGAGCAGCGCTGCGGCGGTCGGTCGCTCGGCGTTCCGCATGGGCGCGGCGATGGCGCACCGCGACGGGGTGGGGGGGCCCCCATTGCCGCGCGACCGAGCCCGGAGAGGCGCGAGCTGCGCTCGGCACGATCTCGGCACAGTCCCGTATCCCATTCGTGCGTGATTCGCCGTTAGGCTGGACCCGTGGGGAGGAGGTCGGTGGCCCGATAGAAAGTGGCGTTCTGGCAGAGGTGGAGGGGGCTCGAGCGAACGAGTAGCGCCAATCGGTCGACCGCGGAGCTCCAACAGGCACGCACAAGAGTGGGCGCAGCAATCCGCCGTCGGGCAGGTTGCGCAGGGCCCGACCGGCACGCGCACGACGTAGCGCGATGCCCGACTGCCGCCGAGCTCGAGCGCGGATCCCGACAGCGCAGGGCTCGTCCCGCCGAGCCCGCGCGAACGGCCGTGGCGAACCTGGCGGCGCCGAGGTCGGACACAGGAGGGCCCAATACGCGAGAGAACGCGGCGGCGAGGAACCCTTCGGGCAACCGCCGGCTGCCCAGGCGCGACGCGCAGGGTCGCCGGAGGGCTCGACTACGATCCCGGCGTGGCGCTGACGGGCAAGCGCATCGTGATCACGGGCGGGGCAGGCTTCATCGGCACTACGCTCGCGCGCCGCCTCGTCGACGCGAACGAGGTGATCGCGGTCGACAACCTCCACCGCGACGCGCTGTCGGGCACCGATCTGGAGACGCACCCGAACTTCCGGTTCGCGGAGGGGGACGTGCTCGACCCGGAACGGCTGACAGAGCTCTTCGCGGGCTGCACGCACGTCGTCCACGCGGCGGGCATCGCCGGCGTGGACACGGTGCTGACGAGCCCCGTGCGGACGATGCGGGTCAACGTGATCGGCACCTACAACGCGCTCGAGGCTGCGCTCGCGACGAAGGAGACGGTCGAGCGAGTCGTCGAGTTCTCGACGAGCGAGGTGTTCGGGCAGTACGCGTTCAACGTCCAGGAGGCCCACGTCACGACGATCGGCTCGGTCGGCGAGGCACGCTGGACGTACGCCGTGTCGAAGCTCGCCGGCGAGCACATGGCGCACGCGTACCACGGCGAGCTGGGGCTTCCTGCGGTCTCGGTGCGCCCGTTCAACATCTACGGGCCCGGGCAGATCGGCGGCGGCGCGATCCGCGCCTTCATCGAGGCGGCGCTCGGTGGGGACGATCTCGAGATCCGAGGGGACGGCTCGCAGATCAGGGCCTGGTGCTACGTGGACGACATGGTCGAGGCGGTGTTGCTCGCGCTCGAGCACCCGGCGGCCGTCGGCGAGAGCTTCAACATCGGCAACGCGCGCTCGGCGGTGACGATCTACGACCTCGCGACCAGGGTCAAGCGCCTCACCGGCTGCCCGGGCGAGCTCCGGTTCGTCCCGCTGCAGTACACGGACGTCGAGCTCCGCATCCCCAACGTCGCGAAGGCCCGGACGCTGCTCGGGTTCGAGGCCGAGGTCGAGCTCGACGAGGGGCTCGAGCGCACGATCGCCTGGTATCGCGCCCGGCTCGGCGCCGCGGCGTGACCCGCGAGACCATCAGGCTCGCCCGGCCCGACGTCGGCGCGGAGGAGCTCGCCGCGGTGGCTGAGGTGCTCGACAGCGGGCAGCTGACGATGGGCCCGTGGGTCGAGCGGTTCGAGCAGGCGCTGGCGCGGGCGGTCGGGACGGCCGACGCGGTCGCCGTCTCCTCCGGCACCGCGGCCCTCCACCTCGCGATGCTCGCGCTCGGGATCGGCGAGGGAGACGAGGTGATCGTCCCCGCCTACACATTTCCCGCCACCGCGAACGCGGTCGAGCTCTGCGGCGGGCGTGCGGTGCTCGTCGACGTCGACCCCGAGACGTTTCTCGCGCGGCCCGAGCTGGTCGCGGACGCGATCACTCCGCGCACGCGGGCCGTGCTCGCCGTCCACCTGTTCGGGCGGCCGCTCGAGTGGGAGGAGCTGCAGACCGCCGTCCCGCAGGACGTCGCTCTCGTCGAGGACGCGGCCGGCGCGCTCGGCGCGCGTTACCGCGGGACGCCGTGCGGCGCGCTCGGGCTGATGGCATGCCTCTCGTTCCACCCCCGCAAGATCGTCACGACCGGCGAGGGCGGCGCGGTGACGACGGACGAGGCGGAGCTCGCCTCCTCGGTACGAAGGCTCCGCCACCACGGCATCGCCGACGGCCCGACGACGGACATTCCGGCACCGGGGCTCAACTACCGCCTCGCCGATGTTCTCTGCGCCCTCGGTCTCCCACAGCTCGAACGGCTCGAAGCGCTCCACGCGGCGCGGTCGCGCGTCGCGGGTTGGTACGAGGAGCGGCTCGCGCATGCCGTCGGGGTGCCCGGCGCCAGCGAGGGAGACCGCCACGGGTGGCAGGCATACGTCGTCACGCTCGACCGCCGGGACGAGGCGCTCGCCGGCCTGCGGGCCGAGGGGATCGAGGCGCAGATCGGGACGTACGCGGTGAACACGCTCGCGGCGTATCGCGGGCGCGGCTCGTTCCCCGGCGCGGACGCCGCCTTCGCGCGCGCGCTCGCCCTGCCGTTCGCAGGGACGATGACCGAGGACGACGTCGACCACGTCGCGACCGCACTCGCGCACTACGCCTGAGGGCCGAAGACGATGTCGTCCGGCCGCACCGGCACCCGCGTGAGCGGGCGCCCGGTCGCGTCGCGCAGCGCCGAGAGGATCGCGGCGGTGGAGACGACGGTGGGCGGCTCGCCGACGCCCTTCGCGCCGTAGGGCGCGTCGGGCTCGGGCTCCTCGATCAGCTCGATGTCGACGGGGGGCATGTCCAGCGCGGTCGGGATCAGGTAGTCGGTGAAGCTCGCGTTGAGGATCGCGCCGTCGCGCGTGACGAGCTCCTCCATCAGGGCGAGCCCGAGCCCCTGCGCGGTGCCCCCCTCGATCTGACCCTCGACGGCGAGCGGGTTGACCGCGCGTCCGACGTCCTGCGCGGTGCCGACCCAGACGACCCTCGTCAGGCCGAGCTCCACGTCGACCTCCACGACGACGCGCATCGCCGCGACCGCGAGCGCGACGTGGGCGCGCTCGCCCGTGATCTGGCCGGTCTCCGGGTCGAGCGGCGTCGTGCGCGGGTGGCGGTAGACCCGCTCGACGTCGACCTCGCCGCCTCCCTGCTTGGCGCGCTCCTCGAGCGCGGCGCGGCACGCGTCGCGTACTGCGCCGGCAGCCATCCACGTCATGCGTGACGCCGAGGCCGAGCCCGCTGAGCCGACGGAGGACGTTGCCGAAGCCGCGAGCGTGACGTCTTCGGTGCCGAGCTCCGTCCGTGCGACCTGGAGCATGACGCCGACGACGCCCTGACCCACCTCTGCCGCTGCCGAGTGGACGACGGCGCTGCCGTCCTCGCGTAGGACGACCCGCGCCGTGCAGAGGTCGTCGAAGCCCTCCGAGTAGCAGATGTTCTTGAAACCGAGCGCGAATCCGACACCGCGGCGGACGCCCTCGCCGTGCGTCGTGTTGCCCGCGCCGCCCGGGAGCCGCAAGGGGTCGCGCGGCAGTGCCTCCTCGGCCGGGATCGGGAGCGCGGAGGCACGGCGGATCACCTCGCGCGTGGGCAGGGCGCCCGTGAGCACCTGACCGGTGGGGAGCGAGTCGCCCGGCTCGAGCGCGTTGAGCAGGCGCAGCTCGACGGGGTCGATCCGGAGCTCGGCCGCGAGCCGGTCGATCTGCGCTTCGCCCGCGAAGCACGTCTGCACGGCGCCGAAGCCGCGCATGGCCCCACACGGAGGGTTGTTCGTGTAGACCGCCGTCGCCTCGAGCAGGGCGTTGTCGACCCGGTACGGGCCGATCGCGAACGACGCGGCGTTCGATGCGACGGCGGTCGAGCTCGAGGCGTACGCGCCGCCGTCGAGGAGGATCCGCATGCGCACGCAGGTGATTCGGCCCTCGCGCGTCGCGCGATGCTCGCACCACATGCGCGCCGGGTGGCGATGGACGTGGCCGGTGAACGACTCCTCGCGGTCGTAGACCATCTTCACCGGGCGGCTCGTGTGGAGCGCGAGGAGCGCGCCGTGGATCTGCATCGAGAGGTCCTCGCGGCCGCCGAACGCCCCGCCGACGCCTGCGAGGTGGATGCGCACCTGCTCGGGGCGCAGCGCGAGACAGGGCGCGACCTGGTCGCGGTCGACGTGGAGCCACTGGGTCGCGACGTGGATGTCGACACCGCCCTCCCCGTCGGGCACCGCGAGGCCGGACTCGGGCCCGAGGAAGGCCTGGTCCTGGATCCCCACCTCGTACTCACCCGTGACGACCACGTCGCCCGGGGACTCCGGGTCGCCGTGCCGGATCACGAGATGCCGCACGACGTTCGGGCGCGGATCGTCGAGGTAGCCGTGGCCCATCGTCGGACGGTCGGGGTGGAGCGGTTCTTGCTCGAGAGCCCGCTCCATGTCGACGACCGGGTCGAGCGGCTCGTACTCGACCTCGATCGCGGCGAGCGCCAGGCGGGCCCGCTCGGGATGGTCGGCCGCAACCACGGCGACGGGCTCGCCCACGTAACGAACGCGGTCGACCGCGAGCACGGGCTGGTCGGAGAACTCGAGCCCGTACGTCTTCCGGCCGGGGACGTCCGCATGGGTGAGCACGGCGTGCACGCCGGGTCGCGCGAGCGCCCGCGACAGGTCGATGGAGAGAATCCGCGCGTGGGCGTGAGGGCTGCGTAGCGTGGCGCCCCAGAGCATCCCCGGTGCGGAGAGGTCGCTCGAGTAGTCGAAGGCGCCCTTCACCTTCGGGATCGCGTCGTCCCGCAGCAGCCGCTCGCCGACCTTCCCGAGGCGCGGCGTGGCGCGTGGCGCGGTGACGCTCATCGCCGCTCCGCCGCGAGATGCACCGCGTCGAAGATCTTTACGTAGCCGGTGCAGCGACAGAGGTTGCCCGAGAGCGCCTCGCGGATCTCGTCGTCGCTCGGGTGTGGCGTGCGGGCGAGGAGATCGGTCACCGCGACGACGAGACCGGGGGTACAGAAGCCGCACTGCACGGCGCCCGCCTCGACGAATGCCCGCTGGACGGGGTGGAGCTCGTCGCCGTCGGCGAGGCCCTCGACGGTGACGACGTCGTGGCCCTCGGCCTGGGCCGCGAGCACGAGGCACGAGCAGACGAGCTCGCCGTCGAGCAGCACCGAGCACGAGCCGCACTCCCCTTGCTCGCAGGCGTTCTTCGAGCCTGGCAGCTCGAGCGTGTCGCGAAGCATCGTGAGCAGGCTCTCGCCGCCCCAGAGGTCGGCCTCGCGCCGCTCGCCGTTGACGCTCAGCGAGATCCTCACGAGCGCAGGCACCTCTCGACCGCGCGGCCGGTGAGGACCCGGAGGGCGTGTCGTCGATACACGGCCGTCGCGCGTACGTCGTCGATCGGGCTCGCCGCGTCGGCGACGCGCTCGGGAAGCGACCCCGCTTCGGCGAGCGGGACGGTGATGCGTTGCGCAGTGGTAGCAGCGGAGCCGAACGACGCCCGCACCTCGCCTGCCTCCGGGTCGACGACGACCGCGAGCGAGCAGATCGCGATCACCATCGCGTTCCGGGGGCCGACCTTCATGAACGTCTGCGCGCCGCCGCTCGGGGCCAGACGCACGGACGTCACGAGCTCGTCGGGCTCGAGCGCGTTCCGCTTGACGCCGAGCAGGAACTCGTCGAGCGGCAGCGTCCGCACACCCCGGACGCTGGCGAGCTCGACGCGTGCCCGCTCGACGAGAAGCGGCGGCAGCGCGTCGCCCGCCGGCGATGCGGTGCCGAGGTTCCCGCCGATCGTGCCGCGGTTGCGGATCTGCGGCGAGCCGACCGTGCGGGAGGCCTCGGCGAGGGCCGGAAAGAGCTCCGCGAGCTCGGGGCGCATCGCCTCGGTGTACGTGAGGCCGGCTCCTAGACGGAGCTCGCCGTCCTCGCGCGACCAGCCGCGCAGCTCGTCGAGCTCGGCCAGGTTGACGAGCGCCTCGGGCCGTGACCGGCCGAAGTTGAGCTCGACGAGGAGGTCCGTTCCGCCCTGGACGAAGCGCGCCTCGGGCAGCTCCGCCTTGAGCCTGAGCGCCTCTTCCAGGGTGCGCGGCGTGTGCACGTCCATCGCCGGAAATCAAGCACACGGCGGGCTCGGTACCCGTCGTGTGCCCCGCGTCGGACTTCAGTTCGACACCTGCTCTGCGCCCGGTCGAGCTCGTGCAGACCTCGCTGCGCCACATGCACGCACTTGACAAGCACCAGTCTTGTGAGTTATCAATCACTTATGACGATGCGCCAGACAGCCGAAGAGCGTCGCGAGGCGGTTCTCGCCGCTGCGCTCGGGGCCTTCGCGCACGGCGGCCTCCACGGCACCTCGACGGAGGACATCGCGCGGTCCGCAGGCATCTCGCAGCCGTACCTCTTCCGGCTCTTCGGCACGAAGAAGAAGCTCTTCGTCGCGACGGTGGAGCGCTGCATGGCCGACACGCTGGAGGTGTTCCGCGCGGCAGCAGGCGATCGGCGCGGCGAGGAGGCGCTCGAGGCGATGGGCCGGGCCTACGGCGAGATGGTGATGGGCGATCGCACGCGTCTCCTTGCGCAGCTCCAGGCGTATGCCGCCTGCGACGACCCGGAGGTGCGCGAGGCCATCCGCTCGGGCTTCGGCTCGCTCCACCTGTTCGTCGAGACCGTCTCGGGGCTCGACGCCGAACGCGTCGCGCAGTGGTTCGCGAAGGGGATGCTGTTGAACGTCGTCGCGGCGATGGACCTCTGGGGATCGCGTGACCCGTGGGCGAGGCGCTTGCTGGAGGGCTCCATGGACCCGGACCACTTGCCCGCCGTCGTCACGAAGCTGCGCTGAGGGCTTTCATTTTCGGCCTAGATGTAAGTGACTGATCACGAAATCAAGGAGACTTCCGATGACACCTCGCACCTCGACCCTTTGGACGTTCGCGATCACCTCGCTCGCGCTGTTCATGGTCTCCCTCGACAACCTCGTCGTGACCACCGCGATCCCCGTGATCCGCACCGACCTCGGCGCCTCGCTCGAGCAGCTCGAGTGGACGGTCAACGCGTACACCCTGACGTTCGCCGTCCTGCTCCTCACGGGCGCCGCCCTCGGAGACCGCTTCGGTCGGCGGCGGATGTTCGCCGTCGGCCTCGCGATCTTCACGCTCGGCTCGGTCGCGGCGGCCCTCGCGCCGAGCGTCGACGCGCTCAACCTCGCGCGCGCGGTGCAGGGCGTCGGCGGCGCGATAGTGATGCCGCTCACGCTGACGCTGCTGAGCGCCGCCGTCCCGCCCGAGAAGCGCGGCCTCGCGCTCGGCGCGTGGGGCGGCGTCGGCGGGCTCGCGATCGCGTTCGGGCCGCTCGTCGGCGGCGCTGTCGTCGAGGGGATCGCGTGGCAGTGGATCTTCTGGCTCAACGTCCCGATCGGGCTCGTGCTCGTCCCGCTTGCGCTCCTGCGGCTCGAGGAAAGCCACGGCCCGGGCGGCAGGTTCGATCTGCCCGGCCTCGGCCTCGTGAGCGCAGGCCTGCTCGGAATCGTCTGGGGGCTCGTGCGAGGCAACGGCCAGGGCTGGGCGAGCCCGGAGATCGTCGGCTCGCTCGCCGTCGGCGCGATCCTCGTCGCCGCGTTCGTCGTCTGGGAGCTCCGCGCGGAGTCCCCGATGCTGCCGATTCGCTTCTTCCGGGGCCGTGCGTTCGCGCTCGCGAACGCCTCGTCGTTCCTGATGTTCTTCGGGATGTTCGGCTCGATCTTCCTGCTCGCGCAGTTCTTCCAGACCGTGCAGGGCTACTCGCCGTTTGCCGCCGGCCTGCGGATCCTCCCGTGGACGCTCGCGCCCATGCTCATCGCGCCGGTTGCCGGGGCCCTCTCCGACCGGATCAGCCCGCGGCTGATCATCGGGACGGGCCTCGCCCTGCAGGCCGTCGCGCTCGCCTGGATCGGGCTCGTCACGTCGCCGACCGTGCCGTATTCGGAGCTCGTGGCGCCGTTCGTCGTCGCGGGCGTCGGCATGGCGCTGTTCTACGCACCCGTCGCGAACGTCGTCCTCTCCGCGGTGCGCCCGTCCGAGGAGGGCCAGGCGTCGGGCGCGAACAACACGATCCGCGAGCTGGGCGGCGTGTTCGGCGTCGCCGTGCTCGCCGCAGTGTTCTCGCACGTCGGCGGCTACCGGACGGGCGAGGCGTTCACGGACGGAACCTCCATTGCGGTGCTCGTCGGTGCTGGGGTCGTCGCGCTCGGCGCGATCGCGGCGTTCGCGATGCCGCGCGACCGGCGTCGCGCGGAGGCCCTCGTCGAGACCCTTGGCGAGCTCCCGGAGGCAGCGTGACGTGGAGGATCGGCGGTCTACGGGCGAGGGGCCGAGTACGCAACCACAACCGCGGTTCCCGGCGGCACTCGAGCGCCCGGCGCGGGGGACTGCGCGAGAACGCCGCCGCGAGGCCGGGTGCCGCCGACCGCCCTCACGACCGCCGTGAGGCCGGCCTCCTCGAGCGCGCGTGTCGCCTCCCACGGCCCGAGATCTTCGAGGTCGGGTACCTCGACGGACGGCTCGGGAAGCGGCGCGCGGGCGATGCGGACGGCCGGCTCGGGGCGTCCTGCGGGCCGCCAGTCGGGTGCGCCGTCGTCCGTTCCCCTCGTGACCCGCGAAGGCTCCGCATCGCCTGGCCTGACGACATGGAGCGTGGAATCGACCTCGACCGGATCGGACGAGAACGTCGTTCGCGCGAACACGATTGCGTCGCCCGCCGGGGCCCAGCTCGGCGACGAGTCGAGCGCGCCGCGCGTCAGTCGCCGAACGTTGCTTCCGTCGGCGTCCATCACGAAGATCGAGCGCTCGAGGCGCATCTGTATCCCACCGGCCCGTGCGAGTGCTCGTCGCTCCGGCTCGGCCACGAATGCGATGCGAGCGGCGTCGGGTGACCAGAAGGCCTCGAACGCAGCGGCCCCGGCTCGCAGGGTGTGTTTTCGGCCGCTCGCGAGGTTCACCGTGACGATGTTGCCGCCGTCGACCGTCAGGAGCTCACGCCCGTCGGGCGACCAGTCGAGCGACGTCGGTCCGAACAGCTGCGTGGGGATCGTCAGCCGTGCGCCGGTGCCGAGATCGACGGCCGAGAGGCGGAAGGCGCCGGCTCGAGACGCGCCGATCCAGGCGATCCTGGCGCCGTCGGGCGACCAGGCGATCGTCCTGATCGAGGCGTCCCGGGCGGCTCGTCGTGCGTCGCTGCCGTCGGCAGCCACGACCCACAGCTCGTCGAGGGGAGCCACGTCTTCGGGAGGGGAGTGGACGACGAACGCGACGCGGTGCCCGCCCGGAGACCACCTCGGCCCGCTTCCGTACGGGACGAGCTCCCGCTCTGCAGTTCCGTCCTCGGCAATCAGGTGGATCGCAGGGTTGAGGCCCTCGCCGCGTTCGAAGGCGATCTGCGCCGGCCCCGCCGTGGCGTCGCCGAACGCGAAGAAGAGGGCGGCCGCCGCCACGCCGCCCGCGACGAGGACCGCGCCGATCGACGCCAGCCAGCGACCCCGTCGGGACATCGACTCAGCATAGAAAGCTCCACGCCGGTCAGCCCGAAATCGTGCCGCCGACGCCGATGTACGCTCAGGCGGACCATGAGTGAGACGCAGGTGCGCGCCCGCGCGACAGCGGAGGCCGAGCGGAACGGCGCTCCCGCGCTCTCCGTGGTCGTGACGCTCTTCCAGGAGCGCGCCACGCTCGAGGAGTTGCATCGGCGCCTGACCGACGCGCTGGAGGCGTTCGGCCGCCCGTACGAGGTGCTCTACGTCGACGACGGCTCGACGGACGGAACGTTCGCGACGCTCGAGCGCCTCCATGCGGCCGACCCGCACGTCCGTGCAGTCCGCCTCAAGCGGAACGCGGGCCAGCATCCCGCGATGCACGCGGGCCTCTCGCGGGCCCGCGGCGAGATCGTCGTGACGATGGACGGCGACCTGCAGAACCTCCCCGAGGACGTGCCCCGGCTCGTCGAGGCCGTCGAGGCCGGGTACGACGTCGCCAGCGGCCGACGCGCCGCGCGCCACGACTCCTGGGGCAGGACGCTTCCCTCGCGCCTGATCAACGGGATGCTGCGGCGGTTCACGGGCGTCGCGATCTCGGACTTCGGCTGCGCGTTCAACGCCTACCGGCGAGAGGTCGTCGTGCCGATGCTCGGCGCGATCGGCAGGCAGAAGTTCACGAAGGCCCTCGTCCTCTCGGGCGGCGCCTCGGTGGTCGAGGTGGACGTGGGCCACGCGCGGCGCGAGGGGGCGTCCCGGTATTCGCCGCTCCGGCTGACCCGGCTCGCGCTGCACGTCCTCGCGGGCTTCTGGCCGCAGCCGATCCAGACCGTCGGCATCGTGCTCGGGCTGCTCTGCACGCTCGCCTCGGCAGCGCTCGGCGTCTACGGAGTCGTGTACTGGATCGCGAACGGCGACTTCCCCGGGCCGCTGCTGCTCGGCGCGCTCGTCGTCGCGGTGCTCGGCGTGCAGGGCTTCATCCTCGCGCTCGTCGGCGAGTATCTGGGCAGAATCCAGCGCGTCGTGGAGCACAGGCCCCTGTACGTCGTCGATCGCGAGCTCTGAGAGACGTGGAGGAACCCATGGTTCCCCCACGAGCCCCCTCCTTCCGGCTCGCGCACGCATCGACCGCGGTTGGCCTCCCGGCCGGCAAAGCCGGCCTCCGGTCGCGCTGCTCACTTTCCGGCCCGACCGTCGCCGCCGGGCACGCGGCGCTTCCGGCGAAACGGCGCAGTCTTGATCCGACGCAAGCGTCGACCACTGGCCCAGGTTCGGGGTCTCGCACGAGGTGAGTCGTTGAGTCGGGTCCTCGTCACCGGCGGTGCCGGGTTCATCCCGTCGAACCTGATCCGCCACCTGCTCGAGCACACGGAGCACGACGTGATCTCTCTCGACGCGCTGACCTACGCCGCGAGCCTCGAGAACCTCGCCGACGTGATGAGCCATCCGCGCCTCGAGTTCGTCCACGGCGACATCCGCGATGCGGGGCTCGTGGACGAGATCGTCGCCGGCGTCGACGTGATCGTGAACGCCGCCGCGGAGTCGCACGTGGAGAAGTCGATTCGCGACGGGGCCTCGGAGTTCGTCACGACCAACGTCGAGGGAACGCAGATCCTGCTCGACGCGATCCGCGAACGTCCCGTGGAGCGGTTCCTGCTCGTCTCGTCGAGCGAGGTGTACGGGACGGCCGAGTACGCCCCGATGGACGAGCGGCACCCGCTGGAGCCCCGCAGCCCCTATGCCGCCACGAAGGCGGGCGGCGACCGGCTCGCCTACAGCTACCGGGTCACCTACGGCCTGCCGATCGTGATCGTGCGGCCGTTCAACAACTACGGGCCGAGACAGCACCCGGAGAAGGTCGTGCCGCGCTTCGTCACGCAGGCGCTCGGCGGCGAGCCGCTCACGGTCCACGGGGACGGGCATGCGACCCGCGACTGGCTCTACGTCGACGACACCGCGTCCGCGATCGAGGCGCTGATCGAGGCGCCGCTCGAGACGGTCGCCGGCGAGGTGCTCAACGTCGCGACCGGTGTCGACCTCTCGGTCGGGGAGATCGCGCGGCTCGTGCTCGAGGCGGTCGGCGACCCGACCGTGGACGTCGTCCACGTCGAGGAGCGCCCGGGCCAGGTCGACCGGCACGTCGGCTCGACCGAGAAGCTCGCCCGGCTGACAGGCTGGCGCGCGTCGACCTCGTTCGCCGACGGGCTCGAGCGCACGATCGCCTGGTATCGCGACAACGAGGCCTGGTGGCGGGGAATCCTGGGGCGCGTCCGCGTCTCCTCGTCCTAGGCGCGGGGCCCGCCCAGCTCGGCCTGCTCGAGGCGGCCCGGGCACGTGGCGACCTCGACGTGATCGCCGTCGACCGGGACCCCGCCGCGCCCGGCTTCCCGCTCGCGACCGAGCGCGCGGTGCTGTCGTCGGAGGACGAGGAGGCGATCGATCGGCTCGCCCGCGCACGCGGGGTCGACGGGATCGTCTCCCCCGGTGCCGACTGGCCGGTGGGTATCGCCGCCCGCGTCGCGGCGCGGCTCGCGTTGCCCCACCCGATCGACCGCGCCACCGGTGCGCTCGCGACCTCGAAAGCGCGCCAGCGCGAGGCGTTCGCCGCAGCCGGGGTCCCGCACGCCCGGGCGCTCGACCCTCGCGATCCGGGGCTTGCGTACCCGTGCGTCGTGAAGGCGCCCGATCGCCAGGGGCAGCGGGGACTGACGCTCGTGCAGGCAGCGGACGAGCTCGGACGCGCGCTCTCGGAGGCGCGCGCGGAGTCCCGCTCGGGCACGGTGCTCGTGGAGGAGGTCGTCTCCGGCCCGGAGCTGACCGTCAACGCGTTCTCGGTCGACGGACGGTTCGTGCCCCTCACGGTGACCGATCGCCTCACGGCCGAGCCGCCGGCTTTCGGCGTCGCGCTCGCGCATGTCTGGCCCTCGGCCTACGACACGGAGGCGGTCGTCGAGACGGCGCGCGCGGCCGTCGAGGCGCTCGGGATCCGCAGCGGCCCGACGTACACGCAGGTGCGCCTCGGCGCGGGCGGGCCGGTGGTGATGGAGGTCGCGGCGCGGCTCGGCGGCGGCCACGACGCGGAGCTCTGCGAGGCGGCGACGGGCGTCGACCTGAACGGGCTCGCGATCGACGCCGCGCTCGGCGGGGCACGTCACGGACTGTTACGAGCCGCGGCCGTTCGCGAGGGAGGGGCGGCGATCGTGTTTCTCGTGCCGCCCGTGGGACGGCTCGTGTCGGTCGACGGAGCCGAGGAGGCGCGGGCGATGGCAGGCGTCCGCTGGGTGCGCGTCTACCGCCGGCCCGGGCACGTCCTCGGCCCGCTCCGCCGGGGCGCCGACCGCGCGGGCGCAGTCCTGGCGACGGGGCCGAGCAGGGAGGAGGCGCTGGAGCGGGCTCGCCGTGCGTCGGACGCCGTACGCTTCCGGGTCGATGCGGACGCGGCGTGACACCCGGCTCGGCTTCCAGCCTCCGGCGATCGGCGACGAGGAGATCGCCGCCGTCGCGGAGACGCTCCACTCGGGCTGGCTGACCACCGGCCCGCGCGCGGCCCTCCTCGAGGAGCGGCTCGCGGCGTACCTCGAGGTGCCGCACGTGCTGGCGGTGAGCTCCGGCACGAGCGCGATGCACCTCGCGCTCCTCGCCCTCGGCATCGGCCCCGGAGACGAGGTGGTCACCTCGCCGATCACGTGGCCCGCGACCGCGAACGTGATCGAGCACACGGGCGCGACTCCCGTGTTCTGCGACGTTCGGGCCGACGACCTGAACCTCGACTCGGCGCTCCTCCGTGGCGCGATCACCGAGCGCACGAAGGCGATCCTCCCCGTGCACCTCGCCGGCCAGCCCTGCGACCTCGACGCGATCCACGCGTTCGAGCTGCCCGTCGTCGAGGACGCGGCCCACGCGCTCGAGAGCGAGTACCGGGGGAGGAAGATCGGCGGGCTCTCGGACGCGACCTGCTTCTCGCTGTACGCGACCAAGAACGTCGCGGCGGGGGAAGGCGGGCTCGTCGCGACGCCGCGGGCCGACCTCGCGGAGGCGATTCGCGAGATGCGCCTCACGCGCCGCGGAGACGGCGCGCGCTACGACCAGCGGACGCCAGGGTTCAAGGCGAACCTCTCCGACGTGCACGCCGCGATCGCGCTCGCCCAGCTCGACAAGCTGGAGCTGCACGGCGCGGTCCGCGCGCGTCAGTTCGCGCTCTACGACGACGGCCTCGCCGGGCTCGACGGGATCGAGCCGCTCGCGCGCGACCCACGCGACACGCACGCCCTCCACCTCTACGTCGTGCGGATCGACCCCGAGCGGGCAGGCGCGACCCGCGACGAGTACCAACGCGCACTGGCGGAGGAGCAGATCTCGACGAGCATCCACTTCCTCCCCGTCCACCGGCTCACGTGGTTCCGCGAGCGGTACCCGGGACAGGCGGAGCTGCCGGTCGCCGAGCGGGCCGGCGAGGAGGTCCTGTCTCTGCCCCTCTCGCCAGCGCACTCGGACGAGGACATTTTCGACGCGATCGACGCCCTGTGCCGCGTGCACGCCATGTTCACGGCATGAAGAAGCGCTCGTTGCGCATCGTGCTGACGCTGGTCTTCACGGGCCTGGCGCTCGGGTACCTCGTCTGGAAGATCGACGTCCACCAGACGATCGACATTCTCGGCAACACCGATCCTTGGTGGTTCCTGCTCTCGGTCGGGATCATGGTCGGCACGGCCCTGCCGATGGCGCTCCGCTGGCAGTGGCTGATGGAGGCGCAGCACATGCCCGACCGCTTCTGGTGGCTCACGAGGGCGTACTTCGTCGCGTACACGGCCGGACAGCTGCTGCCGACGTCGGTCGGCGGCGATGCAATGCGCGTCTACGAGACGTCGCGGCGACACGGTGGCCGGACGGCCGACATCACGGCGATCGTCCTGCTCGAGCGGGGTCTCGGCGGCGCGGGGACGGTGCTGCTCGGCGCGATCGGCTTCGTCCTGGCGCTCGGTACGTACGACGTGGGGGCGTACCTCTGGCTCGAAGGGCTGTTCGTCCTGGGCACGGTCGTGCTCATGTTCCTCTTCTTCGCACGCTCGGCCAGGCCGCTCCTCGAGCGGACTCGGCCGCTGCTGCGGAAGCTGCGCGTCGAGCGGCCGATGCGCGCGTTCTACTCGGGCGTCCATCACTTCCGCGGGCACGTCCGCCTGCTCCTCGTCGTCTTCGTGTTCACGACGGTGATCCAGGCGGTGCGGATCCTCTCCATCTGGGCGGCCGGGAAGGCGGTCGGGATCGAGCTCGGACCTCGGATCTACTACGTGATGGGCCCGCTCTTCTTTCTCGTGCTGCTCGTCCCGTTCACGATCAACGGCTTCGCCGTGCGCGAGGCGTTCTTCGTGAGCTTCCTCGGGAGCGTCGGCGTCCCCGCCGACCAGGCCTTCGCGGCGGGGTTTCTGTTCTTCCTCGTCACCGCGACCCTGGCGCTCCCGGGTGCGGTGATCCTCCTCTGGGAAGGGCTGAGGGGCGGCTCGCGGGCCCGGCTCGAGCATGGCTGACGGCGGCGCGCGCGCCGCATGCGTGGTCGTCACGTACGACGCGCTGCCGTGGATCCAGCGGTGCCTGGCGAGCGTCTCCGGCGTCGAGACCGTCGTGGTCGACAACGGCTCGAGCGACGGGACGGTCGCCGCCGTCCGCGAGCGCTTCCCGGACGTGCAGGTCGTCGAGAGTGAGAATCGCGGGCTCTGCGCGGGCTGGAACACCGGGATCCGCGCGACGGGCGCGGAGCACGTGCTCCTGCTCAACGCCGACGCCTGGCTCCTCGAGGGCGCTCTTGCCGCCCTCGTCGCCGCCGCCGACCGCCGCCCGCGCTCCGCAGCCGTGGGGCCGCGGCTGCTCGACCCGGACGGGTCGCTTCAGCGCTCGGTCCGCGGCTATCCGACCGTGTGGCGCCTTGCGACCGAGTACCTCTATCTGCGCAAGCTCGCGCCCCGCTCCCGTGCGCTCAATGCGTTCTACGGCGCCGGCTTCGACCACGAGAGCGAGCGCGAGGTCGAGTGGCTGATGGGCGCGTGCCTGCTGATCCGCCGCGCTGCGTACGACGAGGTGGGGCCTTTCGACGAGCGGTACTTCATGTTCAGCGAGGAGGTCGACTGGATGCGCCGCGCGGCCGACCGCGGGTGGTCGGTCGTGTTCACGCCCGATGCCCGCTGCGTGCACGTCGGCGGCGCGGCGCACGGAGGGCGCCTGTTCCGCGAGAACGTGAGCGGGCACCTGCGCTACCTCTCGCTCCACGGGCAGCCGGGCGAGGCCGAGCGCGCGAGGCGCCTGCTCCGCGCCTCGCTCCTCGTCCGCGGACGTCTCTACCGCGGCGAGCGCGGGCGGCTGTACCGAGACGTCGCAGCCTGGCTCGGCACCGGCGACGCCGAGTCGCTCGTCTCCTGAGGAGTGCCGGCCGCCCTCAGACGGCCGAGCGTGCCGCGCGCGGGGCTCGTCCACCGCCACGAGCGCGTGGCTCGCAGCGCTCTGAGCGCGGACTCGGCCATCACCAGCCGAACGCGCACGTGCTCGAGCTCCTCCTGCTCTGCCAGCCAGAGCGAGGCATCCGGGACGCGACCGGCGCTCGCCGGCCAGTGGTGGTACGGGGAGTCGTGGTTGTCGAGCTCGGCCTCGAAAGGCTCGACGCCGGCAGCGCGGAGTGCATAGCGAACCGAGAGCTGGTCTCGACGCGAGTAGCGGAGCACGTGGGCGAGCCAGAGCTCCATCGCGGCGACGACCCGTGGCTCGTGGTGGCGGCGGAGCAGCAGCCCGCTCCAGAGGGGGCGGAGCTCGAGGCATCCGGGATCGAGCTCCAGGTAGTGGGCGAGCTGCTCGTCGCACCGAGCCAACGTGTCGAGGCCCGCATCGACCACTGCGCCGAACTCGTCGGCGACGGTGTCTCGGAAGTCGTGGGCCAGGGCGGCGAATCCGCGATCGGGCGGTAGGAGCTCGGCGAGCAGCACCTCGGGCGGGACCTTCAGCAGGACCGAGTTGTCGACGTACAGCGAGAGGTCGTAATCGGGCACGGTCGCGTGCGCCCGGATCTTGAGCGCACGCTGACTGCGCACCGGGTCCAGCGGAAAGAGCGGCTCGACCAACCGCACCGTCCACGTCTCGCTCTCGAGCGTCGGATCGTCGGTGATGCACAGGAAGTCGAGCGACGACTCGCGCGCGACGGCCTGCTCGGTGAGGCGCTCGTATCCGCCCAGGAGCGCGGTGAAGACGCACGCGCGTGCGCCGAGCTGCGTGTCCCGAGGCCCCCGCGAGGTCGTGTCGTCCGTCATTGCCGCCGGGCGCGAAGCCTATCCCGCCGCCCGGAAGGCCGCCGGGGTACCGTGCGGCCCCGTGGCCGACCTCGAGCTCCTGGCTCGCCTCGCGCTCGGGCTCGCGGTCGTGCTCGCCCCCGGCGCGGTCGTCGCGCGGGCGCTCGGCGTCCGGCGGCTGTCTGCCGCGCTTGCCTGGTCGCTCGCGATCGTCTTCGCGGCGCTCGCCGTGACGTTCCTCGTCTCGGGCTCGCTCGACCTGACTCTCGTCCTCCTCCTCGCGGCGGGGGCCGCCGCGCTCCCCGTGGCGATTCGCCGCCGGCGCGCAGGGGAGGACACGTCAGAGACCGAAACGAGCGCTTTCGGGCGGGGTCGCTGGGCGGTGTTCGCGGCGGGCTCGGTGCTCGGCCTGCTCCTCTGGCACGTCGCGGGAAACGTCGGGGGGGACGGGTTCTTCCACCTCGGCCGGGTGCAGAAGCTCCTCGCGTTCGGCGATCTCTCGATCGGCGCGGTGAACGAGTTTCCCGACGGCGGGCTCCACCCGGGCTACGCGTTCCCGCTCTGGCACGGCGTGCTCGCGCTCGTCGCCAAAGTCTCGGGCGCCGACCCGGTCGATGTCGTCCTCCACGGGCCCACCATCCTCGCGCCGCTCGCGGCCGTGGTCGGCTACGAGGCGGGCTGGGCGCTGTTCCGGCGCGTCGTCCCCGCTGTCACCTCCGCGGCGGCGGGCGTCGCGCTCGTCGCGATGGCGCCCGCCCACGGCGGCGCCTTCACGGCGCTCGCGCTGCCGGCCACCGCGTCCAGGCAGCTGCTCCTGCCCGCCGCGCTCGCGCTCGCGGTCGAGGCGACACGGACGCCGACGCCGCCGCTCCTCGCCTCGACCGCGGCGGCGTCCCTCGCGCTCGCGGCCGTCCACCCGACGTACGCGCTCTTCCTCTGGATCCCCTTCGCGGGCTTCCTCGGCACCCGCTGGCTCTGGCGCCGTGAGGACGGGCGGGCGGGCCTCCTCGCGCTCGCCGCGCTCGTCGTCCCCGCGGCCGCGTTCTTCGCCTGGCTGCTCCCCGTCGTCGGCGACACCGCCTCGGTCGGCCCGGACCGGGCCGAGCGCGCGCGCGCGTTCGCGCAGTACGCGGGGCAGCTCTCGGGAGACCCGGACCGCTTCTCGATCGTCCCCGAGCTGTTCTCCCGGACCGGGGCGGTCGCGGTGGCGGGGCTGCTGCTCCTGCCGCTCGCGGGCCTCGCCGCTCGACGGCGCTGGGCGGCCTACGCGGTCGGCGGCGCGCTCGCGGTGATCGTCGTCTGCCTCGTCCCGTGGGTCTTCACGCCCTTCTCCGACGCGGTCTCGCTCTCCCAGTCGCGCCGCCTCGCCGGGTTCCTGCCGCTCGCGGTCGCGCTGGCCGGCGGGATCGGCGTGCTCGCGCGGCTGATCGGCCTCCTCGTCGCGCCCGTCGCCCTTGCGGCCGGGATCGCGCTCCAGCTGCTGTACCCCGGCGACTTCGGCTACACGCTGGAGACGGGCGGCCCCGCGCTCGCGACGTGGTTCGCCGCCGCCGGAGCGGTCGCGGCCCTCGTCGTCGGCTTCCGGCCCCGCGCGCCACTCGAGCGCAGCGCGGCGCTCGCCTCCGCGCTCCTGCTCCTGCCCACCTATGCCCACGGCCTCACGCACTGGACCCCGTCGGACGCCCGTCCGCCGAATCCCCTTTCGCCGGCGGTGATCGACGCTGTGCGCTCGCGGGTGCCGCCGGGCGCCGTGGTCTACGCCGACCCGGAGGCGAGCTACCGGCTAGGCGCGGTCGCGCCCGTCCGCATCTGCGTCGCGCCGCCGGGGCACGTGGCGGACACCGTCGCGAACCGACCGCGCGCGCGGGTGGCGGAGTTCCGCCGCTTCGTGCAGACCGCCGACCTCGCGATCCCGCGTGCCTGCGGGGCGACCTGGCTCCTCGTCGACCGCGAGCGTTTCCCGCAGCTCGCGCCGGACCTGCCGGTCGTAGAGAGCGACGCGCGTTGGACGCTCTATCGGCTGTCGAGGTAGACAGTGGAACACCAGCCTTGTCTTGTATCCGCCGTTGACCGAGCGGATCCGCGTCGGGGAGTACGATCCCGCGCACGGCAATGACAGTGCGGCGTCTCGTCTCATCGCATGCGAGCGCGCTCGTCGCGATCACGGCGCTGGGGCTCGCCTGCGCGATGGTCGTCTCCGACAGCGGCCCGAACCAGGCGGCGCACTTCGCGCTCGTTCGCTCGCTCGCGGCGGGCACGCCCGAGATCGACCCGCGGGAGACGATCGACTCCGCGTACGTCGACGGCCGCTTCTACGCGGCGAAGGCCCCCGGGCTGGCGATGTTCACGCTGCCCTGGTACGGGGCACTGCGGGCGGCCGGCCTCCAGCGCCAGTCGCTCGCGAGCGACGCCGGGTACCGCCATCGGCTGTGGGAGCTGGGGCTCTTCGGCACCGTCCTGCCGCTCGTCGCGCTGCTGGTGCTGATGACGCTCGCGGCCGAGCGCGTCGGGCCGGGCTACGGGGCCGCCTCTGCGGTCCTCGTCGGCGCCGGGACGCTGCTGCTGCCGTTCGGGACGCTCTTCTTCGACCACGCCCTCTCCGCGGCGCTCGGGTTCGCGGCGTTCGTGGTGCTGCTCCGGGCCCGCGAGAGCGCACGCGGCATGCTGCCTCTCGCCGCCGCGGGGCTGCTCGCGGGCCTCGCGGTCGTCGTCGAGTTCCCGCTCGCGATCGTTGCGGGGGTGCTCGCCGCGTACGCCGCGGCGGGAGATCGTCGCCTCCTGCGCCTGCTCGCCTTCGGCGGCGGCGTGGTCGCCGGAGCGTTCCCGCTGCTGGCCTTCAACACGTGGGCGTTCGGCTCGCCGTTCACGCTGAGCTACACGCACGCGCTGAAGGCGCCGGTGGGGGAGGGCGCCGTCGTGGTCGGGGCGAACGCCGAGGGCTTCTTCGGGGTGGGGTGGCCCGATCCGCGTGCCGCGCTCTCCCTGCTCGTCTCGGAGAAGGGCCTGCTCGTCGTCACGCCGCTCGCGGTCGTCGCGCTGGTCGGGCTGCCGCTCCTCTGGCGGCTCGGGCGGCGTGCGGAGTCGCTCGTCTGCGGCGCCGTGCCCTTGCTGTTCCTGACCTACAACGCGGCCTATTACCTCCCGTTCGGCGGGCAGAGCCCCGGCCCGCGCTTCCTCGTCGCCGCCCTGCCGTTCCTCGTGATGCCGCTGGCCGCCGTGCTGCGCGCGCGGCCGCTCGTCGTCGCGGGGATCGGCCTCGTCTCGGTCGGGGTGATGGCGCTTGCGACGATCACCGGGCCGCTGACCGGCGTGGAGTACTCGATCGGCACGTGGCTCGGCCGGCTCGGACGGGGCGAGACCGTCGAGACCCTGGCCGGTTGGGTGGGTGTCCAGCCAGGCTGGGTCGCCGCAGTCCCGTTCGTCCTGCTCCTCGCGGTGGCGTGCCTCGCGGCGCTTTGGGACGTCCCGCTGACCGCCGACTGGCGGCGCGACCTTCCTCTGCTCGCCGGGGCGCTGGGCGCGTGGCTGCTCGTCGTCCTCGTCGCGCCGGGCCTGCACCCTGCCGACGAGGCACACCAGACGGGCGCGGGGACCCTCGCGGTGCTGTGCCTCCTCGCGGTCGTCGCGACCGCGCTGTCCCTCTCGGTGCGTTCGAGGCTCGCGCTGCTCGTGCTCGTCCCGGCCTTCGTGCTCCTGCTCCCGGAGCTCGACGCGCGTCCGCGGGTGTCGCTGCTCGTCACCGCCGGCGCGCTGGGGATCGCGGTGCTGGCGTGGAGGCGCCTCGCTCGGGGAGGCATTCCGGTGCTGCCCCAGCCGGAGGTCGCGCCCGAGGCCGAAGCCATCGTTCCGCCCTAGCCCGGGCGACGGCCCGCGACCGCGTCGTCAGTACGATCGCGCCGCGTGAAGGTCCTCCTCGTCACCTTCTACTTCCCGCCCGCAGGAGGCGGGGGCGTGCAGAGGCCGCTCAAGCTCGCGCAGTACCTCCCGGCGATGGGCGTCGAGACGCACGTGCTCGCGCCCGACGACCCGCGCTGGCTCCACCGCGACGAGGCGCTGCGCGCCCCATCGCAGGCCTGGGTCCACCGCGCCCGCTACGTGGGCGTCTCGGGCGGGAAGCCGTCCGAGGTGCTCGCCGGGACTCAGGGGCTCGACCGGGTCGCGACGAAGGCGCGCCTCCAGCTGCGCCGGCTCGTGGTGCCGGACGAGAACGCGACGTGGGCGCTCACCGCGATCCCGGCAGGAATCCGGATCGCGCGGCGGCACGGGATCGACGTCGTGCTCTCGACGTCACCACCGCCCTCGACGCACCTGGTCGGGGCGGCGATCGCGCGGGCGACCGGCGCCCGCTGGGTCGCGGACCTGCGCGACTCGCTCGTCGCGCACGCCCATCGGCGCGCCGACACCGCGGCGACACGCGCGAAGTCGTCGCTGCACACCCGCGTCGCCCGCCTCGTCGCGGCGCGCGCGGACGCGATCACCTGCGTGTCCGAGGCGATCTCGGACGAGACGCGGGCGCTAGGGCCACGGGGACCGGTCGTGACGATCGCGAACGGCTGCGACTTCGACGACGTCGCCGGCCTCGAGCGGCAGCCGTCCTCACGGTTCCGGCTGACCCACACGGGCAGCTTCTTCGGCCGACGCGACCCGCGGCCGTTCCTCCAGGCGCTGCACGACTCGGGGCTGGACGTCGTCGCCCGGTTCCTCGGCGACTTCAGGCCGGCCGACCGCGAATGGGCCGAGACGCTCGGCCTCGGCGACCGGCTCGAGCTGCTCCCGTACGCGCCGCGCGCGGCCTCGCTGGCCCTCCAGCGCGATTCGGAGGCGCTCCTGCTCCTGATCCCGGAGGCGGACGGCCGGGGCCGCGGTGTCCTCTCGGGGAAGGTGTTCGAATACGTCGCCGTCGGGCGGCCGATCCTCGCGGTCGTCCCGCCGGGCGGCGCCGCGGCCGAACTGATTCGCGAGACCGGCGCCGGCGTCGTCGCGCCGCCCGACGATCCCGCAGCGATCCGTGAGGCGCTCGAGACCCTCCACGCGCGCTGGCGCGAGGACGGGCTACCCGACGTCGAGCTGAGCGAGGCCTGGCGCCGCCGCCTGTCGAGGCGGACGCGGGTGGAGGAGATGGCCGCTCTCCTCCACGACGTCGTCGGGGCGTGATGCGGCCGCAGAGCGAGATACTCTCCCGCGACGGACGACGTCCTCGCACGCTGGTTCTCGGCCGGGGTCGGCACCCGTCGTCTCGTCGTGGCGTTCTGCCTGGCCGTCACCCTCGTCGCGCTCGCTGTCCAGTACACCGATGCGTTCCGGGACGCGAACGACACGGCCCGCGCGAACGCCGCGCTCGACCTGATCGACCGCAAGGTCGGCGCCGGGAACTCCGTCTTCCCTGATCAGCAGCTGCTCGTCGAGGCGCTCGGCCTGATCCCCTCTGACGAGAGCTTCGCCGTCTCGGTCGGCCCGCCGCAGCCGGGCTGGACCGAGCTCACGGCCGACTCGGCGGAGCCCTTCCTTCGCTCGTTCCTGCTGCCGAGGCGCATCGATCCGAACGCGCCGTGGATCGTGTGCCTCGCCTGCGACCGCGCCGCCTATCCCGGGGCCGACCCGGTCTGGGAGGGCGAGGACGGGCTCTCGATCCTCAGGCGCGAGCTGTGACCGTCCGCGCGATCCTGGGGCTCGCCGCCCTGAACGGCGCCTACGCCGTGCTCGGCAGCTCCCTGCTGTGGGCGATCCGTGGGCTGCCGCGGTGGTCGGACGCGCTGCGGCTGGCGGGTCTCGGCTACCTGATGGGCGTCGCGGCGTTCGGGGTCGTCTGGACGCAGTTGCTCGTGGTCGGCGTGCCGTTCGGCGGCTGGGGGGTCGTGCTCTCGTTGGCGGGCGGGACCGCCCTCGCGATCGTCACCGGGGTCCTCCTCGGCCGACGACGGCCGCACGGCTTCGGCGATCCCGACAGGCACGCGTCGAGCGGCGCCGTGCTCGTCACCGCCGTCGGCGTCGCGCTGACGGGCCTCCTGCTCGAGGCGATGTTTCGCGCGGCCCGGCTGCAGGGTCTGCAGGCGTACGACGCATGGGCGTTCTGGGTGCCGAAGGGCAAGGCGATCTTCTACTTCGGCGGGCTGGACCAGCAGGTGTTCACGACCTTCCCCGGGCCCACCTACCCGCCGCTCGTCCCGATCCTCGACGCGACCGCGTTCCACGCGATGGGGAGCGCGGACGTGATCACGTTCCACCTCCAGTACTGGTTCCTCGCCGTCGGCGCGGTCGCGGCGATCGCGGGGATCCTCTACCGGCACGTGCCCGCCTGGCTCCTCTGGCCGCCGCTCCTCCTCGTCCTCACCGTCCCACGCGTCGCATCGGGCTTGCGGGTCCCGCAGGCTGACGTGCTCGTCGACGTCCTCTTCGTCGTCGGCGCGCTCCTCCTCGCGCTCTGGCTCCACGACGGTCGCGGCTGGAGGCTCGCGGCGGCGGCGGTCCTGTTCGCGGGCGCGGGCCTGACGAAGCGCGAGGGGCTCTTGTTCGCCGCCGCCGCGCTGGTCGTGGCGCTGGCGGCGTCCTTCGGGCGCCGCCGTGCCGCCTGGCCGCGCCTGCTGGCCGTCGGGGGGCTCGTGGCGGTCGCCGCGCTGCCGTGGCGGCTCTGGTACCGCAGCCACGGGCTCGGCGGCGAGGCGCCCACCGACGCAGGCGCCGGCGGCTCCGTCGACCGGATGCTCGACGCGCTGCGGCTCTCGGCCGACGTGCTCTTCGACACGACGCTGTGGTCCGTCGTGCCCGTCGTCGCGCTGATCGCCGTCGGCGCCGCCCTCGTCTGGGGTGATCGCCGCCTGGCCGGGTTCCTCGCGGCCCTGCTCGGGCTCGTCTTCGTCGGCGGCGCGTGGGTGACCTACTCGTACCGCGACATCCCGATCACCGCGAACGAGTCCGTGAACCCGATCGTGCGCTACACGGTGGCGATCGTGCTCCTCGGGGCTGTGAGCATGCCGCTCCTGCTCGCCTCGGTGTGGCGAAGCGTCGCCGGGGAGCGCCCGTGACGCGATCGACCGCACGGCTCGCTGCCGCGGCCATCATCGCCGTGCCGCTGCTCGGCTACCCGGCCGTCGTGCTCGCGGACGGCGCGCGCTTCCCGTCCGCCGACGACTGCGTCCACGTCGCAGAGCCCGGCGCCACCGGCGATCTCGACCTCGTCTTCGGCCGGCGCGACACCGTCGCCGAGGCGGAGCAGCTCCTCGAGCAGGTGAAGAACGTCGGCTACGTCGACGCGCAGGTGCAGGGGGACGGCTGCCTCCGCTGGAAGGTCGTCTACACGGGGATCGAGTCGTACGAGCAGGGCGCCAGCTCCGCGGCGGAGGCACGGCGGGCGGGCCTCGACCCCAGGATCGAGATCGCGCCCGGCGGCTGACCCCTACGATTCGACCCCGTGGCGACCCTCGCCCTCGACCGACCGCGTGTGGTCGCCCGGCGCGCCCCGGTCGTCGAGGGGCTGTTCTTCGCGACCGTGTTCACGGTCACGTTCGCCAAGCTGCAGTGGGAGGTCGCGGGCACGCTCGCGTTCTCCGACGTCGTCACGTTCCTGTTCCTGCTCGCGTTCGCCGTGCACCGTCTCGAGCGCTTCGACGGCCGCATGGCACGGGCGGCGTGGATCACGCTCGCGTTCTTCGCGGCGTTCCTGCTGGTCTACCTGATCGGCTACTTCAACCTCGACACCGCGCAGGCGCTCGCGCAGTGGGCGAAGGGAATGGTGAAGTTCCTCCTGCACTTTCTGTTCCTCGTCGCGGGGGTGGCGCTGATCGCGCGTCGGGGAGAGCGCTTCTACTGGCAGACGCTCGCCGCGTTCGTCGCCGGCGTCGCCGCCAATGCCGCGTACGGCGTCGTGCAGCTCGGCGTCGCGGAGGGCGCGGGCGCCAACCTCGACGCCGCCTGGCTCCAGCCGATCACGGGCGGGGCGAGCCAGATCAACGTCTACGGCGCGATCGGGGGCCAGGACGTGTACCGCATCAACGCCCTCACCGGCGACCCGAACCACCTCGGAATCGAGCTCGCGGCCGTCCTCGTGCTGCTCCTGCCGCTCTACCTGCGACTGGAGCGCGGCCATCGCCTGCGGACGCCGCTGATGCTACTGCTCTCGTTCTTCCTCGTCGTCGAGCTCGCGACCCTCTCCCGCAGCGGGCTCCTCGGGCTCGCCTGCGGTCTCGCGGTGCTCGCCGTCCCGTACAGGCGGCACCTCCTCAGCGCGAGGTTCCTGGTGCCGCTCGGGGTCGTCCTCCTCGGCGTGCTCGCATTCGTCGCGAGACGCGCCGACTTCTTCGAGCAGGTGCTCCGTTCGCGCGTGTCGACCGAGGGGCAGGCCGTCTCCACGCACTTCGTCGTCTACGACTTCATCCCCGACGTCCTCTCGCAGCACCCCCTCTTCGGGCTCGGGCTGAACACGTTCTCGGTCTACTACGAGTTCGTCACGGGGCGGACGAACTTCGGGCCGCACTCGTTCTACGTGGCGCTGTTCGTCGAGACCGGCCTCGTCGGCGCGCTCGTGTTCGCGGCGTTCGTCGTCTACCTCTTCCGCAGGGCGGGCGCGACCCGGCGGATCGGGAAGGCGCTCGTCGAGCAAAGTGACCCGCTCGGAGCACGGGTGCGGCCCCTCGGCTGGGGGCTCACGGCGGCGCTCGTCGCGACCCTCGCTTCGAACGCGTTCTACCTCACGCTGTCGTTCTACTACTTCTTCGCGCTCGCGCTCCTCGCGATCGCCGCGCCGCCCGTCTTCGCGGCCCGGCTCGGCACGCGCCGCGCGTGAAGGTCCTCGTCCTGACGACGTCCTATCCGCGCGACCGCGACGACGTCGCCGGGACGTTCGTGCGGGACGGGGTGGAGGCCTTGCGGGCGGAGGGGCTGGACGTGCGGGTCGTCTCCCCGGCGAGCTTCCGCCACTACGGCATCGCTTACGGCGACGGAATCGTCAACAACCTGCGGCGCGCGCCGTGGAAGGCGCTCGTGCTGCCGCTGTTCTTCCTCTCGTACGGGGCAGCAGCGCGACGCGCGGGCCGCGACGTAGACCTCGTCCACGCCCACTGGCTGCCGAGCGCGATTCCCGCGCTTGTCACGGGGAGGCCCTTCGTTCTCCAGCTCTGGGGCTCGGACGTCGCGCTCGCGCGGCGCATCCGGCCTCTCGCGCGATGGCTCGTCCAGCGGGCACGGGTGGTCGTCTGCGCCTCGCGGGCGCTCTCGGAGGACGCATGGCGGCTGGGGGCGCGGGACGTTCGCCTGATCCCGAGCGGCGTCGCGATACCCGAGACGGTCGCCGAGCCCGAGCAGCCACCGCACGCCCTCTTCGTCGGGCGGCTCTCCGAGGAGAAGGGCGTGCGGGAGCTCGCCGAGGCGGCGCGGGGGCTGCCGCTGGTCGTGGTCGGCGACGGGCCCCTCCGCTCGCTGTTCCCGCAGGCGACCGGCTTCGTGCCGCCGGCCGAGCTGGGCCCGTACTACGAGCGGGCGTCCGTCGTCGTCGTGCCGTCCCGGCGCGAGGGCTACGGCATGGTCGCGCGGGAGGCGATGGCCTACGGCAGGCCGGTCGTCGCGACCGCCGTGGGCGGCCTCGTCGACGCGGTCGAGGACGGCGTCGCCGGGATCCTCGTCCCGGCGCGAGATCCGGTAGCGCTCAACGAAGCCGTCGCGCGGCTTCTGCGAAACGTCGAGGACCGCGATCGGCTCGGCGCCTCGGCGCGGGCCTTCGCGGTCGCGCACCTTTCGTGGGCGTCGTACGTTGAAGACGTCACGTCCGCGTACCGTCGCGCGAAAAGTTCACCCATGGAACACGGCTGGTGACGTGGGACCGAATCAGCCGTGAGGCGCTAACGTCCGGCGCCGTGGGCTCGCGGGTCGATTCGCCGCCGGAAAGCCGCCTCCTGAGGGAGATGACGTACTTCGAGTACCAGCGGCGCGTTTGCCGCGATGTGATTCTTCCGTGGCTTGCGGTAAGGCTCGTGCTCCGCGGGCTTCGCGTCGGAGACTTCGGCGCTCATCAAGGAGGAATGCTGGACGCGCTACGCGAGTCGGGGCTCGTGGATCGCGCGCTCGGCTTCGAGGTCGGCGAGGAGATAGTCGCCTCCTCGCCGTTCGTCTCGGACGGGCGATTCCGGCTGGAATGCCGGGACATCCTCGATGTCGCGCCGGAAGGCGCCCTGTTCGATCTCGTCCTGATGCACGACGTCCTCGAGCACGTTCCGAACTACGGTGACGCCCTCGATGCCGTGAGGAGGACACTCGGGGAGAGCGGCCATGCGTTCGTCTCGTTCCCTCCCTATCACTCGGCGTTCGGGGGCCATCAGCAGTTGGCCCGTGGCATGGCGCGGTCGATACCTTTCGTCCATCTCCTCCCCGCACGACTCTTCTTTCGTTTGGCGCAACCGGGCGAGACCGAGTACATGAGTGCTTCAGACGCCTGGGAGGACATGACCTCGGTCAGACGCACCCGGCTTTCTCTTTCACGTGCCGAACGAGCCTTCGCGCGATGTGGGCTACGCGTCGTCGACCGGGACCTCTTCGTTGTTCGGCCCGAGTACACGGTGCGGTACGGCCTCAGGGCGCGCCGGGCGAAGGGAGTCGGACGTCTTGCGGGAGTGCGGGAGGTCCTGGTCAACGGCGCCTTCTACCTCCTGCGGCCCGAGTAGGGCCAGCGCCCCTGTGTGCGTGAGGACGTGGACGTCCGATCGCACGTATTGGGTTCGCCGGAGCGGATCTGGACGAGGCCGTGATCTCACACCATTGGCAGACGCTGCCGCGCAGACGAAACCGCCTGGGGGAGCACGCGACGGCGTGAGCGCCCCGGTGACGACCCGACGAGATCTCCGTCGCATCTCCGCGGCTCTGAGCCGAACGGCCCGCACCTCACCGTTCGAAACCGCTGTGGTCGTCGGAGCGATCGTCTACGCCCTACTTCGTCTCTCGCCCTCGTCATACGCCCTCTCCCTTCGTCTACTGGGCGCCGACGTCGACCCGTGGCTGGGGACGCCCCAGCCGATCCGCAGCGACGAGTGGGCGCTGCTCACGCCGCTCTTCGAAGCCTCGGTCAACAACGGCTACGAGCGGATCAACGAGACGTCCTTCTACCACGAGACGCTTCTGAGCGTCATCGGGCTCCCGCTGCACGACTGGGGGCTGATCTTCAAGCCACTCGTCTGGGGGTTCCTGGTCGTTCCCCCCTCCTTCGCGTACAGCATCTACTGGTCCGGCGCCGCAGCCCTGATGCTGATCGGCTGGTCGGTTCTGTTGAGGATTCTGGGCTTTCGACAGCCGACCGCCGCGTTGATCTCGCTGCTGATCTTCTTCACCCCGTTCGTCCAGACGTGGTGGACGAATCCCGGTCCGCAACTGGCGTTCTTCCCCTGGGTGGTCATCGCCTGTCTCACCGTGAGGCGGTTGCCCCTGCTTGTGCCCGTGCTCGCCGCTCTCGTGCCGGTTTGGCTGATGTCGTTCTTCTACCCCGCCGGGATCTTTCCGTTGCTGTATCTCGGTGTCGCGCTCTGTATGGCATTGGGGCTCGAGAAGCCCAGCATGAGGCGCACGCTCGCGGTGGTGGTCGGCGGTCTCATCGGGGCGGGGATCACGCTGATGTACTTCCGCCCGGTCCTGAGCGCCTATTCAGACAGCTTCTACCCCGGGCATCGCTGGGTGACGGGCGGCGATCTGCCGATGTGGCAGGCGCTGTCCCAGGTCCTTCCCGGAACGACGACGGAGGGGCACCAGCCGCTCATCCAGGCGAATATCTGTGAGGCCTCCGCGGTCACGACATGGCTTCCTGCGCTCGCTCTTTGCGTCGTCGACTGGTCGAAGGTTCGCGGGAACTACTCCCATGACCCGCTGCTGCGGCGCCGTCTCAGATCGATAGCGATTCTCATGGGCGCGGCGCTCGTCGTGACGCTGTGGCAGCTGACATCCCTCCTGAAGCCGCTGACCTACGTACTCGGCTTCGGGATCTCCGTCGAACAGCGCACGCTCTTCGCCTCGGGTGTACTGCTGGTCGTCGCCGCGGGGTATGCGATCGAAAAGCTGCCTCTCGCTGTGACCGCCGGCCGGCTGGGAGCATTCGCCGGGATCGTCGTCGGCGCGTGGCTGCTAGCGGGCTGGCGTCTGCAGCCGCACCCTCTCGTGCTGCGCGACGAGCTCCTGGTCCTTCTGCCTGTCGCCGCGCTTCTGCCGCTGGCGACTGTCACCGGACTTCGCGAAGGCATGGATTGGCGTGCGTCGCTCGTGCTCGTTGCACTCCTGCCAACGGTCGCAGTCTGGGGTTTGTTCAATCCGGTCCAACGCACGACGGTCATGTTCCGGAAACCGGACACAGAGGTCACGCGAGGCCTCGACACCTTGGCGGCCGAGCGCGAGGATGGCGCGATCGCGGTGGACGGCTTCCCCGGCGCGATGCTGAACGGCATCGGCTATCGGTCCGTTACCCATTCGATCCTAACGCCGAGCCCGGAGCTCTTCAGGCGCTACTTTCCGGAGATCCCGGAGCCGAGATTCCAGTTCCTGTTCAATCGCTATGCATTCTTCGGCCTGACCAGGGCGAGCAGCCCCCAGCTCCTCTATGCGAACGCCGTTCTCCTACCCGTCGCACGGATGAGTCGGTACGCGGCTACCAGATAGTCGCGGAGCGTCGGCCGTATCGCGACGCGCGTTCAGCGCGCAGTGCCTGACAAACGGGCGATCGCATGGCCGGCAGGCGCGCCGTCGTGTCACGAGCGGAGGGGCACGCAGCGAAAGCAAGCGCGTAACGGCAATCGGTCCATGGGGGCGCCTCGCCGGTGCGTGATCCGGAAGTGACGGGCGAGCATCCGCGCGAACGAGTCCGGCGTCCACTGATGCAGGTGGTAGATGTCGCCGCCCCATTCGATCCGATCGCGAAGGACCAGGCCGGCGGGAGAGCGGCGGACGATGCTCTTCACGCGACCGATCAGCGGATCGTTCGGCACCGTGATCACCGCCGTGCCCGACGGTCGCAGCAATCTCGCAATCGTGCCGAGCACGACCTCGGGATCGACGACGTGCTCGAGGACCTCGGTGCAGATGACGCGGTGGAACCCTTGCGCCGGAAGGTCGAGCTTGTCCACCTCGCCCTTCAGGAACCGCACGTCATATCCCGCGAGGTTCACGCGCGCGATCGCGAGGTACCGGTCGGACACGTCGATCGCCGTGAGGCGGGCCTCGGGGAACATGCGCAGGACGTGCCCCCCGCCTGAGCCGACCTCGGCGACGTCGAGACCGTGAACATCTCCCATGAACGCCCGGATGGTCGCGAGTCGGCGGCGCTCGACGAACCGGATCGCGAACGGCGAGCGCTCGTAGTAGTCGTCGATCGGGTGCTCGACCGCCAAGCGGTCGTTTAGGCGCTCGACGTCGACATCCACGAATGCCGTCGGCGACAGGCTCATGCCGCAAGGCTAATGGGAACCGCCGACGGCCCAGGAACCCACCGCCGCTGTGTTCCGCATACTGCGCGGCATGGCGATGCGACCTTCGCGGCAGCCGGACGCCCCCGTCCTGCCGACGGTCGATGCCGAAGCCGGCTACCACGTCGCCGTCTCGGTCGTCGTGCCCGTCTACGACGAGCAGGACAACGTCGAGCCTCTCTACCGGGCACTCGTGCAGGCGCTCCAATCGCTGGGGCGCTCGTACGAGATCATCGTGGTCGACGACGGCAGCGACGATCAGACATACGCACGGCTGGTGCATCTGGCCGCGGCCGACTCCAATCTGAAGCTCGTCCAGTTGCGACGCAACTTCGGTCAGACGGCGGCCATGTCGGCCGGCTTCGACCATGCGGCGGGCGCAGTGATCGTGCCGATGGACGGGGATCTCCAGAACGACCCGGCGGACATCGCCCGCCTGCTCGAGAAGATCGACGACGGCTACGACGTCGTGAGCGGCTGGCGGCGCGACCGTCAGGACGGGTTCGTGCGTCGGCTTCCGTCACGGATCGCCAACTGGCTGATCGGCCGTGTGACGGGCGTGCGGTTGCACGACTACGGATGCACGCTCAAGGCATACCGCACGGACATCGTGCGCGACACCAACCTGTACGGCGAGATGCACCGGTTCCTCCCCGCACTCGCCTACCAGACCGGAGCACGCATCGCGGAGGTGCCCGTGGCGCACCATCCGCGTGTGTCCGGCCGAAGCAAGTACGGCCTCGGGCGCACCATGAAGGTGTTGCTCGATCTCGTCACAGTCAAGTTTCTCTCCGTCTGGTCGACGAAGCCGAGCTACGTCTTCGGCGGCAGTGGTGTCGTCCTCTGCGTTCTCGGTACGGGGTTCGTTTGCTGGACGGCCTACGAGAAACTCGTGAACGACGTATACGTGTACCGTCAACCCTCCCTCGTAGTCGGCGTCTTTCTGTTCACGATCGGACTCAACCTTTTTCTCATGGGCCTGCTCGCCGAGCTGGTCACGCGGACGTACCACGAGTCGCAGTCGAAGCCGATCTACCACATCCGCGAACGAACGAACTTCGAGGAGCGGACGCCGCTCCCCTAGCGGCAACCCACGTGTGTGGTGTCTGCGGAATCGTGGGGCCCGACAGGGTGGATGCAGAGACCCTGCGTCGGATGACGGAGGCACTGCGCCACAGGGGTCCGGACGACGAGGGTTACTACATACGCCAGTACGAGGACGGGGTCGCGGTCGGGCTGGGCTTCCGTCGCCTTTCGATCATCGATCTCGACTCGGGCAACCAGCCGATCGCAAACGAGACCGGCGAGGTGCAGGTCGTGTTCAACGGGGAGATCTACAACTTCCGCGAGCTGCGAAGCGAGCTGGAAGCCGCTGGACACCGCTTCGCGACCAATGCTGACACCGAGGTGATCCCGCACCTCTACGAGGACCTCGGGTCGCGCTGCGTCGAGTCGCTCAACGGTATGTTCGCCTTCGCGCTGTGGGACGAGGCCCGGCGCGAGCTGCTCCTCGCGCGCGACCGGTTCGGGAAGAAGCCTCTCTACTACGCGCAGGTCGGGCGCTCTCTCCTGTTCGGCTCGGAGCTCAAGTCGCTCCTGGAGCACCCGATCTGTCCGACGGAGCTCGACATGGGCAGCCTGTCGCGCTATCTCGCGCTCGAGTACGTGCCCACGCCGTTCGCGATCTTCGCGGGTGTCCGCAAGCTGCCCGGCGGGCACACGCTGCGCTGGCGTGACGGACGCGCGTCGGTCGAACGGTACTGGGACCTCTCCTTCGACCCCGATGCGCGACCGCTCGGCGTCGCCGACTACGCCGAGGAGCTCCACGCGCGCCTCCGCGAAGCCGTGCGGCGGCGCCTCATGAGCGACGTCCCGCTCGGGGCGTTCCTGAGTGGAGGCATCGACTCGAGCTCGGTCGTCGCGATGATGGTCGAGCAAGTGCCGGCGCGGGACGTGAAGACGTTCTCGATCGGGTTCAGCGAGCGAAGCTTCGACGAATCTGGCCACGCCCGCCGGGTCGCCGCGTACTTCGGCACCGACCACCAGGAGCAAGTCTTCACCCCGAAGACAATGCTGGACGTCCTCCCGTCCGTGGTAGACGTCCTCGACGAGCCGTTCGCGGACGCGTCGATCCTGCCCACGTACGTCCTCTCTCGGTTCACTCGGGAGTCGGTCACGGTGGCCCTCGGCGGCGACGGCAGCGACGAGTTGCTCGCGGGATACCCGACCTTCCCCGCGGAGCGAGTCGCACGGCTCTACGCGATGCCGAGGCTCCTGCACGAGCACGTCGTCGTCCCGCTTGTCGACCTGCTGCCGGTCTCGACGGCGGACTTCAGCCTCGACTTCAAGCTCAAACGGTTCCTGCGCGGAGCGGCGGAGCCGGCCGACGTCCGGCACGCGACATGGCTCGGTGCGTTCACGCCCGCCGAGCAGGCGGCACTGCTGGACGGCGAGCCCGCCGAGCCCCTCGCTGAGCAGCGTCGCGCGTTTGCCGCGGCGCCGGCGAGAAGCCGTCTCGACCGGCTGATCTACCTCTACGCGACCACGTACCTGCAGGACGACATCCTCGTGAAGATCGACCGGGCGAGCATGGCCAGCAGCCTCGAGGTCCGCGCGCCGTTTCTCGACGTCGAGCTCGTCGAGTTCCTCGGCCGCGTGCCGGCGGGTCTAAAGCTGCGCCGCTTCGACACCAAGCACCTGCTGAAGCGCGCGATGGCGGCGGCGCTGCCGCCCGGGATCGCTACTCGCCCGAAGAAAGGGTTCGGGATCCCGATCGCAACCTGGTTCAAGAACGAGCTGCGCGAATCGCTCCGAGACGAGCTCTCTCGCGCACGCCTCGAGGCGCAGGGCATCTTCGACCCCGTGGAAGTGGACCGGGTCGTCACGGAACATCTGTCCGGCCGCCGCGACCACCGCAAGCAGCTGTGGACCCTGTTCGTGTTCCAGCTCTGGCACCGACGCTGGGTGGAGGAGCGCTCGAGCCGACCGCCGGCAGGCGCCGTCTCCGCGCCGCTGCGATCGCCGGCGGGGGGCACGTGAAGGCAACGCTCGTCGAGGACCTCGCTTGTCCCGTCTCGGGCGACCCGCTGAGGCTCGAAGGCGAGGAGGGTCCGGACATCGAGGCGGGATGGCTGGTGTGCGACGGCTGTGGACGTAACTGGGCGATCCGCGCCGGAGTGCCCCGCCTCGTTCCGCCCGACCTCGTCGAACAGCAGCGGCAGACTGCATCGGCCTTCGGCTGGCAGTGGCAGCATTTCGCCGAGTTCCACCCCGAGTTCGAGGCGCAGTTCCTGGACTGGCTCGAGCCGATCGACCGCGAGTTCTTCGCGGGGAAGCGCGTGCTGGACGCAGGATGCGGGACCGGCCGGCACGCGTCCCTCGCCGCCGGGTTCGGCGCGTCGGAGGTCGTCGCGGTCGACCTTAGCGCCGCCGTCGACGCGGCACGTGTGAACCTCGCATCCCTCGACAACGTGCACGTCGTGCAAGGCGATCTGCTCCGCCTGCCTCTTCGAACCGCGAGCAACGGTGGTGGCTTCGACCTCGTCTACGCGATCGGCGTCCTCCACCATCTGCCCGACCCACGCGCAGGGTTCGCCGCACTTCTCCCGTACGTACGTCCCGGCGGAACGATCGCCGTGTGGCTCTACGGATACGAGAACAACGGCTTCGTGAGGCACGCTGTCGAGCCGCTGCGGAGGGCGACGACGAAGATGCCAAAGTCCGCGTTGCGCGCCGTCGCATTACCGTTGTCGGCGGCCTTCCATGGCGTCGCGAAGGGCGTGTACCGACCTTTGGGTGGCTCGCGTCTCGGCCGGTGGCTTCCGCTCGGCGACTACATGAAGAGCGTGGCGAACCACAGCTTCCGGCACAACAACCAGATCGTTTTCGACCAACTCTCAGCTCCGACCGCTGCCTACATCCGTCGGGAGGAGGTCGATCGCTGGTTCTCGGAAAGCGGGCTTGCGGACGTGCGGATCTCGCATCGGCACGGCAACTCCTGGCGAGGCAGTGGTCGAGCTCCTGGCTGACCTCGTCCTCCGGTGGCCTGGCGGCGGTGCGGGCGGCGGTCGTCTGCTCGCCGATGAGGCGCCTCGAGCTTGCATCGGCGAAGAGAGGAGACACTCGCGGGGCCTCGCCACGTGGGGGCTGTGCACAGCGCGTACGGTAACGCCATGGATGTCGGTCCCATGATCGGCACGCGATGAAGATCGGCCCGTTGGGGATCGTTCGCAGGTCGACGTTGGAGTGGCTCCAGGAGCAGAGCGCGTCGGCGGTGGCAGCGGCGGAACGCGTCGAGCCGCCGACCCCGCGACCCTCGAAGCTGGCGATGTTCAACGCCGTCGACGACTGGACGACGAGCTTCGTCGTCGACGGCGTCACGGTGGGCGGCTGGGCGGGCCTCGACGCCGATCCGCGCCTGCTCTGGAACCTCGAGGCGGTCGGCGGCGCCGGGGGCCGGCGTGTGCTCGAGCTCGGGTCCTTCGAGGGCGCCCATTCGAAGATGCTCGTGGAGCAGGAAGTCGACGAGGTCACCGCGATCGAGGGGTTTCGTCCCGCGTGGCTCCGCAGCCTCGTGGTCAAGGAGATCTTCGAGCTCAAGCGAGTCCGGTTTCTGTTCGGCGACTTCTGCGCATACGTCACCGAGTACGACGGGCCGCCCTTCGATTTCGTCGTCGCCTCGGGCGTGCTGTACCACCAGGTGAACCCCGCGCAGCTCATCCGGGATCTCGCACGGATCACGGACCGTGTGTTGGTATGGTCGCAGGTAGCGGACGAAACCTCGCCGCCAGGGCCGGAGACGCTGGTCGGTTCAGGCGATCGCTCGTACCGCGGAAGGCTCCACTCCTACGGCCGCTCGCGTGACCGGGACGGCTATTGCGCAGGTGTGCGGGAGTCCGCCGTGTGGCTGTTCCCGGACGACCTCTTCGCTGCATTCCGCGACGCGGGATTCGCCTTTTTCGGCCGGCATCCCGACCACCGCACGGTTTACGGCGCCGCCGTCCTGTTCGCGGCGAGCAAGCACGACGAGCTGCGCGTGCCCGACTGGCAGGCGACGTGACACGCTTGGCCGGCCGACGTCTCCCGCCGCGCTAGTGTCCGGAGGAGTGTCACGTCCAAGCTCGACGACCGCCATGCGTCAGCCGGACCGAGACGATGCCGCTCGTGCGGCGATGCTTCTGACCAGCGCGTCGCTGATGATCCCCGACTCCCCGGCGCGCTCGGCCTGGCGGACGCATGCGCCGTTCGCCTTCTGGCTCGTTGAGGCCCTATCCCCGAAGGTGATCGTCGAGCTCGGCGTATACGGCGGGTTCTCCTACTTCACGTTCTGTCAGGCCGCCGGGCTCTACTCCCCGTCGGCGGCGCTCTTCGGCATCGACACGTGGAAGGGCGACGAGCATTCGGGAGCCGTCCCTCCGGACATGAGACGTCACGTCGAGGCTCGGAACGAAAGCTTCGCGTCGCGGTCGACGCTGGTTACATCGACGTTCGACGAGGCGGTCGACCGGTTCGCCGAGGGCGAGATCGACCTGCTGCACATCGACGGAGCGCACAGCTACGACGCCGTGCGGCACGACTTCCTCTCATGGTTGCCGAAGGTGTCCTCGAGGGGGGTCGTACTCCTACACGACACCGAGGAGCACGGGGGTGGTTTCGGCGTCTGGAGGCTGATGGACGAGCTCGAAGCGCAGTATCCGTGCTTCCGGTTCGTCCACGGCCACGGTCTCGGCGTCGTCGGCGTCGGCTCCGAGCTGCCCGCCGGGCCGCGCGCGCTCTTCGAAGCGGCCGACACGCCGGACACCTGCCGTGTCGTCCGGGAGGTGTACGCGCTGCTCGGCTGGCGCGTGGGCACGGGCCACGGCACGACCGCTCGTTTCTGGGAGTACGGCCGGCCGGCCGGCGAAGGGGCAGACCGGCTCCGGGCGAGCTTCGAAGCGCGTGCCCGGCTGCGGAGAGCCGAGAGCACGATCGCCGCGATGCGGGTCAGCCACAGCTGGAAGGTGACGGCGCCCTTGCGGGCGGGCGTCGCCGCTGCGCGCAATGCACAGACGATGGTACGGCGCGTCGTGGGCGCAGCGCTTCCCGTCAACCGAGAGTCGCGACGCGAGGCCGAGGCCGATCGCCGGCAGCGGGAATACCAGACGGGGCCTCGCGCGTACGCGAACTGGGTGCGGGACTACGACACCCTCGATGCCTCCGATCGCGCGGGCATGAAAGAGCTCGCATCGTCGCTGCCGGCACGACCGCTGATCTCGATCCTCATGCCGGTGTTCGACCCGGATGTCGAAATCCTCGAGAGCGCAGTCGCGTCGGTTCTCGAGCAGGCATACGGGAACTGGCAACTCTGTATCGCGGACGACGGCTCGACGGATCCGGCCGTCCGGCCGTTCCTCGAATCGTGCCCGGGCGGCGACGCGCGCATAGAGGTCGTGTACCGCAAGGCGAACGGCGGGATCGCCGCTGCCACCAACTCCGCGCTCGACCTGGCACGTGGAGAAATCGTCACGCTCCTCGATCAGGACGACCGGCTCCGGCCGCACTCGCTGCTCCTCGTCGCCCAGCGGATGACGGAGACGCCGGAGCTCGGCTACGTGTACTCGGACGAAGACGTGATCGACGAGAACGGCGTCCGACTGAGTCATCACTTCAAGCCGGAGTGGAATCCCGAGCTGCTCCGCTCGCAGAACTACCTGTGTCATCTCTCCGCGTTTCGCGCCGATCTCGTGCGCCGCGTCGGGGGCTTTCGCAGCGAGTTCGATGGGAGCCAGGACTGGGATCTCGCCCTGCGCATCACGGAGCTCCTTCGTGAGGACCAGATCGGTCACATCCCGCATGTGCTCTACCACTGGCGGGCGGCGGGCCCGACGTCCACGGCCTCGGACGCCTATGCAAAGCCGTACGCGTTACGGGCCGGTCGAGCGGCCGTGACAAATCATCTTGAGCGTGCGGGCATCGCTGCCGACGTTGCCCCTGCCGACATCCACCTCAACGTTCGGTACGCCGTTCCGCTGGAGCCGCCGCTCGTGAGCGTGGTCGTTCCGACCACGATGGAGGAAGACCGGTTCGAGACGCTCGTCCGAGGCCTTTCGGGCACTGAGTACCGGCCGATCGAGGTGATCCGCGTGGCAACACAGGCGGCGATCGACGCGGCGCCGCTCGAGGTCGCGGTGCCGCCCGACTTGCTCGGCCGGGACGTTCCGTACAGCGGCGAGTTCAACTTCTCGCGCGC
The DNA here is from genome assembly GCA_036558885.1 of Gaiella sp. Taxonomy (GTDB): domain Bacteria; phylum Actinomycetota; class Thermoleophilia; order Gaiellales; family Gaiellaceae; genus Gaiella. The sequence goes on from DATBET010000059.1 coordinate 52,725, forward strand.
AGTCAACCTCGGCTGCGAAGCGGCTGCCGGCCCATTGATGCTGCTCGTCAACGACGACCTCGAGGTCCTCCACACCGATTGGCTCGGGCTGATGGTCGGACACGTGCTCCAACCCCGCGTCGCCGCGGTGGGCGCCCTGCTCCTGTACCCGAACGAGAGAGTGCAGCACGCCGGCGTGCTGCTGGGTGCCGGACACGGCGCGGCTCACCTCTACCTCGGCGCGAGCATCGCCGACCACGGATATTCGAATCGTCTCAGGCTGAACCAGGACCTCTCCTGCGTCACCGCGGCGTGTGTGCTCCTGCGCAAGGAGGCGTTCGACCAGGTCAGAGGCTTCGACGAGTCGTTGGCCGTCGCCTACAACGACGTCGATTTCTGCCTACGTCTCCGTCAGGCGGGCTGGAGGATCGTCTTCACGCCGGAGGCGATTCTCTTCCATCACGAGTCGGCGTCGTTCGGCAGCCATTCGAAGGGTCGCCCCGAGGCGTACGACCGGGAGGTGGCGGAGCTGCAACGCCGGTGGGGGCCTGTCCTGCGCGCTGATCCCTCGCACAACCCTAACCTCGCGCTGGACTCCATCCACCCGTGGCATCTCGCGTTCCCGCCCCGGGTCCAGTACCCGTGGCGAGAGACGACTGCCACCCAGGGCGCGGGCCCTAGGCGATCCGGCAGCGAACGAGAGTCTTGAGGACGCGGAGCCCGTCGACGGCGGTGAGCTTCTTGCCCTCCTCGCGCGAGCGTGCCTTGTAGGTGATCGGCACCTCGTAGATCCGCTCTCCGGAGAGCAGTACCCGCGCGGTGATCTCCGGCTCGATCGCGAACCCCCGCTCGCGCAGCTTCAGGGAGCGGAACAGCTCGGTGCTCATGGCCTTGTGGCAGGTCATCACGTCCGAGATCCAGCAGTTGTAGATCACGTTCGTCGCCAGCGTGACGGCCTTGTTGCCCATCACGTACCAGAAGCTGAAGGCCGAGTGGCTCGACCACGACCGGGTGCCGTAGACGACGCGGGCCTCGCCCTCGAGCAACGGCCGCAGCAGCGGGCCGAGGTCGGCGGCGCGGTACTCGAGGTCGGCGTCGAGGATCGCGGCAAAGTCGCCCTCGGCATGCTCGAGCCCGGTCCTGAGCGCCGCGCCCTTGCCCTTGTTGCGGTCGTGGTAGACGACCGTCACCTGGTCGGGCCACGATGTCTCGCGGAGCATCTCGCGCGTGCCGTCCGTCGAGCCGTCGTCGACGATCACGAGCTGGCGGGAGTCGACGGGGAGCTCGGCGCCGAGGGCGTCGTCCACCGCCTGCCGGAGCGTCGCGCGCTCGTTGAAGACGGGCATCAGGATCGACAGCGTGGTCGGCATCGGCGGCACCGTAACCCCTATCGGCAGCGGGATGCGGGCACCTGACACCGCTACGATCGCGCCGTGCGCGAGCTCGTGATCGAGGGCAGGCGGATCGCCGACGACACGCCGTGCTTCGTGATCGCGGAGATCGGTCATAACCACCAGGGCAGCGTCGAGCGCGCGCGCGAGCTCGTCCGTGCCGCGAAGGAGGCGGGCGTGGACGCGGTCAAGCTCCAGAAGCGCGACAACCGTCGCCTCTACACGCGCGAGCTCTACGACAGCCCCTACGACAACGAGAACAGCTTCGGGCCGACGTACGGCGCGCACCGGGAGGCGCTCGAGCTCGACCGCGACGCGTTCCGCGAGCTCCGCGACGAGGCGCGCGCGCTCGGGCTCGTGTTCTTCGCCACCGCCTTCGACGAGCCGAGCGCCGACGTCCTGGCCGAGCTCGACGTGCCGGCGTTCAAGATCGCTTCCGGCGACCTCACGAACACGCCGCTCCTCCGCCACGTCGCCTCGTTGGGGAAGCCGCTGGTCGTCTCGACCGGAGGCGCCACTCTCGAGGACGTCGACCGCGCGGTCGAGGCGGTCACCGACGCGGGTGGCACGCTTTGCCTGCTCCAGTGCACGGCCGCGTATCCCACCGCTGTCGAGGATCTCAACCTCGGCGTGATCTCGACCCTGCGCGACCGCTATCCCGAGCTCGTGGTCGGGCTCTCCGACCACCAGGACGGGATTGCCATGGCGCCGGTGGCCTACATGCTCGGCGCGCGCGTGGTCGAGAAGCACTTCACGCTGAGCCACACGGCAAAGGGCACCGACCACGCGTTCTCGCTGATGCCGGAGGGGATGAGGAAGCTCGTGCGCGACGTGCGGCGTGTCCCCATCGCGATCGGCGACGGGGTCAAGCGGCCGCTGCCGAGCGAGACGAAGCCGCTCGAGAAGATGGGCAAGAAGCTCGTCGCCGCGCGGCCGCTCGACGCGGGGCACGTTCTCGCAGACGGGGACCTCGTGGCGAAGTCCCCCGCGGACGGCGGCCTCCCGCCCTACGCGCTCGAGGCGCTGCTCGGCCGCCCGCTCACCCGTCCGCTCGCCGAGGAGGAGACGATCCTCGCGGGGGACGTGCGCGCGGCCGCACCGCAGCACGCAGAGCCGCGCAGCGCCCACTGAGACCGCCTACGACGTGCAGCGCAGCAGCCTGCCGACGCTCTCGATCCAGACGGGCTCCGGGCCCGGCCGGCACGCCGCGAGCACGGGGTCGTCCGGCGGCGTCACCGTCCCCGGGCCGCCCTCGTCGAGCAGGGCGACGAACCGCTCGCCGGCGGCGCAGCCCCTCGGTCGCTCGCGGGCGAGCGGCATCAGCACCGGCAGCGCCTCGACGAACTCGGCGTTCAGGCCCACCACCGCGACCGGGCAGCCCCCGGCAGTCCTCGCCTCGGCCTCGCGCACGAGCCGCTCCTGCGCCTGCTCGCTGTCCACCCAGGCCCACACGAGGTCACGCGCGTTGTGGGCCGTGACGAGCCCCCATCCGATCAGGGCGACACCCACCACGACGACGACCACCGGCCCCAGCCGGACGGCGCTTCGCGCCAGCACGAGCGCCGCGAGCGCGATCGCCGGGATGTAGTAGCGGCTCGCGACGACGCCCGCGTGGGCCGCGAACCCGATGAACCCGACCGCCACCACGAGCAGTCCGACCGAGAGCCAATCGATGCCGACGCGGAACGCGACCGCCGCGAGCAGCACGATCGAGGCGACAAACACGACCGTGGGCAGCTCGGTGTGGAGGACGCCGCCGGCCTGGGACAGCTGGTCGGACAGGCGCGTCGAGAGGCTCTTGCCCGCCGAGAGATCGCCGTAGAGCGGCTCTCCGGTGAGCGCGAGCTGGGTCGTGCGGACGACCATCGGCACGAACGGCAAGAGGATTCCGGCCGCGAGCAGGCCCACTGTGCGGCGCCTCCCCCCGTCGAGGAGCGCCCAGCGTCCGCGCTGCTCCCTCAGGGTCGGCCAGAGGAACGGGGCGAGGAGCAGCACGGAGATCGACGGCTCCTTCTGGAGTACGCCGAAGGCCCACAGGACCAGCCCCGAGCCGACGGCCAGCAGCATGCCCGGTCCCTCGCGCTCGCCGTCGAGCAGCCGGTCGAGCGCCCGGACGAGCAGCACTGCGCCGAGCGCCATGCATCCGAGCAGGAGGGGCTCCTGCGGGCCGAAGCGAGCGATGTCGACCGCGATCGACGGCGCGGTGATCGCCACGAGCGGGACTCCGACGACCAGCAGCCACCGCCCGTCGCGCCACCTCGCAGGGCGGCCGACCAGCAGCACGGTGAGCAACGTGACGCCGACGACGAGCACCGCCCACCGCGCGATCCCCCAGAGCTGCGGCCCGAAAAAGTCTCCCGGGGCGCCGAGCGTGTGCCACTGCAACGCGTTCCACATCACGAAGCCCGGGCGGTAGCGCGTGCCTTCCGGGTTGCCGAGGCGGAGGATCCCGCGCAGCTGCTCGGGCGCCTTCTCGATCGCGCTCCAGTCGTCGACCATCGAGGGAAAGTCGTGGTGGAGCCGGGGCTCGTATGTCCACAGAGAGGCGGCGGCCACGACAAGAAGGCAGATGAGGACGCCGGTCCTGCCGCGCATCGGCGGGTTGTAGCAGCGGCGTCCGCCGCCGCGGCCCCCGTCGCGCCTCCCGACCCGTTACCGTCGGCGTGACGTCATGGAGTCGGCAGGCCCCACCCTCGGCGCGCTTCGTGGCTCTTCGCCGCGGGCTCTGGCCGCGCTCGCAGTGATCGCCGCGTTCGTCGGCCTCGTCGCCTGGCTTGCCCTCGACGCCGGGCGCACGATCGACCAGCTCGGCTCGCGGCGGGCGGACGGGCTCGCGTCGCGCTCGGACGGGGCGGCCGCGGCGGGCAGCGCGCCGGACGCGTTCCGCAGCTTCCGCGCGACGTTGCGACCCGGTGAGCGATTCGCGCTCGTGTTCGCGCCGGGGACGAGCATCGACGACCAGGGGACCTATCGGCTGGTCTCCCTCTCGTACCTCTATCCCGCGATCGCCGTGGACGAGCCGGAGAAGGCGCAGGCGGTGATGGTCTTCGGCGAGCCGTCGGCTGCGATCCGTGCGGACTTCGACGAGACGGGCGTCGTCGACGGAGTCTGGCTGGGGCACCGCTGATGGCCGATACGGCACGCCTGATCCTGCTCAACACCGCGTTCGTCGCGGTCGGCCTCGCGATCCTGTGGCTCGCGGGCGTGCCGGGCAGACGGGCCTGGTGGCCGACGATCGCCGGCCTTGCGCCGGCCGTCGGCCTCGCGGCCTGCGGCCTCGCCGCCGCCCTCTCGGCGATGACCGGGATCGGCGTGGGCCTGCTCTCCACCGGCGTGGTCGTCGTCACGGCGCTCGGCGTCGCCGCCGTCGTGCTGCGCGGGCGTCGGCCCGGCATCGGGTCGCTCGCGCCCCCGACGAGGCAAGGGCTCGTCGGACGCGCGGTCGAGGTCGTCGCCCTCGTCCTGCTCGGCGTCCTCTCGATCGGCGTCCTGCGCATCTACGCGGCGACCGGTCTCGCCCAGTGGGACGGGTGGGCGATGTGGGCGCCGAAGGCGCACGCGCTCTACGTCGAAGGCGACGTCTGGAGCCCCGTGTTCCGCGACGCTGCGTACCTGATGCAGCACCAGGAGTATCCCGTGCTCCTGCCCTCGCTCGAGGCGCTCTCGGCCGACGCGATCGGGCGCTTCGACCGCAACCTGATCGACATCGAGTCGGCGGCCGTGCTGCTCGGCTTCGGGTGGGGGGCATGGGGCCTCCTTCGCCTCGTGGTCGCCCCCTGGCTCGCAGCGGGCACCGCGCTGGGGCTGACCGGCTCGCTGCAGCTGATCGACAACGGCGCGGCGAGCTACGCGGACACCGCGGTCGCGTGCTTCACCGCCCTCGGCGTGCTGTGCGCGTTCGTGTGGCTGTCCAGGGGCGCGCCCGCGACGCTCGTGCTCTCCGCCGTGTTCCTCGCGGCGGCCGCGTCGACGAAGGCGGAGGGCCTCCTGTACGCGCTCGCGGCGATCGCGGCGGTCCTCGCGACCGCGCGCGGCTTCGGGCGCGCGCTGCGGCCGGCCGCGTGGTTCGCGGGCGCCGTGCTCGTCGTGCCCGCGGCGTGGGCGCTGGTCGACCGGCTCAACGGGCCTGGGGCGAAGAACGTCGACCGCGCTGCCCTCACCGATCCGGGCACGATGGCCGACGCGGCCGGCCGGATCCCCGACGCTGCGTCGCGCCTGCTCACCGAGACCTGGGACCGGTGGCCGCTCGCCTGCGTGCTGATCGCGGCGGCGGTCGGGGCCGCCTGCCTCGTGCGGCTGTGGTGGCAGGTCGCGTTCGTGGCGCTCTGGGGCATCCTTGCGTTCGGCGCCCTCGTCGCCGTCTACTACGCGAGCGTCTCGCCGATCGACTGGGTCCTCGGGACGTCGGCCGACCGCGTCGTCTTCTCGCCGGTGCTCGGCCTCGCCACGTGCGCCCCGGTGCTCGTCGGCCTCGCGTGGGAACGGGTGCTCGCCCTTTCGGAGGAGCGTGCCCCTTCCGGTCCGTCGACGGTGCGGCCAACGCAGCCGACCGCCTAGGATCGCGCCGTGAGCGACCCCCTCTTCGATCTCGCGGCGCGAGTGGCCGTCGTGACCGGCGGGATGGGCCAGCTCGGCTCCGAGCTGTCCGTCGCGCTCGCGGGCCGTGGGATGCGGGTCGCGATCCTCGACGTCGAGACCGAGCCCCCCGCCTCGGCCCTGGCGCTTCGCACCGGCCTCGACGACGGGACGATCCGCGTTCACCGCTGCGACGTCACGGACCGCGGCGCCGTCGAGGCGGCGCTCGCGCTCGTCGAGGTCGACTGGGGCGTCCCGCACCTGCTCGTCAACGCCGCGGCGATCGACGCGCCCCCGGATGCCCCCGCCTCCGAGGTCGGGCCGTTCGAGGGCGTCCCGGCCGACGCGCTCGAGCGCGTCGTCCACGTAAACGTCCTCGGCGTCGTCGTCCCCTGCCAGGTGATCGGCGGGGCGATGGCGCGTGAGGGTCGCGGCTCGATCGTCAACGTCGGCTCGGTCTACGGGCTGCTCTCCCCGCACCAGGCGCTGTACGAGTTTCGCCGCAGCGAGGGCGAGCCGTTCTTCAAGCCGGTCGCCTACTCGGTCTCGAAATCCGCGCTCCTCAACCTCACGCGCTACCTGGCGACTTACTGGGGCGGCAGCGGCCTGCGGGTCAACACGCTCACGCCGCACGGGATCGAGAACGGCCAGCCCGTCCAGTTCGTGGAGGCCTTCTCGGCGCGGTCGCCGCTCGGCCGCCTGATGGACGTCTCGGAGGCGGTCGGGGCGGTGGTCTTCCTCGCCTCGGACGCGTCGTCGTACGTGACGGGCGCGAACCTCGTGGTCGACGGGGGCTGGTCGGCCTGGTGATCCCGGCCGAGGTGCCGAACCTCGTCGGCGGCGAGGACCGGTCGCCCGCGGACGGACGATGGCTCGAGAAGACGCGCCCCGCAGACGGCGCTCGCCTGTGCCGCGTCGCACGCTCCGGGGAGGCGGACGCCGCCGCGGCCGTCGACGCTGCGTGCGAGGTGCAGCCGGAGTGGGCGTCGCGGACGCCCGTCGAGCGGGGGGACGTCGTCAGGGGGATCGCCGAGCTCCTGCGCGAGCGCAGTGACGAGGCGAGCGAGCTCGTCGCGGCCGAGACCGGCAAGCCGCTCGCGCTCGCGCGCGGCGAGACCGCGGCGGCGATCGAGATGGGCTTCTTCGTCGCGGGCGAGGGACGCCGCTCGTACGGCCGCACGACCACGGCCTCGATGCCGCACCGCACGGTCATGACCCTCCGCCGCCCCGTCGGCGTCGCCGCGCTGCTGATCTCGTTCAACACGCCGTTGCCGAATGTCGCCTGGAAGGCGTTCCCGTCGATCCTCTGCGGCAACGCGTCCGTGCTCAAGCCCTCCGAGCACGCGCCGCTGTCGGGCTGGTGGATGGGAAGGCTCTGCCTCGAAGCGGGGCTGCCGCCCGGCGTGCTGAACGTCGTGCACGGGCTCGGCGGAGAAGCGGGCCTGCCGCTCGTGGAGGATCCCCGCGTCGATCTCGTCAGCTTCACAGGCTCGGCCGAGACGGGGAGACTTGTCGCCGAGGCAGCGGGCCGGCGGCTCGCGAAGACGTGCCTGGAGATGGGCGGCAAGAACGCGCTGGTGGTCTGTGACGACGCGGACCTCGAACGCGCCGTCGAGTGGATCCTCGCGTCGGCCTTCTCGAACGCCGGTCAGCGCTGCGCCGCTGCCAGCCGGATCGTCGTGTTCGACGGGGTCTACGACGAGCTTCGCAGCCGGCTGCTCGATCGCGTGAGCGCGCTCGAGCGGCCCGGTCCCGTGATCAGCGAGGCGAGCATGGAGCGGATCCTCGCCGCCCTCGACCGCGCCCGCGACGAGGGCGCCGTCGTGCTCGCGGGAGGCGAGCGTGTCGGCACGAGCGGCTGGCACGTGGCGCCGACGCTGGTGGAAGGGGTGCAGCGGGACGCGCCGCTCTCCTGCGAGGAGCTGTTCGGCCCCGTCGCGGCCCTCTACCGCGTCGCCGGGCTCGACGAGGCCGTCGCCGTCGTGAACGCGTCGCCCTACGGCCTCACGGCGGCGATCCACACGGCGAGCGTCCACCGCGCGATGCGCTTCGCGGAGCAGGTCGCCGCGGGGGTGGTCGTCGTCAACGCGGGCACCCACGGAAGCGAGCCGCACATGGGCTTCGGCGGGGTGAGGCACTCGGGCACGGGGTGGAAGGAGGCAGGGGTCGAGGCGCTCGACGTCTACTCGGAGACGCAGTACGTGAACCTCGTCGTCGACCCCGCGCTCGCATGAGCCTCCCGTCCGCCTGACGGTCGTCGGCGGATGCAGCGGGTACCCTCGCAGCCGTGCCGCCCGAATACTCGTTCGTCGTGCCGATCTACAACGAGCGGGAGACGCTGGACGAGCTGTATCGACGGCTCGTCCCCGTCCTGGACGGCCTCGACGGCAGCGCCGAGGTCGTGCTCGTCGACGACGGCTCCACGGACGGGAGCTACGAGCTGATGCTCTCCCTCCACGAGCGGGACGACCGCTTCAAGCTCGTCCGGCTGTCGCGCAACTTCGGGCACCAGCTCGCGCTCACCGCCGGCCTGGACCACGCGCGCGGCAACGCGGTCGTGATGATGGACGCGGACCTCCAGGACCCGCCCGAGGTCGCGCTCGAGCTGGCCAAGCGCTGGCGGGAGGGCTACGCCGTCGTGTACGCGGTGCGCGAGCGCCGGGAGCAGGAGACGCGCACGAAGCTTCTGACGGCGAAGCTCTATTACCGCCTGCTCGGCCGCCTCACGGACATCGAGATCCCCGGCGACGCGGGCGACTTCCGCCTCGTCGACCGCCGCGCGCTGCAGGCGATGACGTCCATGCGCGAGCACAACCGTTACCTGCGCGGCATGTCCGCCTGGGTCGGGTTCGACCAGACCGGAGTGCAGTACGTGCGCGATGGCCGCTACGCCGGCCGGTCGAAGTACTCGCTGCGGAAGATGCTGCGGTTCGCCCTCGACGGGCTCGTCTCGTTCTCCACCGCGCCCCTGCGCCTGACGCTGAACGTGGGGTTCGTCGTCTCGGTGCTCGCGTTCCTCCTCGGGTTCGCGGCGATCCTGGTCAAGATCTTCGGCGTGTACGCCGTCCCCGGCTGGGCCTCGATCGTCGTCGCGATCGCGCTGCTGGGGGGCGTGCAGCTCACCGTCCTCGGGGTGATGGGCGAGTACGTCGCGCAGATCCACGAGGAGGTGAAGCGGCGGCCGCTGTACCTCGTGCGGGACCGTGTCGGGCTGGACGACGTCGACGATCCGCTGCCTGACCCGGCGCTGGGCGCCGGCCGGCAGCGGTGAGGCGGTAGCAGCGGTGCCGGAATCGCGGGGCACCGCGAGCTTCGACGAGTACGCGGACGGCTACGGCGACGCGGTGCAGCGCTCGATCGCGTTCTCCGGTGTCGAGCACGACCTGTTCACCCGGCGAAAGGCCCGCCACCTGCTGGACGTCGTCGGCCGCCTGCTCGGCCCACCCGGTGACGTGCGGGCGCTGGACGTCGGATGTGGCGTCGGCTCGACAGACGCGTACCTGGCAGGGCGGCTCGGCGAGCTCGAGGGCACGGACGTCTCGGCCGAGGCCGTTCGCCGGGCCGAGCAGGCGAACCCGTCGGTGCGCTACACGACGTACCCGGGGGACGACCTGTCCTACGAGGACGAGCGGTTCGACCTCGCGTTCGCGATCTGCGTGCTCCATCACGTGCCGCCCGCCGAGCGGCCCCGGTTCGTCTCGGAACTGCGTCGCGTCGTCCGTCCCGGCGGGCTCGTGGTCGTGTTCGAGCACAACCCTCTGAACCCCCTCACCCGGCTCGCGGTGGCCCGCTGCGCGTTCGACGGCGACGCCGTCCTGCTCACCTCACGGAGCGCACGTCGCATGCTCCGCGAAGGGGGCCTCGAACCGGTCGAGCAGCGGTACGTGATCCTCGTCCCGTCTGACCGCCCGCGCGTCGTCGCCGCGGAGAGCGTGCTCGCGCGCCTGCCGCTCGCCGCCCAGTACTACATCGCGGCCGTGCGCTGAACGGACGGTTACGATCGCCGCCGTGAACGGCGCGCCGCACGCTCCCCGGACGGCAGCGGCCGGACCGGGGCCCGTCGCCGGCGCGCCCCGGGCGTGACCCGCACGCCGCTCGCGGTGCTCGGCCTCGGCGGCATCGGCGGGATGCTCGCCGCGCGGACCGAGGCGCTGTGCATCGGGACCGAGCGTACGGTCGAGGCGATCCGCGAGAGGGGGCTCACGCTCGTGGAAGGCGACGAGACCCGCGTCGCGCACCCCGAGGCGACCCTCCGGCTCGAGCGCCCGGTCGGGCTGCTCGTCGTCGCGGTGAAGGCGTACGACCTCGACGCCGCGCTCGACCGGATCGCACCCGAGCCGCTCGACGGCGCCGTCGTGCTGCCGCTGCTGAACGGCCTCGAGCACGTCGACCGGATCAGGGCACGGCTCCGAGCTGCTCGCGACACGGTGGTGCACGCGCCGACCGTCGTTGCCGCCGGGTCGATCGGACGCGTCTCGGCCGTCTCGCCGGAGCCGGGTGTCGTCGTCCAGGCCGAGCAGGCGGGAGGGAGGATCACCGCGGCCTCCGCCGACCTGGATCGGTCCGCGCTCGCGGCGCGCCTCGAGCCACTCGGCGCGTCCGGGCTCGAGCTCGTCGTCCTCGACGACGAGCGGGAGGTGCTCTGGGAGAAGGCCTCGCGGCTCGCCGTGCTCGCCGCGGCGACCGTCGCGTCCGGGCTTCCCGTGGGCGCGCTCCGGGCCGATCCGGCCTGGCAGGGGCGGATGCGGGCGGCGCTCGACGAGGCCGTCGCCTGCGCCGCGGCGGACGGCGTCTCGCTCGCGGCCGCCGGGCAGTGGGCGATGATCGAGGCCATGCCGCCCGAGCTGACGACCTCGGCCGCGCGTGACGCCGCCGCCGGCCGGCCGACCGAGCTCGACGCGATCGTCGGCTCGGTCGTACGGGCCGCCGCACGGGCCGTCGTCCCGGCGCCGAGCCTCGAGGGGCTGCTGGCGGATGCCGAGGAGGCGGTGCGCGCGCGATGACGTCGACGCAGGCTGCGCAGGCGCCGGCGAGGGCGCCGGCGGAGATCGTGACCGCCTCCGACCGCTGGACCGGCGACCGGCTCGTCGGCCGCGTCGTCCTCGTCGTCGCGGCCCTCTACGCGCTCGTCGTCGCCACGCTCGCGCTGCTCCGCTTCGCGGCGTTCGCCTCGGACTTCGACCACGGGATCTTCTCGCAGTACGTCTGGCTGCTCGGGCACCTCCACGAGCCGTTCAACACGATCGTGCTGCGGACGCTGCTCGGCGACCACGTCGAGCCGGGGATCGCGCTCCTCGCGCCGCTCGGGACGCTCGGGGTCGGCGCGCCGGGGATCCTCGTCGTGCAGACCCTCGCGCTCGCGGCGACCGCGCCGCTCCTCTACCACCTCGCCCGCGCGAGCGGCGCCAAGGGTTGGATCGCCGCCGTGCCGGCCGTGCTCTGGTGCGCCTCGCCGGTCGTGCTGCGCCCGGCCCTGCACGACTTCCACCCGGAGACGCTCGTGCCCGTCCTGCTCGTCGGCGGGCTGCTCCTCCTCGCCCACGACAGGGCCGCGTGGTTCGTCGTCACGGTCGTGCTCGCGTGCGCGATGAAGGAGGACGTGGGGCTGACCTACGCGGCGCTCGGGCTCGTGTTCGCCTGGGAAGGGCGACGCAGACTGGGGTTCGCGCTCGCCGCGGGTGCAGCCGTGTGGTCGATGTTCGCGGTCTACGTCGTCCTACCCGCCTTCGGGAATGCCGCGACGGAGGAGTTCGGCCCTCGTTTCGCAGGCGATCGCGGCGACTCGTTCGCCGACGTCGTGCGGTACACGCTGCTTCATCCGTTCACTGCGGTCGACCGCGCGCTCACGCCGGCGGACGTCGGGGTCCTCGCGATGCTCGTGCTGACGACCGGGGGTCTCTGCCTGCTGGCGCCGGGGCGGCTCCTCGTGGTCGTGCCCGCGGCCGCGCTCAATCTCCTGTCGGCCTACGACCTGCAGCACACGATCCAGTACCACTACTGGATCGTCGCCATGGGCGCCGTCGCGGCCGCCGGAGCGGTCGGCGCGGGGCGGATCAACCCGTCCGCGCGGACGACCTGGCTGCGCTGGGCCGCCGCGGCCGGCGTGCTGCTCGTCGTCCTCTCGATCCAGTGGGCGAGCGCGATCACCCGCCAGATCCGCTTCGAGTGGCCCCACCGCGCCGACCGCCAGGCGATCCTCGCCGCGATCCCGTCGGGCGCGAGCGTCTCCGCGCCGATGCACGCCCTCTCGCATCTCGCGGAGCGGCGGCACCTGTATGTCGTGCCGGAGCCGATGATCCCCGTGCGCGTCGGGACGGAGTGGACGGCTGCCGACCGCGAGCGTGCGACGCGCGAGCTCGAGTACGTCGTGTTCGATCCCGGGATGCGGTTCTGGGGCTCCCCGACCCTCACCCAGGTGAAGGCCGAGATCGAGCGGCGCGGCTTCCGGGAGGTCATGCGCCGCGGCGAGACCGTCCTGTATCGCAGGGGCGATCGGTGAATCGGCTGCGGGCGAAGGCGGCCGGCGCGGCGCGGCGGCTCGGCATCGAGAGGGCGACCCGTCCCGCGCCGCCCCCGTTCGACCGCCGTACGGTGCTGCTCGCAGGCGTCGAGCGCGACATGAGAGTGCTCGAGATCGGCCCGTCGTACAACCCGCTCGCCCCCCGCTCCGAGGGATGGGAAACGTGCGTGGTCGATCACGCGACGCGGGAGGAGCTCATCGAGAAGTACCGCGACCCCGCACACGGCGTCGACGTCTCGCGGATCGAGGACGTCGACGTCGTCTGGACGGAGGGCGGGCTCGACGAGGCGATCCCCCGCGAGCTCCACGGGTTCGACGTCTGCCTGGCGAGCCACCTGATCGAGCACACACCGGACCTCGTCGGGTTCGTCCAGGGCGTGACGGCTGTCCTCTGCGAGGACGGCTGGCTCTCCCTCGCTGTGCCGGACATGCGCTACTGCTTCGACCTGCTCCGCGCGCCGACCAGGGTCGGGCAGCTCCTCGACGCGCACGCGCGGCGCGCGTCCCGGCACGATCTCGCGACGCTCTACGATCAGCGCGCCTACGCGACGAGGCTCGACGGGCACATTGCGTGGGAGCCCTCCGCGGATCCTCGCCTCGTCGAGCTGCTGGGGTCGCTGGAGGGAGCGCGAGAGCTCCTCTCCGGTCCGCCCGCGGAGTACGTCGACTGTCACGCGTGGCAGTTCACGCCGGCATCGTTCGAGCTCGCGGTGCTGGAGCTCTCGGCGCTCGGCCTGCTCGACGTGCACGTCGCGGCGTCCCACGACACGGTCGGCTGCGAGTTCTTCGTCACGCTTCGTCGCGGAGCGGACGTGCCCGCGAATGCCGAGGAGCTGGACAGGGCTCGACTCGACCTGCTCAGGCGCTCCGTGAGTGAGGTCGCGGAGACCTGGGCGGCGGTGCTGGGCTGATGCCCACCGCGATCGCGCTGATCGGCGCCCGCTCCGGCTCGGAGCGCGTCAAGGACAAGAACGTCAGGCGCCTCGCGGGGCACCCGCTGCTCGCCTACGCAATCGAGACGGCGCGCCGCTCGGAGGTGTTCGACCGGATCCTCGTCTCGACCGACAGCGCGCAGATCGCGCAGGTCGCCCGGTGGTACGGAGCGGAGGTCCCGTTCCTCCGCCCAGCGGAGTACGCGACGTCGACCTCGCCGGACGTCGAGTGGATCGCGTGGACGCTCCCGCGGCTCGAGGAGCGCTACGACCTGTTCGCGATCGTCCGCGCGACGAACCCCTTCCGCGGCCCGGAGGCGATCCGCCGGGGCCTCGAGCAGCTCCTCGCCACCCCCGAGGCCGACTCGATCCGCGCGGTCGAGCGCGTGAAGCAGCACCCCGGGAAGATGTGGGTGATCGACGAGCTCGGCAGGCTGATGCGGCCGCTGCTCGACCAGTCGCACCTCGACGTCGCGTGGCACGCCGGCCAGTATCAGGCCCTCCCGGCGATCTACGTCCAGAACAGCGCGCTGGAGATCGCCTGGACGCGGGTCGTCGAGGCGACCGGCACGCGCGAGGGACGGATGCTCGCTCCGTTTCTCACGGAGAGCTACGAGGGCCTCAACATCGACGACGAGGAGGACTTCGCCCGAGCCGAGCGCCTGTTCGCCGAGGGCCGCGCCCGGCTGGTGCCGATCGGGCGCGAGCCGTATCCGGCGGACGTGATGCCGTCCGGACAGGCGACGCGCGATT
>DATBET010000060.1:0-11999 GCA_036558885.1 Gaiella sp.
CTGACCTACATGGTCGTCGACATGCACGCTCCCGGGGTGGAGGTGCGCCCGCTGACGCAGATCACCGGCGAGGCCGAGTTCAACGAGATCTTCTTCGCGGAGGCCGAGGTGCCGGTCGAGAACGTGCTCGGCGAGATCGGGGGCGGCTGGGGCGTGGCGATGACGACGCTCCTGCACGAGCGCGGGACGCTCGGCTTCGCGCTCGTCGCGCGGCTCGAGGTGCAGATGCGGAAGCTCCTCGCGCTCGCCGCCGACCGCGGCGCGAGCCCGACGCAGCGCGACGCGATCGCCCGCGAGTGGATCCAGCTCCAGGCACTGCGCATCACCGCCTACCGCTCGCTCACCGCGCTCGAGCGGACGGGCGTCCCAGGGCCGGAGGGATCGATCCTCAAGCTCCAGTGGTCGGAGGCGAACCAGCGGGTGACGAAGCTCGCGCTCGAGCTGCTCGGCCCCGACGCGCAGCTGCTCCCGCCGAACGGGCCGTACGGGGGCTACTGGCCGGTCCAGCAGCTCCGCAGCCGCGGGAACACGATCGAGGCGGGCACCTCGGAGGTCCTGCGCAGCATCGTCGCCGAGCGCGTGCTCGGGCTGCCGAGGTCACGCTGATGGACCTCGCCTTCACCGAGCTTCAGGACGAGCTGCGCGACCAGGCGCGCGGGTACCTCGAGACGACCCCCGAGCCGACGTGGGAGGCGCTCGCGGAGCTCGGCTGGACCGGGGCGGGCGTCGGCGAGGAGCACGGCGGCGCCGGCCTCTCGTTCGTCGAGGAGGCGGTGCTGCACGAGGAGGCCGGCCGCGCGCTCCTGCACGCGCCGCTCTGGTCGACCTCGAGCCTGCTCCCGTTCCTGCCGGCCGAGGACCAGGCGGCCGTCGCAGGGGGAACCGCGAGCTGGACGCTCGCTCTCGGCCCGCTCGTCCCCGATCTCGACACCGCCGCGAACGTCGCCGTTCCCGCAGGGGACACCGTCTGGGAGCTCGTCGGTTGCGAGCGCGAGGTGCTGCCGACGAACGACGCCACGCGCCCGCTCGGTGTGGTCTCGGGCGGTGAGCCAGGTCGCGCGCTCTGCTCCTCGGAGGTCCTGCCCGCGCTTCGCAACCGATCGCTCGCGATCCTCGCGCTCGAGGCGGTCGGCGTCGGCAGCCGCGCGCTCGAGCTCGCGGTCGACTACGTGAAGAGCCGGGTGCAGTTCGGCCGGCCGATCGGCTCGTACCAGGCCGTCTCGCACCCGCTCGCGAGCGCGTACACGGAGCTCGAGCTCGCCCGCTCGCTCGCCTGGTGGGCAGCCTGGTGCGTGGCAGAGAAGGACCCGCAGGCGCCGGTCGCCGCGGCCGCTGCGGCCGCCGAGGCGGCGGATGCGGCGGTCGCCGCGTGCGAGCGCGCGATCCAGGCGCACGGCGGCATCGGGTTCACGTGGGAGCACGTGCTGCACCGGCTGTACAAGCGCGCGCTCGGGATCCAGTCCTGGGAGGCGTCGTCGGCGCAGCTCCGCGCCGAGGTCGCGAGCGAGCTTCTCGACACACCATGAGTAATGCGACCGCGAGGCGGGCGCCTTTCGGGATCTGCCTCGCCGAAGGCGAGGATCAAGCGGCGAGAATCCGCTTCTGCGGATTCTCGCTTCGCGAAGGAGGTTCTCTGTGCAGGGGCTGATGATGGACTACCAGCTGAACGTGCCGGCGATCCTCCGCCGGGCCGACGAGCTCTACCGGGACCGCGAGATCGTCTCGCGGCTCCCCGACAAGAGCTGGCACCGCTACGGCTACGGGGAGTTCGCGTCGCGCGCGAAGCGGCTCGCGGTCGCGCTGCGCGGACTCGGGCTCGAGGACGGCGACCGCGTCGCGACGTTCATGTGGAACCACCACGAGCACCTGGAGACGTACGTCGGCGCGCCGGCCGGCGGGCTCGTGACGCACACGATGAACCTCCGGCTCCACCCCGACGACAACACGTACATCGCGACCCACGCGGGCGACCGGGTGCTCGTCGTCGACAAGGTCCTCTGGCCGCTCGCGGAGCAGTTCGTCGAGCGGGTCGGCTTCGAGCACGTGATCGCGGCGGGTGCCGGCGAGACGCCGGACGGCGCGCTCGACTTCGAGGAGCTCCTCGCCTCGGCCGACGAGAGCGCGTTCGCGTACCGCGACCTCGACGAGCGGCTTGCGGCGGCGATGTGCTTCACGAGCGGGACGACCGGCAAGCCGAAGGGGGTCGTCTACTCGCACCGCGCGATCGCGATCCACGCGCTCACGTCGGTCTCGCTCCTGGGGCTCAACGAGGGCGACACCGTCCTCCCCGTCGTCCCGATGTTCCACGCGAACGCGTGGTGCTACCCGTTCAGCTGCACGCTCGTCGGTGCGAAGCAGGTCTTCCCGGGCCCGCACCTCGACCCCGAGAGCCTCCTCGACGCATTCGAGCAGGAGCGCGTCACGCTGACGGCGGGCGTCCCGACGATCTGGATGGGGATCCTCCAGGCGCTCGACGCGAATCCCGGTCGCTGGGACCTCTCCGCGCTGCACTCGATGACCGTGGGCGGGTCGGCGCCGCCCCGCTCGATGATCGAGGCGTTCGGCGAGCGCCACGGGCTCCACGTGGTGCACGGCTGGGGCATGACCGAGATGTCTCCGATCGGCACGCTCTCGGGCGCGCCCGGACAGGAGCGCGGCCTCGACAAGGAGGCCGCGTACGACAAGCGCGCCCAGCAGGGCCCGCCGATCCCGTTCGTCGAGATCCGCGCCCGCGGCGAGGAGGGCTTCGCGCCGTGGGACGGCAGGAGCATGGGCGAGCTCGAGGTGCGCGGGCCTTCGATCTCTTCCGCCTACCACGAGGCGCCCGAAGCGGCCGACCGCTGGACGGACGACGGCTGGTTCCGCACCGGCGACATCGTCACGATCGGGCCCGACGGGTACGTCGAGGTGCAGGACCGGGCGAAGGACCTCGTCAAGTCGGGCGGCGAGTGGATCTCCACCGTCGCGCTCGAGAACGCGCTGATGGGGCACCCGGCGGTCGCCGAGGCGGCGGTGATCGCGGTGCCGGACGAGAAGTGGACGGAGCGGCCGCTCGCGGTCGTCGTCGTGCGCGAGGACACCGCCGCGAGCGGCGACGAGCTGCGCGACTTCCTCGCTCCGCAGTTCGCGAAGTTCTGGCTGCCGGACCGGTTCGAGTTCGTCGACGAGATCCCCAAGACCGCCGTCGGCAAGTTCCGCAAGACCGCGCTCCGGGAACGGTTCGCGGCGCCGGTCGCCGCCGAGAAGCGCTAGGACACCGGCATGGCGACCTTCGTCTCGACGGAACGACCCGAGGGGGTCGAGGGCGTGGCGGTCGTCACGATCGACAACCCGCCGATGAATGCGCTCTCGACCGCGCTGCTGGAGGAGCTCGAGGCCGAGCTCGATGCACTGGACGAGGACGACGGCGTCCGCGCGATCGTGCTGCGCGGCGGCGGCGACCGTGCGTTCGTCGCGGGGGCGGACATCAAGGAGTTCCCCACGCTGCGCGAGTCGGCCGGGGAGGGCGGGTCGGCCCGCGGGATCCAGAAGCTCGGGCACCGGATGGACGCGGCGCGGACGCCGTTCGTCGCCGCGATCCGCGGCTACTGCCTCGGCGGCGGCCTCGAGCTCGCGATGTGCTGCGACGTGCGGATCTGCGCGGACAACGCGACGCTCGGCCAGCCCGAGATCGCCCTCGGCCTGATTCCCGGCGGTGGCGGCACGCAACGGCTGCCGCGGCTCGTCGGGTACGGCCGGGCGATGTTCCTCAACCTCACCGGCGAGTTCGTCGACGCGGAGACCGCGTCTGCGTGGGGGCTCGTCGAGCAGGTCGTGCCGGCGCCCGAGCTCGACGACGCGGCGCTCGCAGTCGCGGGCCGGATCGCCTCGCGCTCGCCGCACGCCGTCGGGGTGCTCCGCGAGCTCGCGCGGACGACGCGTGACCTGCCGCTCGAGGAGGGCCTGCGCCGCGAGGCCGAGGGGTTCGTCCGCTGCCTGCGCTCCGACGACGGCGCGGAGGGCGTCGCCGCCTTCATCGAGAAGCGCCCGCCCGAGTTCACGGGGCGCTGAACGTGCGGGCGGTCGTCCTCGACGAGGAGCGCGCCCTCGCGCTCCGCGACGTCCCGGAGCCCCTGCCGCGGGACGGCGAGGTCCTCGTCCACGTACGCGCCGCGGCCGTCAACTTCGCGGACGTCCTCGTCCGCGAGGGACGGTATCCCCAGCCTCCGCCGCTGCCGTACGTGCCCGGCTCGGAGATCGCGGGCGAGACCGACGACGGTCGCCGGGTGCTCGCGTTCGTGCGCATCGACGGTGGGGGCTTCGCCGAGCGGGCGGCCGCGGAGCAGGAGTGGCTGTTCGACCTCCCCGACGCCGCGACCTACGAGGAAGGCGCTGCGTTCCTCCTCGCGTTCCTGACCGCCTGGATCCCCCTGACCCGCCAGGTGCCGCTGCGGTCGGGCGCGCGTGTGCTCGTGACCGCTGCGGCCGGCGGCGTCGGGAGCGCCGGCGTCCAGGTCGCGCGGGCGCTCGGCGCCGAGGTGATCGGCGCGGTCGGCTCGGAGGAGAAGCTCGCGGTCGTCCGCGACCTCGGCGCCGAGGCCGTCACCTACGACGCGATCGACGAGCTCGAGCCGTTCGACGTGATCCTCGACCAGGTGGGCGGCGACCTCTTCGCAGACGCGATCAAGCGACTCCGGCCGCTCGGCGCGGTGATCGGCATCGGCTACGCCGGCGGCGCCTGGCAGCCCGTCGACCCGGCGCTGCTCGTCGGCCGCAACGTCTCGGCGTGCGGCTTCTACCTCGGGCGCTTCATGAAGCTGCGCCCCGAGGTGGTGCGGGAGGCCGCGGCCGAGCTGCTCGAGCGGTGGTCGGCGGGCGATCTCGCGCCCCTCGTCGGCGCGACCTTCCCGCTCGAGCAGGCAGACGAGGCGCTCCGGAGCGTCGCCGAGCGGCGCTCGACCGGGAAGGTCGTGCTCGTGCCGTGAGCACGGCGCTCGTCACCGGCGGCGCCTCCGGGATCGGCGGCGCCCTCGTCGCGCGGCTGCGGGCCGAGGGCTTCGACGTGCGCGTGCTGGACATCGCGACGGGGTTCGACGTCGGCGACCCGGGCCACTGGGACGCGGTCGACGCCGTCGACGTCGCCTGCCTCAACGCCGGCGTGCTCGGCGGCCCCGCCGATCCGGCCGAGCTGACGCTCGAGAGCTATCGACGCGCGCTGGCGGTCAACGTCGACGGCGTCGTGCTCGGCGTCCGCCGGCTCGCGCGGGTGATGGAGCCGGGCGGCCGGATCGTCTGCACCGCGTCGCTCGCCGGCCTGACCGCGGTGCCCGACGACCCCGTCTACGCCCTGACGAAGCACGCAGTCGTCGGCTTCGTCCGCAGCGTCGCGCCGCCGCTCGGGCAGCGAGGGATCTCGATCAACGCGGTCTGCCCCGGCTTCGTCGACACCGCCATGGTCGACGGCGACCTGCGCACGCGGCTCGAGGGGGCGGGCTTTCCGCTCCTCGCCGTCGAGGACGTCGCGGAGGCCGCCTGGGTCGCGCTCAGGTCGGGCGAGACGGGGCATGTCTGGGCGGTGCAGCCCGGCCGGCCGCCGATCGACTTTCGCTTCCCGACGCTCCCCGGGCCTCGCACGGCCGAGGACGAGCGCGTCGGCCTCCCGCCGGCGCGCTGAACGTCGCCGTCAGGAGAGCTGCCAGGCGACGGGCAGGCTGAGGACGCCGGTGAGCGGCGGCAGGCCCAGCGCGCCGAGGGCGGTGGGGAGCAGCGGATGGTCGCCGAGCGCCGCGCGCCCCGCTCCCGGGTGCTCGCTCGACTCCGGCTGCTGGAGGCGCTGGCGAAGGCTCAGGTGGGGCAGCGCACGAACGTCGACGTCCTCGCGGCGGACCCCGGCGCGCTCGCACGCGAGCCCGATCGCGCCTTCCAGCCCGCCGAGGTGGTCGACGAGCCCGCGGGCACGGGCGTCCGCACCGGTCCACACCCGACCTTTCGCGACGTCCTGCAGGCTCTCGAGGGTCATGTCGCGGTCGCTCGCCGCCTTGGCGGTGAAGTCCTCGTAGACCCGGTCGAGCCACCCCTCGAGCCGCTGCCACTCGTCGTCGGTGAAGGGCCGCTGCGTCGAGAACATCTCCGCGTGCGCGCCGATCGCCTCGCTGTCGACGGCGATCCCGATCCGGCCGAGCGCGTCGCGGATGACCTGCTTGCCCGCCACGACGCCGATCGAGCCGGTGATGGTGCCTGGCTCCGCGACGACGGCGTCGCAGGGCATCGCGACGTAGTACCCGCCGGAAGCCGCGACCGTGGCCATCGACGCGATCACGGGCCGGCCGGTGGCCCGGAGCTGCAGCACCTCTCTGCGGATGGCGTCGCTCGCCGCGTACGAGCCGCCGGGGCTGTCCACCCGAAGGACGACGGCCCTCACCGCCGGATCGCGTCCCGCCGCACGGAGCGTCGCGCCGAGCGTGTCGGAACCGACGGTCGGGGTAGCCAGCGGGAGCCCGCCCGCGCGGCCCAGGTGGATGGGGCCCGTCGCCCGGACGAGCGCCACCGCGGGACGGCGCCGGCGAAGGACGGCGCGCCCGAGCGCGGCGCGGCGCTCCTGGTGGCGCTCGTACCGGTCGACGTAGCGGAGGGAAACCGTCCCGAGCCGCTGGCGCAGGCTCGCGTAGACCTCGTCGCGGTAGCCCAGCCGGTCGACGAGCCGGGCCTCGCGCGCCTCCTCGGCCGTCAGCGGCGCACGCTCGATCACGTCCCGCACCGTCGCCGGCTCGAGCTGCCGTCCGGCGGCGACGTCGTCGACGATCGTCTCCGTGGCCGATTCCGCGAGCCGCCTCGCCATCTCCCGCCCGGCGTCGGACATCCCGGTGCGCAGAAAGGTGTCGGCTGCCGTCTTGTACTCGTACCGCTGGGCGAGCTGCGGGTCGACGCCCAGGCGGTCGAGGGCGCCGCGGACGAAGAGCGCACGCGCCACGACGCCGGTCAGACAGAGGTCGCCCGTCGGCTGGAGCCAGATCTCCGCGAACGACGTCGCCAGGTGATAGCCGACGTTCGCCGCGCTCATCTCGCCGAAGGACTCGGTCCAGGCCACTGCGAGCTTCCCCGAGGCGCGGAACTGCTGGACGGCGTCGCGTAGCTCGCTCGAGTGGGCAAGGCTGGGCGGACGCTGGCCGATGTGGGCGACGAGCCCGACGACGTGGTCGTCGCGGGCCGCGCGCGCGAGCCCGTCGACGACCCCGCGGACGACCGGGACCTGCCGCCCGCGCATCCGCAGAGGCGAGGACGGAGGCGCCTCGAGCACGCCACGCGACAGGTCCAGCTCGAGGAGGAGAGAATCGGAGCGGCGCCCGGGCAACCCCCTCAGGTTACGAGAACGCCCACCCCTCGCCGTCGCGGAAGGAGCGGAGGATCCGCCGCGCGACGACCATCCGGTGCACCTCGTCGGGCCCGTCGTAGATGCGGGCCCCGCGGGCCATCAGCGACATGGCGGCGAGCGGCGTCTCGTCGGTGAGCCCGCGCGCGCCGTGCACCTGGATTGCCCGGTCGATCACGTCGCAGAGGACGCGCGCCGCGTAGAACTTGAGGAGCGAGACCTCGACCCGCGCCTCGGAGCCCTCGTCGATCTTCCGCGCCGCGTCCATCGTCAGCAGGCGGCACGCCTGGATCTCGGCTGCCGAGTCCGCCACCCAGTTCTGCACGGTCTGCTTGTCCGCGAGCGGGCCGCCGAACGCCTCGCGCTCGTTCGCGTAGGAGCACATCAGCTCGAACGCGCGTTGCATCTGGCCGAGCCAGCGCATCACGTGATGGATCCGCCCGGGCCCGAGCCGCTTCTGGGCGATCGCGAAGGCGTCGCCCTCCCCACCGAGCGTGTTGGAGACCGGCACGCGGACGCCCGTGTACGCCACCTCGCAGTGCGTGCTCCAGCCGCGCCCGCGATGCCCCATCACGGGGATCGGCCGGACGACCTCGACGCCCGGGGTGTCGACGGGGACGAGGATCATCGTCCCCCGCCGGTGCGGCTCCGCCTCCGGGTCGGACACGGCGAACACGACTGCGAACGCAGCTCCCTCCGCGCCGCTCGAGAACCACTTGCGACCGTCGATCACCCACTCGTCCCCGTCCCGCAGCGCGCGCGTGCGCAGGAGCGTGGGATCCGAGCCGGACACCTCGGGCTCCGTCATCGAGAAGAACGAGCGGACCTCGCCCGCCACGAGCGGCCGCAGGAAGCGCTCCTTCTGCTCGTCCGTCCCGAACAGGTGCAGGATCTCCGCGTTCCCCGCGTCGGGCGCCTGGCAGCCGAACACGAGCTGCGCGTACGCCGAGCGCCCGATCGCTTCGTTGAGGCAGGCGTAGTAGAGAAACCCCTCGCCGGTGCCGCCCGCCTCCGGAGGCACGTGCGGCGCCCAGAGACCGGCCGCCCGTGCCCGCCCGCGGAGCTCCTCGACGAGCGCGAGCGCGGCGTCGTCCTCGAGGCCGATCGCGGTCTCGTTCGGGAGCACGTGCTCCTCCATGAACCGCCGGTACCGGTCGCGCGACTCGAGGTACGCCGGCGGGAAGAGCGACTGCGCCACCCGAGTAGGATCGTCGGGTGCGGCTCGGGCTGCAACTGGGATACGACGACCCCGTGCAGTGGGCCGCGCTCGCCGAGGAGGCCGAGCGCTGCGGCTTCCACTCGGTCTGGACCTCCGAGGCCTACGGCTCGGACGCCGTCTCGCCGCTCGCCTGGATCGGCTCCCGCACGTCGAACGTGCTCCTCGGGACCGCGATCATGCAGATGCCCGCGCGCTCGCCCGCGACCACCGCCGCCACGGTCGCGACGCTCGACCTGCTCTCGGGTGGCCGCGTCCTGCTCGGCCTCGGCACGTCGGGCCCGCAGGTGGCCGAGGGCTGGCATGGACAGGCGTGGGGCAAGCCGCTCGCGCGTACGCGCGAGTACGTCGAGATCGTCCGCGCGATCCTCCGTCGCGAGGCGCCGCTCGAGCACCACGGCGAGCACTACGACGTCCCCTACACCGGGCCGGGCGCGACCGGCCTCGGCAAGCCACTCCGGATCATCGTCCACCCGCCGCGGGCCGACGTGCCGATCTACCTCGCCGCGATCGGACCGAAGAACGTCGCGCTCGCGGCGGAGATCGCGGACGGCTGGCTGCCGATCTTCTTCTCCCCCGAGCGGTTCGCGGAGACCCACGCGCCGATGCTCGAGGAGGGCTTCGCGCGGCGCGGCGGGCGGCCCGAGGGCTGGGACCTCGCCGCGCACGTCCCGGTCGTGGTCACGGACGACGTCCAGGCGGGCAGGGACGCGCTCAAGCCGCTTCTCGCCCTCTACGTCGGCGGCATGGGCGCGAAGGGCAAGAACTTCTACACGCGCCTCGCCGAGCGCTACGGCTACGCCGACGCCGCCGCGACGATCCAGGATCTCTATCTCGCCGGGAGGAAGAACGACGCGATCGGGGCGGTCCCGGACGCGCTCGTGGACGAGGTCGCGCTCGTCGGCGACCGCGCACGCATCGGCGACCGGCTGGACGCGTTCCGCGACTGCGGGGTCGGCAGCCTGATCCTTCAGGCGCGCCAGCCGGAGGCGCTCCGCCTGCTCGCCGGGCTCGTGTGAGCGAGCCGGCGGCCGCGGTCGAGATCGAGGGGCTCCGCGTCGTGCGCGGCGGCCGCGTCGTGCTCGACGATCTCTCGCTGCGGCTTCCCGCCGGCCGGGTGATCGGGCTGCTCGGGCCGTCCGGCTGCGGGAAGTCGACCCTCCTCCGCTCGATCGTCGGTGTCCAGATCGTCGAACGCGGCACCGTGCGCGCGCTCGGCCTGCCAGCGGGGGCGCCGGCGCTCCGCGCCCGCGTGGCCTACGCGACGCAGGCGGCGTCGGTCTACGACGACCTGGGGGTCGAGGAGAACCTCCGCTACTTCGCCGCGGTGCTGGGGGCACCGGCGAGAGACGTGGAGCGGGTGCTCGCGGAGGTCGACCTGGCCGACCACGCCGGACGCCCGGTCGGCCGGCTCTCCGGCGGCCAGCGCTCCCGCGCGTCGCTCGCGGTGGCGCTCCTCGGGCGGCCCGAGCTGCTCGTCCTCGACGAGCCGACCGTCGGTCTCGACCCCGTGCTGCGGGCGGAGCTGTGGGGCCTCTTCCGGCGACTCGCGGACGAGGGGCGCACGCTCCTCGTGTCGAGCCACGTGATGGACGAGGCGACGCGCTGCCACGAGCTCCTGCTCATGCGCGACGGGGCGATCCTCGCCCAGCAGACGCCCGACGAGCTGCTCGCGCGGACGGGCGCCCGGGACGTCGAGGCCGCGTTTCTCGCGCTCGTCCGCGACGAGATCGGGACGCCGGCATGAGCGTGTCCCGGACGGCCGCCACGACCCGGCGCGTGCTCGAGCAGCTTCGCCGCGACCCGCGCACGGTCGCGCTGCTCCTCGTCGTGCCGATGGCCCTCCTCTGGCTCCTCGAGCTCGTCTTCACGGAGCAGCCCGCGACATTCGACGCGATCGGACCCGCCCTCCTCGCGCTGTTCCCGTTCGTGGTGATGTTCCTCGTCACGTCGGTGACGACGCTGCGCGAGCGGACGTCGGGCACGCTCGAACGCCTTCTCTCGATGCCGCTCGGCCGGCTCGACCTGCTCGTCGGCTACCTCGCCGCGTTCGGGCTCGTCGCGATCGTGCAGGCGGTCCTCGCATCGGGACTGATGCTCGGCCTGCTGGGGCTCGACGTGGCGGGCCCCGCCTGGCTGCTCGTCCTGGTCGCGGTCGTGGACGCGGTGCTCGGCTGCGCGCTCGGGCTCTTCGTCAGCGCGTTCGCCCGGACGGAGTTCCAGGCCGTGCAGTTCATGCCGGCGATCGTGCTGCCGCAGTTCCTCCTCTGCGGGCTGCTCGTGCCGCGCGACGAGCTGGGCCCGGTGCTCGAGGCGATCTCGTGGGCGCTCCCGCTGTCGTACGCGGTCGACGCGATGCAGCGGATCACGGTCGAGGCGGACGTCTCGGCGCGGACGCTCGTCGACCTGGCAGTCGTGGCGGCGGCGATCGTCCTCTCGGTCGGCCTCGGCGCCGCCACGCTGCGGAGGCGGACGGCGTGAGGCGCAGGCTCTACCTCATGCGGCACGGCGCGGTCGCGTATTTCGACGTGGACGGCCGGCCGGTGGCGCCCGACGACGTCCCGCTGACGGAAGAGGGCCGCGCGCAGGCCGAGGCCGCCCGTGCGCTGCTCGCCGGGATCGCGCTCGACCGGGTGATCGCGAGCGACCTCCCGCGGACGCGAGAGACCGCCGCGCTCGTCGCGCCCGGGCGGGAGATCGAGACCTGGCCCGAGCTGCGGGAGATCATGGGCGCGAAGCTCTCCTCGATCCCGCCGGCGGAG
Organism: Gaiella sp.; assembly: GCA_036558885.1. GTDB lineage: Bacteria > Actinomycetota > Thermoleophilia > Gaiellales > Gaiellaceae > Gaiella. The sequence continues at coordinate 11,327 of DATBET010000060.1, forward strand.
CTCGAGGAGGCCTTCGTCCGCGCATTCCACGGGGTCGTCCCGAACGAGAAGCGGTTTCTCGGCGGCGAAACGATCGGCGCACTCTTCGACCGCGTGCTCCCCGCGCTCGAGCGGCTGGTCGCGGACGGGTCGTGGGACACCGCACTGGTCGTGGCCCACGGTGCCGTGAACCGGGCGATCCTCTCCTACGCGCTGACCGGCGAGCGCCGCTTCCTCGGGCGTTTCGAGCAGGCACCGGGCTGCGTCAACGTGCTCGACGTCGGCGGCGCCGACGACCTCGCCACCTGGGTGGTGCGCGCTGTGAACGTCGCGCCGGGCGATCCCGCCCACCGCGCCACGCGCCTGACGACGATGGAGGAGTACTGGGCGCAGTACGCCCCGCGCGAGACGTAGAGAGGGCCGGGCGACCGCCCGGCCCTCTCCGACGAGGTCAGCCGCGACCTACGTGCTCGCGGCCCCCGCGCACTTGAGCTTCGAGACGGGGGTGAACGTCCCGTCGGTGAACTTGATGATCCGCTCGCACTGGATCGGGAGCTGGTCGGCGCCGCCGGTCTTCTGGCGGTTGCCGGGCAGCAGGAACGGGTTGAGCTCGTTCCAGCTGCGGAACGCGTTCATCAGCGACTGGCGGGTCGGGTTCTTCCCCGCCTTGTACATCAGCTCGACGAACGCCTCG
>DATBET010000061.1:0-17167 GCA_036558885.1 Gaiella sp.
AGCTCGCGCGACTCGATGCGCCCAGGGCCGAGGGGCTCGACGACCTCAGACATCACGCGTGGGGGAGCCCGTGGTTCCCCCACGAGCCCCCTCCTTCCGGGGTGCGCATCGATGGACGTGGACTGGCCTCCCGGCCGGCAAGGCCGGCCTCCGGCCGCAAGGGGTGGTTGCACCGGTCTGCGACAAACAGCGAGACCGGCGAGCGCTATACGTCAAGGAAGCGCACCTCCCGTGCGTTTTGCTCGATGAACTGCCGGCGCGGCTCGACCTGGTCGCCCATCAGCATCGAGAAGACCCGGTCGGCGGCGGCCGCGTCCTCCACGTCGACCCGCACGAGCATGCGGTTCGCCGGGTTCATGGTCGTCTCCGCGAGCTCCTCCGCGTCCATCTCGCCGAGGCCCTTGAAGCGGCTGATCTGGATGTTCTCCTTCGCGAGCTCGAGCGCCGTCTCGCGGAGTCGGCCGAACGTCTCGGCGCGGCGGGTCTTCTTGCCGGCGCGGAGCTCGAACGGCGGGAGCCCGACGATCTCGGCAAGGCGCAGATACGTCTTCCGCACGTTCGCGTAGATCGGAGAAGCGAGCAGCTCGCTCGGCACGACGACGCTGGAGGCCGCGCCGGTCTCCCGCTCGACGACCCGCACGTGCGTGACGCCGTCGGTCGCGTCGAGCACCGAGAGCTCGAAGCCGTTCGGCTCGAGCCCCTCGAGCGCGCCGGCGACGCTCGCCTCCGCGTCGCCCTCGACGAGTCGGTGGTCGACGACGAAGTTGGCCGCGGCCGCGCCGAAGTCCTCGCGGAGCCGGGAGACCCAGCCGTCGAACTCGTGGAGGACGCGCACGAAGCGCCCGTAGCGCGTCTCCGTCAGCTTCTGGACCTGGCCGTCTCGGCTCTCGACGTCCATGTCCTTCACGCGCTCGCGGACGAGAAGGTCCTCGAACTGCGACTCCTTCTCGACGTAGCGGTGCTGGTTGCCGAGCTTGACACGGTAGAGAGGCGGTACCGCGATGTACACGTGCCCGCGCTCGACGAGCTCCTGCATCTGGCGGTAGAGGAACGTGAGGATCAGCGTGCGGATGTGGGCGCCGTCGACGTCGGCGTCCGTCATCACGATCACGCGGTTGTAGCGAAGCTTCGAGAGGTCCAGCTCGTCGCCGATCCCCGTCCCAATCGCGGTCACGATCGCCTGGATCTCCTCGTTGGAGAGGACCTTGTTGATCCGGTTCTTCTCGGCGTTGATCACCTTGCCGCGCAGCGGGAGGATCGCCTGGTAGGAGCGGTCGCGCGCGTCGACGGCCGAGCCGCCGGCCGAGTTCCCCTCGACGAGGAACAGCTCGGCGAGCTCGGGGTCGTTGATCTGGCAGTCGGCGAGCTTGCCGGGCAGCGCGTTCGACTCGAGCGCGCTCTTCCGCCGTGTCAGCTCGCGCGCCTTCCGCGCGGCCTGTCGCGCGCGGGCTGCAGAGACGGCCTTCGTGATGATCTGGCGGGCCTCGCTCGGATGCTCCTCGAGGAACTCCGCGAGGCGCTGGTTGACGGTCGTCTTGACCAGGCTCTCGATCGGCGGGTTGCCGAGCTTCGACTTCGTCTGGCCCTCGAACTGCGGGTTGCGCAGCTTCACCGAGATGACCGCGGCGAGGCCCTCGCGGACGTCCTCCCCCTCGAGGTTCTCCTCCTTCTCCTTCAGGAGCCCCTTGTCGCGCGCGTACTTGTTGATCGTCCCGGTGAGCGCCGCCCGGAAGCCGGACAGGTGCGTGCCGCCCTCCGTCGTGTTGATGTTGTTCGCGAACGAGAACACCGACTCGACGTACGACGTGTTCCACTGCATCGCGACCTCGACCTGGCCGTCCTCGGTCTCGCCCTCGAAGTAGACGACGTGCTTGTGCACCGGGTCCTTCGACTCGTTCACGTGCGCCACGAAGTCCCGGATGCCGCCCTCGTAGTGGAACTCCTCCGTCTTGCCGCCCGCGCGAGCGTCCCTGAGCACGATCCTCAAGCCCCGTGTCAGGAACGCCGTCTCGCGTAGCCGCTGCGAGAGCGTCGCAGCGGCGAACTCCGTCTCCTCGAAGATCTCGGGATCCGGGAGGAACGAGATCGTGGTGCCCGTCTCCTTCGTCTTCCCCGTGACCTCGAGTTCGCCGGTCGGGGCGCCGCGCGCGAACTCCTGCCGGTGCGCCTTCCCGTCGCGGCGCACCTCGGCGACGAGCCACTCGGACAGCGCGTTCACGACCGAGACGCCGACGCCGTGCAGGCCGCCGGAGACCTTGTAGCCCTCGCCGCCGAACTTCCCGCCCGCGTGGAGCTTCGTGAGCACGACCGTCAGCGCCGAGAGCCCCTGCTCCTGCATCACGTCGACGGGGATGCCCCGGCCCGCGTCGTGCACGGTGATCGAGTCGTCGGGGTGGATCGTCACCTCGACCAGCCCGTTGTGCCCCGCGAGGGCCTCGTCGACCGCGTTGTCGACGACCTCGTAGACGAGGTGGTGGAGGCCACGGGAGCCGGTCGAGCCGATGTACATCCCGGGTCGCAGGCGGACGGGCTCGAGGCCCTCGAGCACGGTGATGTCCTTCCCGGTGTACGCGGTTTCGGTCATGCCCCTCCAGGACAAGAAAATGCCTGCAAAACGCAGGTTTTGCGGGCTCGAGGAAGTATATCAGACAGGACGGTCGCCGCGGCCTCTGGCGAGACCTGCCGCGGCCGCGCGGCGCACGGCTTCGCGAAGCTCCGGATCCTCGATCGCGGCGGCGAGCTCGGCCGCGACAGATGCCTCCTCGTCCGTGGGAACACGAGGCTCCGCGGCCGCTTCCTCGGCAGCAGGCGGCTCGGGCACGGGCCCCGTCGCGAAGCGGAGCGTGCGCGGCGCGGCGCCGAGCGACTCCGCCAGCTTCGCGCGCACCTCCTCCTCCATGCGACCGAGCTCGAACGCCCAGGTCGACGAGACCGTCGTCACGTGAAGCGTCCCGTCGCGGCCAAGCCGTTGCGGCCACGCCGCGCGCGCGATCGCGGGGCCGACCGCCTCCGGCCAGGCGCGCGCGATCTCTGCCAGCAGCCCTGCGTCCGGGACCCCCGAGGTGCGCAGCGCGTGCCGCACGGAGCCGTCGAGCCGCTCCATCAGCCGGCCGCCACGTGCCCCGATGTCACCACGAGGAGCTGCGCCGGTGCGAGAGGAAGGGCCTCTGCGCCGGTCGCCGTGACGAACGTCTGACCCGCGAGGCCGAGACGGGTCGACAGCAACCGCCGGCGGTCGGCATCCAGCTCCGACAGCGCGTCGTCGAGGAGCAGGAGCGGCGCGACGCCGCCCCGTTCGGTGAGGACGCCCGCCTCCGCGAGGAGGAGCGAGAGCACCGCCAGTCGCTGCTCGCCCTGCGAGCCGAACGTGCGGAGATCGCGGTCGCCCGCGAGCAGGCGGACATCGTCGAGGTGCGGGCCGAGCCCGGTGGTGCCGCGCTCCAGGTCGCGTGCGAGCCGCTCGTCGAGGTCGGCGGTGCTCGGAGGCTCTCCCTCGTAGACGACGGCTCCGCCCCCTAGCCCGAGCTCGTCCGCGCGATGGGCGAAGGCCGGCGCGAGGAGCTCGATCACCTGCCGGCGCGCCTCTACGAGCCCATGCGCGAGCGCAACGACCTGCTCCGTCCACGGCTCGATGGCGGCGGTGTCAGAGACCCCCGCGGCGGCGCGGCGGAGCGCCGCGTTCCTCTGGCCCAGCGCGCCGGCGTATGCGGTTGGAAGATCGGCGCGGGCCGGCAGCACCCGCGCCAGCACGCGGTCGAAGTACGCCCTGCGCGCCGCAGGACCGCCCTTGACGACCGCCAGGCGGTCGGGGGTGAAGACGAGCGTGTGCACGGCGCGGCGAAGCTCCTCTGTGCTCGACACCGCGGCACCGTCGAGCCGGATCCGCTTCGGGACGACGCGAGAGAGCGTGACCTCCGCCCGCAGGCCGACCCGGCCGCGCGTCCCCTGCGCCGCGACGCGGCCCTCTTCGGCGCCGCTGCGGACGATCTGCGCGTCGTGGCGCGTCCGGAAGGAGAGCCCCTGCGTCGCGAGGTGCACCGCCTCGAGCAGATTCGTCTTCCCGGCCCCGTTCGCGCCGGTCACGAGCACGAGGCCGGGGTCGAGCGCGAGCTCGAGCTGCCGATACGAGCGCAGGTCACGGATCGAGAGGGCCTCGAGTATCACCCTCTGCCGCTTCGCTCACGAGACCCCGCGCGGAAAGCGCGTCTCAGCCGGCGAGGCGGATCGGCATGATGAGGTACCAGAAGCTGTCGCCTTCGGCGGAGATCAGGCCCGGCCGGAGCGGGTTGATGAGCTCGAGCTTCACCTCGTCGGCGGTGACGGACTCGAGGCCCTCCCGCAGGAACTCCGCGTTGAAGCCGATCTCGAGCGGCTCGCCGGAGTAGCGCAGCGCGAGCGACTCCCGCGTCTCGCCGACGTCCTGGCTCTGCGCCGAGATCGTCAACTCGCCCTCCTCGAAGCGCAGCCGTAGCGGCGTGTTGCGCTGCGCCATCACCGCCGCACGGCGCACGGCGTCGAGCAGCTCGGCCCGGTTCAGCTCGAGCTCCACCTCGAACGTCTCCGGCCGAAGCTGCTGCACGTTCGGGAACTGCCCGTCGATCCGCCGCGTCGTAAGCCACGCCCTGCCTGTCCCGAACACGACGTGGTTCTCGTTGACGCCGAGCTGGACCGTCTCTGCACCGGCGGCGACGCGGCTGAGCTCATCGAGCGCGCGGGCCGGGATGATCGCCTCCAGCTCGGGCCCCCCACCCGCGAGCTCGGTCTCCTTCACCGACATGCGATACGAGTCCGTCGCCGCCATCGTCAGCTTCGAGCCCTCGAACTGGGCGAGGATTCCGGTCAGCACCGGCCGGGACTCGTCTCTCGACGCCGCCCGCGCGACCCGCTGCACGGTGTCGAGGAGCGCGGCTGCGTCGATCTCCTGGAGCGGCACGTCGACCGACGGCAGCCGCGGGAAGTCCTCCGCGGCAAAGACGTTCAGTCGCGACGAGTACGCGCCGGCCTCGACCGTGGCCGCGCCGTCCTCCGGTCGGTGTGCGAGCGTCACCTGACCGGTAGGCAGCAGGCGCACGATGTCACCCAAGAGCTTTGCCGGGACGACGAGGGTCCCGTCTCCCTCGACGGACGCGGGCACGGTGGTGCGCAGCGAGAGCTCCATGTCCGTGGCCTCGAGCTCGAGCAGGCCCTCCGCTGCGCGGATGCCCACGCCGCCCAACACCTGGACGGTACCCCGTGACGACGCTGCCCGTGAGACGAGCTGGAGGCCCGCGGCGAGCTCGTCACGGTCGACGGTGACACGAATGCTGGAGGCGACCACAGTGTCCGTTTCCATCATGTCTTTTCTAAACCTTTCGTCGTAGTACTAGGGAGTGTGGACGCCGGGGATGACGGAGTGGACCCCTGTCGTGATGCGGGATCGCGGCTGTGGATACGGGCCGCAGGTTCTCCACGGGACCGACACGTGCGTCGTTGGCGAAGAGGTTCGCGGCCCAATCATCCACGGTGCTTGATCCGCGCGGTGAGGTCTTGCACGAGGTTGTACACAGCTCTGTCCTCGGAGATCATCCGCGTGATCTTCGCGTTCGCGTGGAGGACGGTCGAGTGGTCGCGGCCGCCGAACTCCTTGCCGATCTTGGGTAGCGACGCGTCCGTCAGCTCGCGCGAGAGGTACATCGCCACCTGGCGCGGGTAGGCGACCGCCTGCGAGCGGCGCTGGCTGCAGAGTTCCTCGACCGTCAAGGAGAAGCGGTCGCAGACCGCTTCCTGGATCGAACCGATCGTCACCTCGGGGACGCCGCCGTGGGAGGGGAAGAGGTCGCGCAGCACCTGCTCGGCGAGGTCGACGTCGAGCGGGAGGCCCGTCAGCGAAGAGAAGGCGACGACGCGCGTGAGCGCGCCCTCGAGCTCGCGGATGTTCGTGGAGACCCGGCCGGCGATGAACGTCAGCACCTCGGGGTCGTGGATCGCGATCCCGTCGGTCGTCACCTTCTTGCGGAGGATCGCGATCCTCGTCTCGAGGTCAGGGGGCTGGATGTCCGTGATCAAGCCCCACTCGAACCGCGAGCGCAGGCGCTCCTCGAGCGTCGCGATCTCCTTCGGCGGCCGGTCCGACGAGATCACGATCTGGCGGCCGGCCTCGTAGAGCGAGTTGAAGGTATGGAAGAACTCCTCCTGGAAGCGCTCCTTGCCCTCGAGGAACTGGATGTCGTCGACGAGAAGGACGTCGTAGGCGCGGTACCGATGCTTGAAGCCCTCGATCCGCTTGTCCCTGAGCGAGTTGATGAAGTCGTTCGTGAAGGTCTCGCTCGTCACGTAGCGCCGCGTGAGCCCCTTCGAGTGGTCGCTCACGTACGCGCCGATCGCCTGGAGGAGGTGCGTCTTGCCGAGCCCCGTGCCGCCGTAGATGAAGAGGGGGTTGTACGCCTGGGCGGGGGCCTCCGCGACCGCGAGGGCGGCCGCGTGCGCGAAGCGGTTCGACGAACCGATCACGAAATTGTCGAACGTGTACTTCGGGTTCGCGCCGAGCTGCGGCTCCGCGGTGGGCCGAGGCACGTGCGGCAGCGCCTCCGCCGTTTCCGGCGCCTCCGCCACCGTGAGCGAGACGCGAACCTCGCGTCCGAGCGAGTCGCGCGTCGCGGCGCGCAGCAGTCCGAGGAAGTGGCTCTCGATCCACTCACGCGTGAAGTCGTTCGGGACGACGACGACGAACGCCTCGTCGGTCAGGTGTGCCCCGCCGGCCGAGCCGAACCAGGTCGCGTGGGTCGTCTCGTTGAGCGTTTCCCGAAGGCGTCGGGAGACGTCGTCCCAGAGGTGCTCGGCAGTGCGCTCGCCGACGTGCTCCAACGCGGTCCTCGACGCTCCTTCCGGGGTGGCGGGAGGCGCGAGCATACCACCCTCGAAACGGCCCGTCCGACCCCGCGCCGCACCCCTCTGTGGAAGCAAATAGGTGACCATTTGCAGGGTATTCTCCAGTCTCCACACGAGTCTCCACAGGTGTGGACAACGTGTCGGCCCGCGCCTCCCCGGGCGACAGCCGACGCCCTGAGCAGCGCTTTCACACGGCCTCCGCGACGGGACGGGTGTGGATAACCGGGCGTTCGGAGCCTCGTCTATACTCCGCGATTCGCCGTGCCCGCCGGGTGCGGGCACCAGACGTCGCAAGGCCTCTCTCCACCCGTGAAACGCACGTATCAGCCGAACGTCCGCCGCCGCAAGCGCAAGCACGGCTTTCGTGCGCGCATGTCGAGTCGCGGCGGCCGCGCGATCCTGAAGCGCCGCCGCGCCAAGGGTCGGAAGCGGCTCTCCGCGTAGCCGCAGGCCGTGGAGCGCCGACACCGCCTGTCCCGGTCGCGTGACTTCGACGCGGTCTACCGGCAGGGAAGATCCGTGTCGACCCGCGCGCTGACGCTGCACTGGTTCGCGCGCGAGGCCGACGACGACGGCGTCCCTCGCGTCGGGCTCGCAATCCCGCGCGCGGTCGGCTCGGCGGTGGTGCGGAACCGGCTGAAGCGGCAGCTGCGCGCGGTCTGGGCCGAGCTGTCGGACAGCGTTCCGGCGGGCTGCGACTACGTGCTCGTCGCACGGCCGGGGCTCGCCGAGCCGGCGACGACCCGAGGACACGAATGGCTCGTCGAGCAGGTCCGCGAGGTTCTCGGCAAGGTGAAGGAATGAGATGGCTCGGCATCGGCGTCGTCCAGGCCTGGCGGCACACCTTCGGGCTGCTTACGCCGGCGGGGACGTGCAAGTACCACCCCAGCTGCTCCCAGTACGCGATCGACGCGTTCCGTGAGCTCGGCCTCGTCCGCGGCGGGATCCTCGCCTGCTGGCGGATCCTCCGCTGCAACCCCTGGAGCCACGGCGGGGTCGACCGCGTCGCCGACCGGTCGCTGTTCCGGGGCCCTGAGCGCGGGAGCCGCGCGTGATCCTCGGGCTCGCGAACCCGCTGAAGCCGATCGAGGACCTGCTCACCTCGCTGCTCGAGTGGTTCCACGGCACGGTCGGTCTCTCCTGGGCATGGTCGATCGTGGCGCTCGTCGTCCTCGTCCGGATCGTCCTCGTGCCGGTGATGGTCAGGCAGATCCACTCGATGCAGAACCTCCAGGCGCACGCGCCGGAGATGAAGGAGATCCAGCAGCGCTGGAAGCACGACCGCGCGCGGCAGAACGAAGAGCTGATGAAGTTCTATCGCGAGAACAAGATCAATCCGGCGTCGTCGTGCCTGCCGATCGTCCTCCAGATCCCGATCTTCATCTCGCTCTTCTACGTCCTCAAGGACTTCGAGCGGGAGATCTTCCCGAGCTACCCGGGCTCGAGCCTCGAGTTCCTCGGCCTGGTCGACATCACGCAGCCGACGATCGAGAGCTGGGGGCCGTTGCTCCTCGTCGTCTATGTCGTGAGCCAGCTGACGTCGTCCTACTACATGTCGGTTTCGATGCAGAAGGCCCAGCGGATCCTGATGCTGGTCCTGCCGATCGTGTTCATCCCGTTCATCCTCCGCTTCCCGGCCGGCCTGATGATCTACTGGATGACCACGAACCTGTGGACGACGGGCCAGGGCTTCGTCACGCGTCGGCTCATGCCGCGGCCGAACCTCGAGACGGCGAAGCGGACCTCGCGCACACCCGCGAAGGACGAGCCATCGCCCCCGCAGGCGTCGAAGAAACAGCCGGGCGGCAAGGCGCAGCCGAGCCAGGCGGCGGACGGGCAGGCTCGGGCCGTCGCAGGGCCGCCGAGACGCGTGAAGCGCAAACGGAGCGGCGGAGGCCGCAGACGGTGAGCGACGAGGTCTCCGTCGAGGCTGCGGGGGAGACCGTCGGCGAGGCGAAGTGGGCCGCGCTCCGTGAGCTCGAGCGGCTCGCGCCCGGCGTCGACCGGGACGGCGTGAGGTTTCAGGTCGTCAGCGAGGGCGAGCGCGGACTGCTCGGCGTGGGGTACGCGCCCGCCCGTGTGGTCGCGACCGCGGAGCGGCCGCCCGAACGGCCCGGCTCGCCGGAGAACGCCGACGAGGGTGAGCATGCGGTCGCACGCGAGCTCCTCGAGCGGGTCGTCGCAACGCTCGGGCTGGACGCGTCGATCCGCGTCGAGGACGACGGCGACGAGGTGCGCGCGACCGTCACGGGCGCCGACCTGGGCGTCCTGATCGGTCGTCACGGGCAGATGATCGACTCGCTCCAGTACCTCGCGAATGCGATCGCGCATCGCACGCTCGGCGACGAGCGCCGGCGGATCGTGGTCGACGCGGCCGGGTATCGCGCCCGCCGCGCGGCGACGCTCGAGGCGCTTGCGCAACGGACGGCGGAGCGTGCGTCCGCCACGGGGCGCCGCATCGAGCTCGAGCCGATGAGCGCGGTCGAGCGGCGGGTCGTGCACGAGGTGCTGAAGGACGACCCGGAGGTGACGACCGCGAGCGAGGGCACCGAGCCGAACCGCTACGTCGTGGTTGTCCCGCGGCGCTCCGCGGACTGACGAGCCCCCTCCTTCCCGTGTCTCATCGTCCTACCGTTCTCGACCGTTGGCTCGCCGCCGTCCTCGAGACGCCCGGGCTGACCGCGCTCCGCGACCCCGCGCAGGCCCGCCGCGTTCTGCTCGACGACGCGCTTCGCGGCACCGCGGCCGTCGAGGCCGAAGCCGGCCCGGTCGTCGACGTCGGCTCGGGTGGAGGGACGCCGGGCATCCCGCTCGCGGCGGCGCTGCCCGACCGCGAGATGACGCTCCTCGAGGCCGCACGCCGGAAGTGCGACTGGCTCGAGCGTTGGACCGCCGAGCTCCCCAACTTGCGCGTCGTCTGTGGGCGGGCGGAGGAGCAGCCGCTCGAGCGCTACGGCGTGGCCGTCGCCAAGGCGCTCGCCCATCCGCCCACCGCCGCCGAGTGGTGCCTGCCGCTCGTGCATGAGGGCGGCGCGGCGATCCTCTGGGTCGGCCCCTCAGTCGACCTCGACGGCTTGGCGGCCGTTGCAGAGATGCTCGCGGCGCGACTCGAGAGCGCCTCGGATGGGCTCGTCCTGCTCCGCAAGACAGGCCCCACGCCGTCTCGCTTCCCGCGCCGGGCGGGCATCGCGCGGAAGCGCCCGCTCGGCTGAGCGGCTGCCCCCGGGAACCGGCTCCGGACCGGGGGCCGGCCGTCATACTCCGGCGGTTCGCCAGCCGAGGAGGTGCCGAGATGGTCTCCTTCCACGAAGTCCGCCCGGACGCGTTCGCCTACGTGTGGGACAACTCGCTCGTGCCCGCGCTCGAGATCGAGCCCGGCGAGGCGGTGCAGCTCCACGTGCGCGACGCCTCGGACGAGCAGATCACCAAGGGCTCGGGGGTGGAGGACGTCGCGAAGCTCGACTTCGCGCACGTCAACCCGGTCAGCGGACCGGTCTTCGTGAAGGGCGCGAGACCGGGGGACGTGCTCGAGGTCGAGCTCCTCGAGCTCGTCGCCGGTGACTGGGGGTGGACGGCGATCATCCCGGGGTTCGGCCTGCTCGCGGACGAGTTCACGGACCCGTGGCTCCGGATCTCGGAGGTCGACGCGGCCGCCGGGACGGTGCGCTTCGCCGACGGCATCACGCTGCCGCACCGCCCGTTCCCGGGAACGCTCGGCGTCGCGCCCGCGGAGCCCGGCGAGCACTCGATCGTGCCGCCCTCGCGCTTCGGCGGGAACATGGACGTCAAGCACCTGCGGGCCGGGGTGAGCCTGTACCTGCCGGTCGGGGTCGAGGGCGCGCTCTTCTCCCTCGGCGACACGCACGCCGCGCAGGGTGACGGCGAGGTGTGTGGCACCGCGATCGAGACCGCGATGGACGTCGTCGTGCGCCTGTCCGTCCGCCGCGACCTCACGCTCACGGCGCCGCAGTACCACGTGCCGGTGCTTTCGACGGAGGAGGCCGAGCCCTCGGGCTGCCATGTCTGCACCGGGGTGGGGCCCGACCTGCTGGAGGCCGCCAGGGACGCCGTCCGCGCGACGATCGCGCACCTCCAGGAGCAGCGCGGCCTCGACCGTGAGGAGGCCTATGCGCTCGCGAGCGTCACCGTCGACCTCCGCATCCACGAGGTCGTCGATGCGCCGAACTGGGTCGTGGGAGCGTTCGTGCCCGACCGGATCTTCGAGCATTGAGGAGCACGATGACCGACGTCGCCGGGCCCCACGAGGTCGCGGCTCGCTCGACCGGCACGCTACGGCGGGAGCTACGCGTCCAGGTCGTCTACCCCGGTCCGGCCCCGCGGACCGGCCGCGATCTCGCGGAGGCGGAAGGCGTCACGATGCCGCCGGAGACGGGCGGGCTCTCGGCGTCCGGGCGCGAGGCTACGGTGGGCACGTGCGGGCCCGGATCGTCGCGGTTGCGAACCAGAAAGGCGGCGTCGGCAAGACGACGACCGCGATCAACCTCGCCGCCTGCCTCGCCGAGGCGGGCGAGCGGTGCCTGCTCGTCGACCTCGACCCCCAGGCGAATGCGACGTCGGGGCTCGGCCGCCGCGCGAACGGGCACTCGACGCTCGACCTGCTCGACGGCGTGCCGCTCGCCGAGCTGACGCTGCCGAGCTCGTTCGCCAACCTGGACCTCGTGCCCGCGAAGGCCGAGCTCGCGGCGACGAGCGTCCAGCTCTCGGCGCTCGCCGGGGGTGAGCGCTACCTCTCCGAGGCGCTCGCGGGCGACGCGACGGAGGGCTACGGCTTCGTGTTCCTCGACTGCCCGCCCGCGTTCGGCCCGCTCACGGTGAACGCCCTCGCCGCCGCCGACCGGGTGCTCGTCCCCGTCCAGGCGGAGTACTACGCGCTCGAGGGCCTCTCGCAGCTCCTCGGCTCGATCGACCTCGTGAAGAGCCGCCTCAACCCCGCGCTCGGCGTGGCGGGGATCCTCCTCACCATGGTCGATGCACGCACGCGCCTCGCCGCGGAGGTCGAGCAGGAGCTGCGGAGCCACTTCGGCCCGCTCGTCTTCGCAACGACCGTGCCGCGCTCGATCCGCCTCGCGGAGGCGCCGAGCCACGGCCTCCCCGCGATCGCGTACGACCGCCGGTCGGCGGGCGCCGAGGCGTACTGGAAGGTGGCGATGGAGCTTGTCGACCGCGCCTGAGGCGCCGGGCCCCCGCCGCGGGCTCGGCCGCGGCCTGGAGGTGCTCGTCGGCGGCGGCCAGGCGGCCGGCAGCGAGCTGCTCCGGCTCCCGCTCGACGCGATCCACCCCAACCCGAGGCAGCCGCGCCGCCGGTTCGAGCCCGAGGCCACGGCGGGTCTCGCCTCCTCCCTCAAGCACCAGGGCGTCCTCCAGCCGGTCGTCGTGCGACCGCGTGCGGCGGGGGGCTACGAGCTCGTCGCGGGCGAGCGGCGCTGGCGCGCCGCACGCGAGGCGGGCCTCGACACGCTGCCCGCGCTCGTCCGCGACACCGACGACCGGGAGACGCTGCTGCTGTCCCTCGTGGAGAACGTCGCGCGCGAGGACCTCTCGCCGGTCGAGGAGGCCCGCGCCTACGCCGCGCTGGTCGACGAGTTCGAGCTCTCGCTCGGAGAGCTCGCCCAGCGGGTCGGGCGATCGAAGGCCGGCGTCTCGAACCGGCTCCGCCTGCTCGAGCTACCCGAGGAGGTCCTCTGGATGCTCGCGCGCGGCGAGCTGACCGAGGGGCACGCGAGAGCGGTGCTGTCCGTGCCCGACGACGACGCACGCCTGCGGCTCGCCCGACGCGCGGCGCGCGACGGCCTCACTGTGCGGGCCACCGAACGGGCCGCGCAGGAGGGGGGCGCCCGGCGACGGCCGCGCACGTCACCCGTCGATCCTGCCCTGGCCGAGCGAGCGCGGCACGCCGCGGAGCGCCTCACGGGCCTCCCGGCCCACGTCGCGGCGGGGAAGCTCGAGCTCCATTTCGGGGACGAGACCCGCCTCGAAGAGCTCGTCGAGACCCTCGAGTCGCTGTAGCGAGGCTGCCCGCGCACCCGTCGTTTGCCGTGGCAGGCGGGCGGAATCGCTCGCAGCGGCGAGCGACGCCACTGCGGAGCAGTTGCGGCGGCGAAGCCGCCGCCTTCAGGGCCTGTGCGATTGTCGCGGTGGAAATCTGCTGGGCAGATTTCCACCTGCGGGCGAGAGACGAGTGGGCGATCCTGGATTCGAACCAGGGACCTCCGCCTTATCAGAGCGGCGCTCTAACCGACTGAGCTAATCGCCCGCGCGGCCGTCGAGTGTAGCGAAGCCCCCGCGCCGAACGGCCCGTGCGCACGGGGAGGCCGTGTCTACACTGAGGTGCGGGTCATGCAGGAGATGACGGTCTACGGGGTGAGCTTCGACCTCGTCGGCAAGCAGCCGATCGTCCTGCTTCGTACGGCCGAGGGAAAGACCTTCCTGCCCATCTGGATCGGCCACCCCGAGGCGGCCGCGATCCTCATGCGCCTGCAGGGCCAGGAGCCGCCCCGCCCGCTCACGCACGACCTCGCTTGCTCGATCATCGACTCCCTCGACGCGTCCGTCGAGAAGGTCACGGTCACCGAGCTGCGCGACAGCACCTTCTTCGCGCAGATCACGATCGTCACGAACGGGACGGAGATCGAGATCGACTCGCGCACCTCGGACGCGATCGCGATCGCGCTTCGCGCGGACGCGAAGATCTACGCGGCGGACGACGTGATCGACGAGTCCGGCGTCCAGTTCGAGGGCGACGAGCCCGACTTCGCGCACACCGGCGGCGTGATGAGCCTCGGCGACGTGGACCTCAACGAGTTCCGGCAGTTCCTCGACACGGTCTCGCCCGACGAGTTCGCGACGGGCGAGGAAGAGCCGGAGTAGCTAGCCCGTCCCGCCGAGCTCGCGCTTCGTCAGCTCGAGCAGCTCGTCGACGAGCCGGTCGAGCCCGTCCGTCGACAGCGGCCCCTCGTTGGCCTCGCGCAGCCCGGCGCGGAGGCGTGCCTCGCGCTCCGGGTCGAGCCTGGGGGTGCCCCGCTCGTCCTTGAGCCGCCACAGCTCTGCGACGAGCCGCAGCCGTGCATTGACCGCGGCGACGATCGCGCGGTCGTTCTCGGCGATCCCGCGCCGCAGCTCCTCGAAGCGTGCGTCCGGGTCCGTCAAATCGTCACCGCCGCGATCAACGCGATCCCGTTGAACAGCCCGTGCAGTGCGATCGTCGGGTAGATGCTCCCCGTCGTCAGGCGCACCCAGGCGAGGATCAGGCCGAAGATCGTGAGCACCGGCAGCGCCACGAACAACCCGTGCGCGAGGCCGAATGCGACTGCGGTCACGACGACGGCGGCGCCCGAGCCGAACGCGTCCCGCACGGCCGCAAAGCCGAGCCCGCGGTACGTGAGCTCCTCGACGAAGGGTGCGACGACCGCGACGACGACGAAGTTCGCGACGAACGGCGCCGCGCGGCTCGCCTCCCACTTGTCGGGGACGAGCCCCTGCTCCTTGCCGGCCTCGAGGAAGACGTTGAGGACGGCACCGATCACCCAGATCGAGACGAGCGCGGCCGCGACACGGCCGGCCGCACCCGTCCACGAGGCGGGCCGCACCAGCCCGAGCGTGGCGGGCGCAAGCCCCCGCGCGATGAACAGGACGACGGCGAGGATGATCGCGTACTGGACGAGGCCGGCCGCTGCGGACGACCAGCGGTAGAGGAGGTCGTCGGGCGTGTCCCCGGTGTCGGCGAGGTTCGCCGCGTACGACAGCAGCGCGAGGACGGTGACGAGGATCGCCCACCCGACGAGCCGCGGCCTCGGGACCTCGGTCAGGCGACCCAGCACCACAACGCCCATCGAACCACGTCCACGGCGAGCCAGGCGCCCAGAACCGCGACGACCGCGACGTTCACCCGCCGGTCACGACCGAGCACGGCGAGGGCTGCGAGGCAGGGGAACGCCGCGAGCGCGAGCCGCGGGAACGAGTAGAGGCCTCCGAGCCGCTCGGAGGGAAATGCCATCGGCAGGGCGAGGCCGACGAGCGCGTAGACGCCGTACGCCGCTCCCAGCACACGCCAGGCGAGTACCGCGAGCGCGAGGAACGCGACCGCCAGGAGCGGTCCCAGCACGTCACCCTCGCCGACCGCCTGCACGAGCCCGCCGAGCGGCCCGAGCGGCGCCAGCGAGCGGTCCCAGATGCGCTGCGCATCGAGGAACGCGAGCCCGTGCCCGATCCACGCCTCGAGCACGATCGGATAGACGAGGAACAGCGCGAGCGGGATCGCGAGCGTCGCCAGCGCCCGCCCGCGCCGCTCGGCCCGCCAGGCGAACACCGCGAGCGCGGGCAGCAGCGCGAGACCCTGCGCGCGCGTGAGCATCGCGAGCCCGGCCGCTAGCCCCGCCCAACCGAGTCGGCCGCGCTCGGCGAGCGCGAACGTGCCGATCGCGAGCGCGAGGAAGAGGCCCTCGCCGTATACGGCGCCGAGAAACAGCGACGTGGGGAAGACCGCGAGGTAGAGCACGGCACGGCGGGCGTCCGCCGGGCCGAGCCGCAGGCGGACGAGTTCGTAGAGGAGCACGAACGCCGTGGCCGAGGCGGCGAGCGAGACGAGCACGCCCGCGAGAAGAAAGCGATCGCCGAGCACGCGGCCGAGCCCGCCGACGAGCGCCGGGTAGAGGGGGAAGAACGCCGGCGTGCTCGACGGCCACCGGTAGCCGGACTCCGCGATTCGCAGGTACCAGTCGCTGTCCCAGCGCGCGAGGACGTCGAACCAGTCGCCGAGCTCGTGCAGGCGGGGGGTGTCCCACCGGCCGCGCGAGGGGTTCAGGTGGTTCTCGAAGAGGAGCACGGTGCCTGCGGCGAGCGCCCAGATCGCGAGCCGGCTCCACGCGAAGACGGCAAGCGGCACCCTGAGCGCGCGTCGGGACGGGAGAGCCTCGTCGCGAGAGGCGGCGGGCGCCGGCCACGACCCTGCGACGTCGCCGCGCACGCGCCGACGATACCGCGCCCGGAGCGGGCGCGAGGGGCCGCGCAGGACGTGGAGAACCTTGGGAAACCATGGCTACCATCGCCCCATGAGCCCGTCGCGGCGACCGCGCCCGAGGCGCACGCCGGCGCCGCCGCCGATCCGGTCGCGCCGTCGGAGGGCGACGCGGCCGAGCCGCCGCGGGAGACTGCTCGCGCTCCTGCTCGCGCTCGCGGTCCTCGTCGCCGCCGGGATTGCGGGAGCGGCGGCCGTGATCACGTTCGCCCCCCGCTGCGACCTCTCCGCGCTGCACCCGACGAAGATCGGGCAGAACACGTTCGTCTATGCCGCCGACGGGTCGCTCCTCGGGTCGATCCCGGCGGAGCGGAACCGCCAGGTCGTGCCGCTCGCGCGGATGTCCCGGTGGCTGCCGCTCGCGACGGTCGCGATCGAGGACCGCCGGTTCTACTCGCACGGCGGTATCGACGCGGAGGGCATTGCGCGTGCGCTGTGGCGTGACATGAAGGCGGGCGAAGTGGTCGAGGGCGGCTCGACGATCACCCAGCAGCTCGTCCGCACGCTCTACATCTCCAACGAGCGCACGGTCGAGCGAAAGGTGACCGAGGCCTGCCTCGCAGTGAAGCTCGATCGCAAGTGGTCGAAGGAGCGGATCCTCGCGACGTACCTCAACTCGGTGTTCTACGGCAACCTCGCGTACGGCGCGGAAGCCGCGTCGCATACGTACTTCTCGCGCTCTGCGAGCCGGCTGACCCTGTCGCAGGCGGCGCTCCTCGCCGGGCTCACGAAGGCACCCTCGTCCTACGACCCCTTCGTCGACCCTGGAGCCGCCGTGGCTCGGCGCAACGTGGTGCTCCGCGCGATGTTGCGGCAGGGGGTGATCACGCCGAGGCAGTACGCGAGCGCGCGCCGGAGCCGCGCGCCGGGTCTTCGTCCCGGGAATCTCTACGAGGAGATCCGGGAGCCGTACTTCTTCGGGTACGTCCGCAACCAGCTGGTTCGCGAGTATGGCGCGGAGACCGTCCGCTCGGGCGGGCTCCGCGTGTACACGACGATCCAGCCGCGACTCCAGCGCCTCGCCCACCAGGCGATCTCGGGCACGCTCACCCGACGTGACGATCCCGCCGCGGCGATCATCTCCATCGACCCGGGCTCCGGCGCCATCCGCGCGATGACTGCGATCGTCCCGGGTCGCGCGAACAACCAGTTCAACCTCCTCTCGCAGGCACGCCGGCAGCCGGGCTCGACCTTCAAGACGTTCGTCCTCACCGCGGCAGTGGAACGGGGCATGGACCCCGACTCGACGTACTACGTCTCGGCGCC
>DATBET010000062.1:0-10427 GCA_036558885.1 Gaiella sp.
CCAGCGCCTCCTCGCGTGAGGGCACATCGACGATCGCGAACCCGCCGATGACCTCCTTGGTCTCCGGGAACGGGCCGTCGGTGACCAACCCGTTGGTGGCGACGATGCTCGCCCGCTGGCGTTCCAACCCAGCGCCATAGACCCACACCCCGGCGTCCTGGGCCTCGTGGACCACCTCGAGGGCGGCCTTGGCCACGTCGGGAAGCTCCTCCCGGGGGAAGGTCATCCAGCCGTCGTCGAACGAGATCAGGTACCGCGCCATCCGTGCCTCCCTTGTCTCCCGGCGGCCTCCTCCGGCTGCCTTTCACCCTCTTGGACGAACGGCTGCCTCCGGATTGGACACTCTGCCATGGAATTTCTCGCCGCCGGCGGCTTACGCGGCCGCCTCGACGGGCCGCAGCTCGTCGAGGCGGTCGACGCGCGCCAGCTGCGGGAACAACCTCGTCCACGTGAGCGCGACGCCGATCGTGACGAGCCCGCCGAGAACAACCGCGGGCACGGCCCCGAGCAACGCCGCGGCGACGCCCGACTCGAACGCCCCGAGCTCGTTCGAGGCGCTGATGAACACCATCTCGACAGCCGTCACCCTGCCGCGCAGCTCGTCGGGCGTCACGAGCGGCAGGATCGTCTGCCGAAGCACGACGCTGACCGTGTCGACCGCCCCGCCCGCGGCGAGCGCGACGAGTGAGAGCCACATCGTCTCGGAGAGGCCGAACACGACCATCGTCACCCCGTACGCGGCGACGACGGTGAGGAGCGTCCCGCCCGCGCGCCGCCTCACCGGCCTGTGCGCGAGGACGAAAGCGGCGCACAGAGCGCCGACGGCGGGCGCCGCCCGCAGCACGCCGAGGCCCGCCGGCCCGACCGCCAGGACGTCCCGCGCGAACACCGGCAGCAGCGCCACGGCGCCGCCGAAGAGCACCGCGAAGAGGTCGAGCGAGATCGCGCCGAGCAGCACCGGCGTACGCCGCACGAGGCGCACGCCTCCGAGGACGCTCGCGAGGTCGGGCGAGCCGGCGCCTGCGCCGTCGCGTCCGTGATGCATCGCGAGCACGGCCGCGAGCGCGAGGAGGGAGAACACGGCCGATGCGGCGTAGACGAGCTCGGCGTGGAGCGAGAACAGCAGGCCGCCGAGCGCCGGCCCGACGATCACCGAGAGCTGGAAGGCGACCGATCGTTGCGCGAAAGCCTTCACGAGGATCGCCTGCGGCACGAGGGAGGGCGTCATCGCCCGGCCCGCGGGCGAGCCGACCGCCGACGCGACGCCGGTCGCGAAGGCGAGCGCGAAGAACGGCCAGGTCTGGTCCGCGCCCGCGCGTGTCACCGCGAGGAGCCCGAGCGCGACCGCGGCGTCCAGCGCGGTCGCGAGCGCGAGCACCGTGCGCCGCGGATAGCGGTCGCTCCAGTGGCCCGCAGGGAGGGCGAGCAGCGGCAGGGGCAGGAACATCGCGAGCCCGACGAGTCCGAGGTCGAGCGGGTCGCGGTGGATCGCGTAGACCTGCCAGCCGATCGCGACGAACGACATCTCGATCGCGAACGCGGTCGCGACCGTCGCCGCGACGTAGAGGGAGAAGTCTCGGTGGCGAAGCGGCGAATCGCCCCCGGGGCGTCGGCGGAGCCGGGGCACGGCGGCGCGGCCTATGCCGCTTCGGTCTCGTCCGGGGCGGCCGGCTGCGTCTCGAGGAACTCGACCTCGAGCCGGAGGATGCGCGAGCCGCTCGTCTCGAGCACGGTGAAGTGGAGGCCCGTCGCGTCGATCTCGTCGCCGGCCTCGGCCGCGCGGCCGAGGTGCCCGAAGACGTAGCCCGCCACCGTGTGGAAGTCCTCGTCGTCGAGCTCGGTGCCGAACTCCTCGTTGAAGTCGTCGATCGTGAACGAGCCAGAGATACGGACCCGCCTGTCGTCGAGGCGCTCGACCGACTCGTCGGGCAGGTCGAACTCGTCCTCGATGTCGCCGACGATCTCCTCGAGGAGGTCCTCGAGCGTCACGATCCCGGCGGTCGCGCCGTACTCGTCGACCACGACCGCCATGTGCTGGTTCGCCTTGCGGAACTCTGCCAGTAGGGCGCCGAGGTCCTTGTTCTCGGGGACGACGTACGCCGGACGCGCGAGCTCGGCGAGCGTCGTGGCTCCTGCCGTCCCGTTCCGGAGCGAGGCGACGAGGTCGCGTACGTGGACGATCCCGACGATCTCGTCGAGCGAGTCGCGGTACACCGGGTACCGCGTGTAGGGCGACTCGAGCATCGCCGCCATCGCCTCGTCGGGCGCGAGGTCGAGCGAGAGGCCCGCGACGTCCGGGCGCGGGACCATCACGTCGGCGACCTCCTTCTCGGCGAAGTCGAAGACCTTGTAGAGCATCTCCCGCTCGTCCAGCTCGATCTCGCCGTGCTCCGTCGAGACCTCGAGCAGCATCTTGAGCTCCGCCTCCGAGTGCGCCTCCCCCTCGTGGAACCGGGGATCGATCCCGATCGCGCGCTGAGCGAGCTCACTCGACCGCTGCAGCACCCAGATCAGCGGCTTGAAGACGAAGAAGAAGAGCCGCACCGGCGCGGAGACGCCGAGGGCGACCCGCTCGGAATAGCTCAGCGCCACGCCCTTCGGGACGAGCTCGCCGACGACGACGTGCAGGAACGTGATGATGAGAAACGCGAGCAGGACGGCGAGGACCGTGGCGAGCCACTCGTCGAACAGCTCGGAGAGCACCCGCTCGCCCAGGGCGCCGATGCCCAGCGAGGTGAGCGTGACACCGAGCTGCATCGCCGCGATGAAGTGCGGCGGGTCGCTCGTGATGCTGAGGACCGAGCGCGCCGTGCGGCTGCCTTCGTCCGCGAGCTCCTGCATCCGCGTGCGCCGGACGGTCACGAGCGAGTACTCGCCCGCGACGAAGAACGCGTTGAGCAGGATCAGCAGCGCGACTGCGAGGAGCTCGAGCGCGACGGTCATCTAGCGCTGTTTTTCCCCGACGGCGCCCAGACGCGCATCGACGCGACTCCTCGTGTCGACCGTTTGTGCAGAGAGGCTCGTTCCGCGCGCCCCGCCTGCGGGGCGCCGGTACTGGGCGGTCGCTCGTCGTCCACTACTGCGGCGAAGTATAGGCAACGCCCCCGGCGGTCTCGTGCCGCCGGGCGCCGCCCTCGAGCACGAGCCGCTCGAGGTGCGAGAGCGTCTCGGCGACCGCAAAGCGCCTCGCAGCGGGCTTCAGGTCGTCGCCGAAGAGCGCGAACGAGACCTCGTACGCACTGCGCGGCTCGTGCCCGAGGGCGGCGGCCGTCGCCGCCAGGCGCTCGCGGTGGTGCGCGACGAGCTCGCGGGCGCGGCCGACCGGGTCGGTGAGCGGGTCGCCGTGGCCCGGCAGCGCGAGCCTCGGGTCGAGCTCGATCGTCGCCTCGAGCGCGCCGAGGTAGTCGCCCAGCGGGTCGGGGCGGCTCGCCGGCCACAGGCCGACCGTCGGCGAGATGCGGCCGAGCAGGTGGTCCGCGGCGACGAGCACGCCGTCGCGCAGCAGCATCAGCTGGCCGTCCGCGTGGCCCGGGGCGGCGACGGCCTGCCAGCCGTCCACGAGGTCGCCGGGCTCGAGCAGCCGGGGGTCCCGCTGGAAGCGGACGAACGGCCGGTAGGCCGAGCCCTGCTCGATCAGCTCGTCGGTCACGTTCGCGGGGACGCCGTGCCGGCGGAACCACTCGACGAGCACGCCGCTCCAGTCCTCCCCGCCCCACACGAGCGCGCACTGCTCGTAGTCGACCCGCCCCTGCGACACGGCCGCCCCGGTTAGCTCCGCCAGGTCGGCCGCGGCGCCGACGTGGTCCGGGTGGAAGTGCGTGATCACGATCCGGCGGACGGGGTCGTCGCCGAGCTCGGCCAGCTCCGCGGCCCAGCGTTCGGGCGCGTCGGGCAGCCCGAGGCCCGTGTCGACGAGCGTCCAGCCGTCGTCTCCGGGGAGCAGGTAGGCGTGGACGTGTCCCGGCCGGTTCGGGAGCGGTAACGTCACGCGGCGGATCCCGCCCTCGAGCTCGTCCATCACCCAACCCTACGTCGCCGGGCGCCACGCTCCGGTCGTTTGACGTTCTCTAATGCCGCGCATAAGCGTTCGTGATGCCTGATACCGTTCGCGCGATGGAGCGGAGCGTCCGGGACCTCGTCGGCGAGACCGACGTCGAGACCCTCTCCGCCGGGGAGGTGATCGACGCCGCGCTCGAGCGGCTGCACCCGTCGGTCGCGCTCGCCTGCTCGTTCCAGAAGGAGGAGAGCGTCCTCCTGGACATGCTCCTCGAGCGCGAGCCGAAGGCGCGGGTGTTCACCCTCGACACGCACGTCCTCTTCCCCGAGTCCTACGCGCTCTGGCGCGAGCTCGAGCAGCGCTACGGGATTCGCATCGAGGTCCACGAGGGACCGTCCCTCGGCCGCCAGGCGGCCGCGCACGGCGAGGCGCTCTGGAACAGAAACCCCGATCTCTGCTGCTCGATCCGCAAGGTCGCGCCGCTCGCGGAGGCCCTCTCCGGGCTCGACGGCTGGATCACGGGCGTCCGCCGCGACCAGGCGCCGTCACGCGCCGCGACGCCGAAGCTCGGCTGGGACGAGCGGCACGAGCTCTGGAAGGCGAGCCCGCTCGCCGACTGGACGGACGAGGACGTCTGGGCATACGTCCGCGAGCGCGAGCTCCCCGTCAACCCTCTCCATGACCGGGGCTACGCTTCGATCGGCTGCACGCACTGCACGGCGCCGGGCGCCGGCCGGGACGGCCGCTGGGCCGGCACCGGCAAGACGGAATGCGGCCTCCACGCATAAGAAGATGAGCGTCACCGACCCGATCGTGCGCCTCTCGCACCTGGACGCCCTCGAGTCCGAGGCGATCCACATCATGCGCGAGGTGGCCGCGGAGCTCGAGCGGCCGGTGCTCCTCTTCTCGGGCGGGAAGGACTCGATCGTGCTGCTCCGGCTCGCAGAGAAGGCGTTCCGCCCCGGCCGCTTCCCGTTCCCGCTGATGCACGTCGACACCGGGCACAACTTTCCGGAGGCGATCGAGTTCCGCGACCGGCGCGTCGCCGAGCTCGGCGAGCGCCTCGTGGTCGCCTCCGTCCAGGAGTCGATCGACAGAGGGAGGGTGGTCGAGGAGACCGGCCCGCGCGCGTCGCGCAACCGCCTCCAGACCACGACGCTGCTCGACGCGATGGCCGAGCACGGGTTCGACGCCGCGATCGGCGGTGCGCGCCGCGACGAGGAGCGCTCGCGCGCGAAGGAGCGGATCTTCTCCTTCCGCGACGACTTCGGCCAGTGGGAGCCGCGCGCGCAGCGGCCCGAGCTCTGGAACCTCTACAACGGCCGCATCCGCAAGGGCGAGCAGGTGCGGGTGTTCCCGATCTCCAACTGGACGGAGCTCGACGTCTGGCAGTACGTCGCCCGGGAGCGGCTCGACTTGCCCGGGATCTACTTCGCGCACGAGCGCGAGGTGTTCGAGCGGGACGGGATGCTCTACGCCGCCTCCGAGTTCGTCGAGCGCTATCCGCACGAGGAGGCGTTCAGCGAGTGGGTGCGCTTCCGGACGGTCGGCGACATGACCTGCACGGGCGGCGTCCGCTCCCGTGCCGCGACGATCGAGGAGGTCGTCTCCGAGATCGCCGCGACGCGCGTCACCGAGCGGGGCGAGACCCGCGCCGACGACCGCGTTTCGGAGGCCGCGATGGAGGACCGCAAGCGGCTCGGGTACTTCTGATGACGACGACCGACCTCGCCGACCTGCTCACCGGGCCCGCCGCCTCGAGCGAGCTCCTTCGCCTCGTCACCTGCGGTTCGGTCGACGACGGCAAGTCGACGCTGCTCGGCCGGCTCCTCTACGACACCAAGCAGGTGATGGCCGACCAGCTCGAGCACGTCGAGGAGACGAGCGAGCGCCGTGGCGACGGCTACGTCAACCTGGCGCTCCTCACGGACGGGCTGCGCGCCGAGCGAGAGCAGGGGATCACGATCGACGTCGCCTACCGCTCGTTCGTCACGCCGACCCGCCGCTTCCAGCTCGCCGACGCGCCGGGCCACGTCCAGTACACGCGGAACATGGTCACCGGCGCCTCGACCGCCGACGTCGCGGTCGTCCTGCTCGACGCGCGCAAGGGCGTGATCGAGCAGACGCGGCGCCACACGTACATCTCGGCGACGCTCGGAATCCCGCACCTCGTGTTCGCGGTCAACAAGATGGACCTCGTCGAGTTCGACGAGACCCGGTTCCGAGAGATCGCGGCCGAGCTCGAGGAGCTGTGCGACCGCCTCGGCGTCCGCGACGAGGTCGCGATCCCGATCGCGGCCCTCACCGGGGACAACGTGGTGGAGCGCTCCGCGCGAATGCCGTGGTGGAGCGGCGGCACCTTCCTCGAGCGGCTCGAGGGGATCGAGATCGCGGGTGATCGCGACGCCGCGCACCGGAGGTTCCCAGTGCAGTGGGTAATCCGCCCGATGAGCGACGAGCATCACGACTACCGCGGCTACGCGGGCGAGGTCGCGGGGGGCGAATGGCGCGCCGGCGACGAGGTGATCGTGCTGCCCTCCGGCCTCCGGACGACCGTCGCGGCGGTCGAGACGCACGAGGGGCCGCTCGAGGTCGCGGTCCAGGGACAGGCGGTCGTCGTCCGGCTGGCCGACGCGCTCGACGTCGCGCGCGGAGACATGCTCTGCGACCCCGCCGACCCGCCGCTCGTGGCGCGCGAGCTCGAGGCGACGGTGTGCTGGATGAGCGAGCGGCCGGTCTCGCCCGGCGCGCGGCTCGCGATCAAGCACACGACTCGCTGGGCGCGCGCGATCCTCGACGAGATCGTCTCCGTGCTCGACGTCGAGACCCTCGAGCAGGCTCCCGCCGAGCGCCTGGAGCTGAACGACCTCGGCCGCGTCCGCCTCCGGCTCTCCGCCCCGCTCCTCGTCGACCCGTACGAGCTGAATCGCGCGACCGGCGCGTTCATCGTCGTCGACGAGGGGACGAACGAGACGGTCGGCGCAGGCATGGTCAGCGGCGCGACCGCGTAGCGGACCTTCGCCTACGGCGCCACATCTCGGTGGGCCGAGTTGACTCGCCTCAAATACCTCGAAGTGCTATGTATAGAAGCTCGAGGTTTCGACCAGGAGGGCGAGCATGAAGCGCCTGTGGCTGATCGCGCCCGTCGTCGTGCTGGGAGCGGCGACGTCCGTTTCCGGCGTCGCGTCGCAGAGAGCCGGCGGACAACCGCTGTGCCGCGAATGGCGGGCCGCCCCCGAGTACCGGAAGGCCATCGCCATCGACCGCCCCCTTCTGCGCCGCTTGCGTGACGGCCTGCGCGCCCCAGGCCTCAGCCTGACCGTCGCCACTCGCGGAAGGATTGTCTGGTCGGTGAGCTGCGGCTACGCCGATCTCGCTGCGCGCCGGCCCGTCACGGCGGAGACGCGCTTTCGGATCGGCAGCGTCTCGAAGTTGCTGACCGCGACGGCGCTCGCGCACTACGCCGAGACCGGGCGCGTGAACCTGGATGCGCCCGTCGACCGTTACGTCGACTTCCCCTCGCATCGTGGGGCGATCACGCTGCGCCTGCTCGCCGGCCATCTCGCCGGGATCCGCCACTACGAGACCCGGGCGGAGGCCGTGAACCGCCATCACTTCCCGTCTCTCGCAGCCGCCCTTGCGCGTTTCGCAGACGACCCGCTGGTTGCCGAGCCTGGCACGCGCTTCAGCTACTCGAGCTACGGCTACGACGTGATCGGAGCCGCGCTCGAGCGCGTCGGCGCGCGCGACTTTGCATCGCTGATGCACGCGACGGTGCTCGGGCCCGCCTCGATGCGCAGGACGACGCTCATGAGCGCGCCGGCGGCGACGCGAGCCACCTTCTACGAGGTCAAGGACGGCGGTGGCCTTCGCGTCGCTCCCCCGATCGACCTCAGCGACCGCCTGCCTGCGGGCGGCTTCCTCTCCACCGCCGACGACCTTGCGCGATTCGGCACGGCGCTGACGCGAGGAGCCCTGGTCCGCCCCGAGACGGAGGCCGTCATGTTCCGCTCACAGCGGACGCGCGCCGGTGAGAAGACCGGCTACGGCTTGGGCTTCGAGGTCCACCCGAGCCCGTTCGGGCTGTTCGTCGGCCACACGGGCGCCGTCGCGGGCGGCACGGCGGGGTTGATCATCCACGTCCAGACCGGCACGATCCTCGCCTTGACGACGAACCTGGGCTACGCGACGGCGATCTCCCCGCCACCCCCGAAGCCCGGTACGCCCGACCCGCCCAGGCTCTTGCTCCCGTTCATCCGATAGCCGCCGAACAGGCGTTCGCTATCCTCGCGGGATGCGGGTCGAGTACCGCGAAGAGCCGTGTCGCAGCGCTCTGAACCGGGTCAAGGGCATGCCGTTCCGGTGGTCGCTCAACCCGTACACGGGCTGCGCGCACCGGTGCACGTTCTGTTACGTGCGCGCGTTCGAGGCGCGGGCGGAGCGGCCGTCCGACGACCGCTACGGCCGCTCGATCCGCGTCAAGGTCAACGTCGCCGAGGTGCTCCGGCAAGAGCTGGCACGGCCGTCCTGGAAGCGCGAGAGCATCGCGATCGGCGCCGCGACCGACCCGTATCAGCCGGCGGAGGGCCGCTACCGGCTGACGCGGGCCTGCATCCGCGAGCTCGGCGCCGCGCGCACGCCGTTCTCGCTGATCACGCGCGGGCCGATGGTCAGGCGTGACCTCGACGTGCTCGTGGACGCGGCGCGGCGCGCGGCCGTCCACGTCAGCTTCTCCGTGCCCACCCTCGACGAGCGCATCTGGCGGACGACGGAGCCGGGCACTGCTCCCCCGCGCCGCCGGCTCGAGACCGTGAAGCTGCTCGTCGAGGCCGGGATCGACACAGGGGTGGCGCTCGCGCCGATACTCCCGGGGCTGTCCGACGACCCCGAGCTCCTGGCGGAGGTCGTGCGCGAGGCGCGCGCGGCGGGCGCGAGCGGCATCTGGGCGAACGTCCTCTACCTGCGGCCCGGGACCCGCGAGCACTTCCTCGAGGCGCTCGCGCAGGATTGGCCCGAGCTCGTGCCCGAGTACGAGCGCCTCTACGCCGGCCGCGCGTACCTGCCGGCCGCCGAGACCGAGCCCGTCCGGGCGGCCGTCCGCGAGCTCGCGCGACAGGAAGCACGGTCGCATCGGCCGTCGATCCACCCTGCGCCCGAGCCGGAGCAGCTCGCGCTCGCGGTGTAGCGGAGAGGTCGCCGTCTCCCCCCGCTCGTAGAATCGCTGGCGTGAACGCCATCGACGAGATCACCGTGATGATCGCCGACGACCACGAGGTCGTCCGCGAGGGCCTGCGCCTGGCGCTCCTCCGCTCCGCGCACATCCGCGTCGTCGGCGAGGCGCCCGACGGCGAGACGGCGGTGGCGCTCGCCGAGCGCCGTCGCCCGGACGTCGTGATCATGGACCTGCGCATGCCGCAGATGGACGGGATCGAGGCGACGGAGGAGATCGTCGCCCGCGTCCCCGACAGCCGCGTGCTCGTCTTCACGGCGTACAGCGAGCGTGCGCTCCTGCAGCGCGGGCTCGAGTCCGGCGCGCGCGGCTACGTCCTCAAGGAGACCCCGCACGAGACGCTGCTCAAGGCGATCGAGAAGGTCGCCGCCGGCGAGACCTTCGTCGACCCGGCGCTGATCCCGTCGCTCGCGACCGGCCGCGACGGTCAGGAGATCCTCACGCAGCGCGAGCGCGAGATCCTCCAGCTGCTCGCCGACGGGATGTCGAACGCGGACGTCGCGCAGCAGCTCTTCATCTCCCAGGAAACCGTGAAGAGCCACGTGCGCCACATCCTCGCGAAGCTCGAGGCGGAGACCCGCACGCAGGCGGTCGCCATCGCGCTCCGCGAGGCGATGATCGATTGAGCGACGACCACGTCCTCGCCGAGCGCCTGCTGGCGGAGCGGGCGGAGCGGAGGAGGATCGCGGAGCAGCTCCACGACGGGCCCGTGCAGCACGTCGCAGCGCTCTGCCAGATGCTCGACGCTGCGGTGCAGGCGCTCGAGGCCGAGGACCAGGCCGCGGGCGTGCGACTTGCCGCCCGCGGCCTCGCCGTCGCGCGCGACGCGGCCGAGGAGCTGCGCGGCATCGTCGCAGGGCTCGAGCCGGTCGCCCTGCACGAGATCGGCCTCGCGGCCGCCGTGCGCGAGCTCGCGGAGCGCACTGCCGGCCGCCGCGGCGCCGCCCTCGAGCTCGAGATCGACGACGAGGAGCTCGGCGAAGGGGCGAGCTCGAGCCTCTTCCAGGTCGTACGAGAGACGATCGACCAGGCCGTGCGCCGCGGCCCGCCGACGACGTTGCGTGTCTCGCTGGCCCGGACGTCCGCCGGAGGCGTGCGGCTCGAGATCTCGGACGACGGCGCGCCCGAGCGGCGTCAGGCGGTGATCGACGGCCTCGCCGAGCGTGCGGCCGAGCTCAACGGGACCTTCGACGCTGTGCG
>DATBET010000063.1:0-1603 GCA_036558885.1 Gaiella sp.
TGGCCGCGACGGCTCCACGCCCGCCTGCCGAGCCACAGGAGCACGAGCGTCCCGACGGCGAAGATCGAGGTCGTGATCCAGGCCCAGATGCGGTAGTCGGACGGGTAGCTGCTGGCGATCGCGATCTGGACGAACGCGAACACGACGGCGCCGAGCCGGACCCAGCCGATCCAGCGCTCGAGGTCGCGCAGGCGCTGGAGGTCGGCGTTCACGGCCGCTCTCCGAGGCGTGCGAGCGCCCACTGCGCGTGCTCGCGCAGCAGCGGGTCGTCGTCCCCCGCGTAGCGCTCCGCGAGCTCGCGCTCGCCGGGGCCGCCCGCGTTGCCGAGCGCGACCAGCGCGTTCCGGCGCAGGTAGCGCGGGTCGTTGCGCGGCACGAACAGCCGGTCGTAGCGGTCCTCGAGCTCCTCGTCGCCGGCCTCGAGCCAGTCGACGAGCGAGACGTGCGGCTCCACGCGATGCGTTCCAGGATCACCCGCCCGGCGCTTCTCGACCCCGCGGTTCCACGGACAGACGTCCTGGCAGATGTCGCAGCCGTACACCCGGTCCTCGAGCGCCTCGCGGAACTCCACCGGGAAGGGATCGGCGGACTGGGTCCAGTACGAGAGGCAGCGCGTCGCGTCGAGCACGCCGGGCTCGTCGAGCGCGCCGGTCGGGCAGGCGTCGATGCAGAGCGTGCACGAACCGCAGTTCGCGTCGAGCGGCGGCGTCGGCTCGAGCCCGGCGGTGGTGACCAGCGTCCCGAGCACGACCCACGAGCCGAAGCGGCGCGTGATCAGCATCGTGTTCTTGCCGTAGAAGCCGACCCCGGAGCGCGCGGCTGCCTCGCGGTCGACGTGCTGGTTCGCGTCGACCAGGACGCGGTACTCGCCGCCGAGCCTCCGTCCCAGCTCGTCGAGCCGCTCGCGCAGAACCGAGTACGCGTCCCACCACGTGTAGCGCGGCAGGCGCCCGTGGCCCTGCGGCGGCTCCTCGCCGTCCACCCAGTAGCACAGCGCCGCGGAGACGACCGTGCGCGCGCCCTCGACCAGGCGTTCCGGATGGCACGAGACCTCGGGGCGGGCCATCGTGAAGCGCATGTCGGCGAACAGCCCGCGGTCACGCCGCTCGCGGATGTGCCGCTCCGTCTCCTCGTACGGCGCGACCGGAGCCGCCCCGACCGCGTCGAGGCCCAGCTCGTCCGCGAGTCGCGACAGCTCGGCCGTCCGCATATGGGAGATTGTGCCCTCATGAAGGCGATTCGGATCCACGAGGACGGTGGCCCGGAGGTCCTGCGCTACGAGGACGCGCCCGACCCCGAGCCGGGGCCGGGCGAGGTCGTCGTCCGTCTGCGCGCCGCATCGCTCAACCATCTCGACCTCTGGATCCGCAAGGGACTTCCTTCGGTGCCGAAGCCGCGGATCCTCGGCGCCGACGGCGCGGGCATCCGCGAGGACACCGGCGAGCGCGTCGTGATCAACCCAGGGATCGAGCACGGCGAGAAGATCACCGTCGTCGGCGAGCACATGGACGGCACCCACGCCGAGCTCGTGGCCGTGCCGGAGGGCAACGTCTACCCGCTCCCGGACGAGCTCTCGTTCGAGGAGGCGGCCGCCTTCCCGCTC
>DATBET010000064.1:0-3333 GCA_036558885.1 Gaiella sp.
ACGGGTCTCCGATGCGGAGAGGAAGCTCGTGGCGCAGCTCGGGGCAGCGATCGGTGTCCCCCACGATCAGCAGGTCCATCACACGAGCCTATCGGCGGGTCGGCCGAGACTGCGTGGGTAGGGTGGATCGCATGACGACCGTGCTCGTCGAGCTCAGGCGGCGGCTCGCGGAGGTGTCCGATCTCTCGCGCGCTGCGGGTGTCCTCGGGTGGGACCAGCGCGTGACGATGCCGCCGCTCGGCACCGACGCCCGCGCCGACCAGCTCGCGACGCTCGGCCGCATCGCGCACGAGAAGTTCACCGACGACGAGCTCGGCCGGCTCCTCGACGACGCGGAGCCGCTCGTCGCGTCTCTCCAGTACGACTCGGACGATGCGAGCCTCGTGCGCGTCACGCGGCGGGACTGGGAGAAGGCGCGCCGCGTCCCGGCGGCGCTGCGGGAGGAGATGACGCGCGAGGGGGCCCGAGGGCACCACGCCTGGGTGCAGGCGCGGCGAGACTCGGACTACGCGTCCTTTCGCCCCTACCTGGAGACGAACCTCGAGCTGAAGCGGCGCTATGTCGACTGCTTCGAATGGTCCGACAGCCCGTACACGCCGCTTCTCGACGATTACGAGCCGGGCATGCTGACCACCGAGGTGCGCGAGGTCTTCTCCGTGCTGCGACCCGCGCTCAGCGAGCTCGTCGCGGCCGCCCCGGAGATCGACGCGTCCTTCCTGAAGGGCGACTTCCCGCCGGAGGCCCAGCGTGCGTTCGCGGAGCGCGTGCTCGGCACGCTCGGCTTCGAGGACGGCGCGTGGCGGCTCGACCCGACCGCCCACCCGTTCTGTACGTCGTTCTCGAACCGCGACGTCCGTCTCACGACGCGATACCACGACGACGACCTCGAGTCGATCTGGTCGACGCTCCACGAGGCGGGCCACGGGCTGTACGCACACGGGATCGCCAGCTCGCTCCTCCGCTCGCCGCTCGGCGGTGCCCCGTCGCTCGGGCTGAACGAGTCGCAGTCGAGGACCTGGGAGAACCTCGTCGGGCGCAGCCGCTCCTTCTGGGAGCACTGGTACGGCGTCCTTCAGGAGACGTTCCCGCCCCTCGAAGGCGTCGAGCTCGACGCCTTCGTCCGCGCGATCAACCGCGCCGAGCCTGGCCTGATCCGCGTCGACGCCGACGAGACGACCTACAGCCTCCACATCGTCCTGCGGTTCGAGCTCGAGCAGGAGCTGCTGGAGGGAACGGTCTCGCTCGACGACCTCCCCGAGGTCTGGAACGCGCGGATGAAGGAGTTCCTCGGCGTCGACGTGCCCGACGACGCGCGCGGCGTGCTGCAGGACGTCCACTGGTCGGGCGGCGGGATCGGGTACTTCCCCACCTACGCGCTCGGCAACGTGATCTCGCTGCAGATCTGGGCCGTCGTGCGGCAGGCGCTGCCCGACCTCGACGCACAGCTCGCGGCCGGCGAGCTCGGCCCGCTGTCGAACTGGCTGCGCGACAACCTCTACTCGCTCGGCCGGAAGCTCACTCCCAAGGAGACGATCGAGCGGCTCACCGGCTCGCCCGAGATCGACCCGGCCCCCTACCTCGAGTATCTGCGCGCGAAGGTCGACGCCTCGGGGTCGTGAACGTGCTCGGGGAGCGCGAGCGCCACGCGGTCGCGTCGGTCCTCTCGACGCTCGAGCGGGACGTCGAGGTCACGCTCGAGCTCGGCCCCGCCGCGACGCCGGTCACCCTCCTCGCGGCCGGCGGCCGCGAGATCGATCCCAACGAGACGACCCGTGAGGTCGTCGAAGCCGTGTGCGCGCTCGGAGCCTTGCAACACAGTGTCACGAGCTCGTCTTCCGCTGGGAGCGACGACGGCGACGGGGGCGCTCGAAGAGCCGGGGCGGTGCGGCTCGCGGTCGTCGAGCACGACGAGCCGGGCCCGTGGCCGCGCACGACGATCGGCCCCGGGCTGCGCTACCTGGGGATGCCGCTCGGGTACGAGCTGACGACCCTCGTGCACGGCATCGTCGAGGCTGGCCGCCTCGAGCCGTCGCTGACCGAAGCGTCGCGCGAACGACTCGACGGGCTCGAGCGCGACGTCGCGGTCGACGTCTACGTCACCCCGACCTGACCGCACTGCCCGCCGGCCGTGCTGCTGGCGTACAAACTCGCGCTCGCCTCGCCGCGGATCCACGCGACGGGCATCGAGGCGTCCGAGTTCGCGGTCGACGCGGATCGGCACGGCGTGCACGCCGTGCCGGCGATCGTCGTGGACAACCGGTACGCGTGGGCGGGCTCGGTGCCGGAGGGCGCGTTCGTCGATCGGGTGCTCGCCGCCCTCGACTGACCGTCCATACACTCAGAACGTGGACGCCATCGACCGTGCGAACGAGCTGCTGGAGCGGTACGCGAAGCTCGCGCTCGCAGAGCTGCCCCGAGAGACCGCGTTCTTCGACGCCCACACCCATCTCGGCAACGACATCGACGGGATGGTGGGCGACCGCGACGAGCTCCTCCAGATCCAGCGCGTCTACGGGATCGCACGGTCGTTCGTGTTCTGCCTCGACGAGCCCGACCGCAAGCCCGCGTTCACGGCCGCCAACGACCGTTCGCTCGCGCACGCCGCGGCCGCGCCGGGCGAGCTGCTCCCGTTCGTGCGGCTCGACCTCGACGACGGGCCCGTCGAGGAGGCGACGCGATGCCTCGACCTGGGCGCCCGCGGGATCAAGCTCCACCCGCGCGCACAGCGGTTTCTCCCCGACGATCCTCGGCTCGAGCCCGTGTTCGAGCTCGCCGCCGACCGGCGGGTGCCGATCCTCATCCACGGCGGTCGCGGCCTGCCGCCGATCGCGGACTCGCTGGGCCGCCTCCTCGACCGGCATTGCCCGCCGGCGCTGATCATCGCCCACGCGGGAATCGTCGACCTCGCCGCGATGGCACGGAACTTCGCGGGGCGGGCAGGGGTCTTCTTCGACACCTCGGTCTGGAGCCCCCTCGACCTGCTCGACCTCCACCGGCTCGTCCCGCCCGAGCAGGTCGTCTACGCATCCGACTACCCCTACGGCCGGCAGCCGAACTCGCTGCTGATGGCCGTGCGCACGGCGCGGGCATCGGGGCTCGACGACCGCGCGCTGCGGGCGCTGTTCCACGACACGGCCACGCGGATCGCGGACGGTCTCGATCCGGTCGAGCCGACGACCCCGCGCGGCGCGACGCAGCTCTCGCACCCCGTCACGTTCCTGCGCATCAACCAGTACCTGACCATGGCCTCCGCGATGCTCTGGCTCCGGCACACGTCGGACACGTACGGCGTGATCGGGCTCGCGCTCAACGCGTGCGACGAGCGCTCCAACG
>DATBET010000065.1:0-4385 GCA_036558885.1 Gaiella sp.
GACGGCTACCGGATCGAGCTGATCGAGCGCTCGGACTATTGACCGGCGCCTCCGCCGAGGAGGAGCGATACCGCGCCGCGGTCGCGGGCGCCGAGCGCTTCCTCAACGCCTGGCACGGCACGCCCGGTGTCCGCGAGCGCCTCGAGTCCCTCTCCCAGGCCGTCGAGGACGGAGAGCGTGCCGACCGCTACGGGAAAGGTGAGCGCCTCGACCGGCTCGAGCGGCGGGTGGCCGACCTCCTCGGCAAGGAGGCCGCGGTGTTCATGCCGAGCGGCACGATGGCCCAGCAGATCGCGATGCGCATCTGGAGCGACCACCGCGGCAGCCGCACGATCGCGTTCCACCCGACCTGTCATCTGGAGCTCCACGAGGAGAAGGGCTACGAGCGGCTCCACGGCTTGCGGGCGACCCTCGTCGGCGATCCGAACCGCCTCGTCACCCTCGCCGACCTCCAAGGGCTCCGCGAGCCCGTTGCCGCGCTCCTGCTCGAGCTGCCGCAGCGCGAGCTCGGTGGCCTCCTGCCGGAGTGGGACGACCTCGTCGCGCAGGCGGGCTGGGCGCGGGAGCACGACGTCGCCCTCCACCTCGACGGGGCGCGGCTCTGGGAGGCGCAGCCCTACTACGCCCGGCCCCACGCCGAGCTCGCGGGCCTGTTCGACAGCGTCTACGTCTCCTTCTACAAGGGCCTCGGCGGAATGGCCGGCGCGCTCCTCGCCGGCGACGAGGACCTCGTCGCCGAGGCGCGGATCTGGCAGCGCCGCCACGGCGGCACCCTCGTCACGATGGTCCCCTACGTGATCGCCGCCGAGCGAGCGCTCGAAGAGCGGCTCGGGCGGATGACCGCGTACCTCGAGCACGCCCGCGCCCTCGCCGCGGCGCTCGCCACGCTGGACGGGCTCGAGGTCGTGCCCGACCCTCCGCAGACGCCGCTCTTCCACGTCCACCTCGAGGGCACGCACGACGTGCTCGCCGACGCAGCGCTCTCGGTCGCCGAGGAGCGGAAGGTGTTCCTCTTCGCCGACCCGAGCTCCACCTCGTCGCCGCGGCGCCAGCGTCACGAGGTGATGGTGGGCGAGGTCACGCTCGCTCTCTCGCCGGACGAGGTGCGCGATCTGTACGCCGAGATCCTCGCGCGCGCGTCGGCGCGCAGCTGACCGGGTGCGTGCGAGAATCGCTCCCATGCCGTACACGGTCTTCCACTGGGACGAGCTCGAGTGGCATCCGCGCAGGGAGGGCGACCCGCGCCTCGTCTCCGAGCTGTCCGACGTGATGACGCGCTCGCGCGCCAACCTCTACCGGTACCCCGCGGGTGCCGTCGGACGCCGGCACAGCGACCCGGTGCAGGAGGAGGTCTTCGTCGTGCTCGACGGGACCCTGACGATCCACATGGGCGAGGGCGACGAGCCGGAGCGACACGAGCTCGAGCGGGGCAGCGTTCTCGTCGTGCAGCCCGGCACCGTCCTGCAGCTCTCGAACCGGCACGACGACGAGCTTCGCCTGTTCGTCTACGGCTCACCGCCCGAGCGGGGCGAGGCGACCTTCCTCCCCACGATCGAATAGCGCCGGCGTCGAGGATGCGTGAGGTGGGGCCGTTCGATGTGTTACGATATATCGCGATACCACGAAAGGAGCAGCATTGACTGCATTCGCACAACCCCACCACTGCGGCCCCGACGAGGTGCGCATCCACTTCATGGGCGGCCCGCACCGCGGCCGCCGACGGCGCCGCGGCGGCCCGCACGCCTTCGGCCGCCGAGCCGGCCGCGGGGACATCCGCGCCGCGATCCTCGTGCTCCTCGCGGAGGAGCCGATGCACGGCTATCAGATCATCCAGGAGCTGACGGATCGCACCGGCGGCGTCTGGCGCCCGAGCCCGGGCTCCGTCTACCCGACGCTGCAGCAGCTCCAGGACGAGGAGCTCGTCCGCGAGGCGCCGTCCGACTCGGGCAAGCGCGTGTACGAGCTGACCGACGCGGGCCGCGAGCAGGCTGCCGGTGCGAACGCCCCCTGGAACGAGCTGACCGGAGAGAGCGCAGACGCGCTCGTGGCGCTCCACGACCTCGTTCACCAGGTGATGGCGGCGACCCGCCAGGTCGCGCACGCGGGCACCGCCTCCCAGCTCGAGTCCGCCCAGGCGATTCTCCGGGATGCACGGCGCGCCCTCTACCGCCTCCTGGCGGAGGACGCGCCGGACGCGGACGAGCCCGCAGGCGAATGACGCCGGGCCGGAGGCCTGCGACCAGCCTCCGGCCCCGTCTCCGCGGTCCTAGACGATCGTGTGCTTTGCCTGGAAGAGGCCGCGCGGGTCGACCTGCTCCCGGATCGCGGTCAGCCTGCCGTAGTCCCCGTGCGCGTAGAACGAGACCGGGTCGACGTCCCGCTCGGCGAAGTTGAAGTACCGCCTGCTCGACAGCCAGGGCTCGGCGGCGCCCCGCAGCGCGGCGAGACGCTCGTCGATCGCCGTCTTCGCCTCGGCGCTCGGGGCGATCCCGACCGCGTACATGCCGAACGGCGCCTCGAGGTGCGAGAGCACCCCGCCGTTCGGGTCCGGACGGCCGAGGGCGCCCTCGAGGTGGCGCACCTCCACCGAGACGAGCGGTGAGGTCCCGTCCATCGCGACGGCGTCCACGAGCGCGCCGGCCGCAGCTGCGTCGAAGCCGTCGAGCAGCCAGCCCTCGGCACGGCCCGGCGAGGGCCCCGGCGGGTCGCGATGGAGTTCCGTGAGGACGTTGGCGAGCCCCGTCGCGAAGGTATCGGTCTGGGGCTCGAGCTCCAGGAGCGGCTGCAGTAGGTCCCGGCCCGTCGACTGGTCGCCTACGAACGCCGCCTCGACGATCGCGAGCTGGCGTCCGCGCAACGGCTCGGGCACCTCGGGCAGCGGGGGAATCTGGAGCAGCCGACCGACGGAGGTGACCTCGTCCGGCATGTCCCGAGCCCACTCGGCCCAGCGGGCGAGGACGTCCACCGCCCGGTCGTACGGCCACATCAGCCAGCCCGCGTAGGCCTCGGCCACCGGGTAGAGCGCGATCTCGACCTCCGTGACGACGCCGAAGCTGCCGCCTCCGCCCCGCAACGCCCAGAAGAGGTCGGCGTTCGTCTCACGGTCGGTGCGCACCACGTCGCCGTCCGCGGTGACGACCTCGGCGGCGAGGACGCTCGACGACGAGAGCCCGTGCTTGCGCGCGAGCCAGCCGATGCCTCCGCCGAGCGAGTAGCCGACGACGCCGACGTCCGCGGCCGAGCCGTGGAGCGCGGCGAGCCCGTGTCCTACGGCGGCGTCGACGACGTCTCGCCAGATCGTCCCGCCCGCGACGCGCGCGGTACGGGCGTGGGAATCGACCTCGACCCCGGTCAGCCGGGCCATATTGACGAGCAGCGCGCCTTCGAGCGGCGTGCTGCCCGCGCCGTGGCCCGTTCCCTGCACGGCGACGCGCAGACCGCTCGCACGGGCGTGCTCGACGGCCGCGACGACATCGTCGACGCTCTCCGGGAGCGCGACTGCTGCCGGCCGCTGGTCGACTGCGAGGTTCCAGGCCCGGCGCGCCTCGTCCCACCCGGGCTGTCCGGGGAAGACGAGCAGTTCGGGCGGCGCAGCGTGCCGGCGGGCCTTCTTCGAGTGTGTGAGCTGCGACATGTCCTTCTCCTCGGTGCGTGTTTTCTCTCCCGAGGCTCGCAGCGCCGCCAGGGCTCGGAGGTGGGGTTTCCCGCACCCGGCAGGGGTTGGCAACCGGCGTCTTCGATGTCACCCGGAGCGCGCGATCGCCTCGGCGGCGTCCGCGGCGAGCCCGGACGCCTCGCGGAGCGCGGCGTCCGCCGAGCCCGCGAGCGAGACGAGGGTCGCGCAGGGCACTCCGGGTGGCAGCTCCGCGATCGCGTGGGCGTCCGCGTCTCCCGCGACGATGGCGGCGGGCACGTCGAGCTCTGCGGCCCGCGCGAGCACGTGCCCGACGACCTTCCCCGCGCGGGAGGTGGCGTCATAGCGCCCCTCGCCCGTGATCGCGAGCGCCGACGCCGCCAGCGCGTCCTCCAGGCCGACGGCATCGGCGACCAGCCGCGCACCGGGCTGCAGGGTCGCGCCGATCGCGGCGAGCCCGCCGGCGAGGCCGCCCGCGGCGCCCGCACCCGGCACCTCCCGCACGTCGATGCCGAGGTCGCGAGCGTACCGCGCCGCCAGGCCCTCGAGCCGCTCCTCGAGCCGGGCGACCGCGACGACGTCCGCGCCCTTCTGCGGCCCGAAGAGGCGCGCGGCGTCGACGAACGCCGTCTCCACGTCACACGCGACCACCACGTCTGCGCCGCGGAGGTCGAAGTCGAGCGCCTCGAGCGCGCCGAGCCCGCCGTCGACGGTCGCGGAGCCGCCTGCCGCGACGATCACATGGCGCGCG
>DATBET010000066.1:0-40518 GCA_036558885.1 Gaiella sp.
GACCGCGGCCACGCAGAGGCCGGCCATGGCGCGTTGTCTACCCCGTCGCGGTTCAGCTCACCCGCGCGAGGGGTACATCAGCCCGCATGGACGATCGGCACGACGACAGGTTCCTCGCGCTCGTCGACACGATGAAGCGCAGCGCCGCCGCGCTGCGCGACGCCAAGGTGCCGTTCTTGCTCGGCGGCGGCCTGGCCTCATGGGCGCGCGGCGGCCCGCCGACCGATCACGACGTCGACTTCCTCGTCCGCGAGCGTGACGTCGAACGGGCGGAACAGGCCCTGGCCGAGGCCGGTTTCCGGCTCGAGCAGCCGCCGGAAGGGTGGCTCGTCAAGGCGTGGGATGGCGACATCCTCATCGACGTGATCTTCCGACCCGCGGGCGGCGCCGTGGGTGACGAGCACTTCGAGCGCGCGACCGTTCTCGAGGTCGCGGCGCAGTCGCTCTCCGTCGCGTCGATCGAGGACGTGCTCGCGGCGAAGCTCCTCGCGCTGACCGAGCAGGAGCCCGACTTCGGGCCCGTGCTGGAGATCGCCCGCTCGCTGCGCGAGCAGATCGACTGGAACGCCGTCCGAGCTCAGACCGGGGACTCGCCGTTCGGCGCGGCGTTCTTCACGCTCGTCGAGCGGCTCGGGATCGTCGGCGAGCCCGTGGGGTCCGCTTCGTAGGCCGCCGACGCGACGAGATCCTCACGCGGATGGAGTCCGGCGGCTCCGCACGTGGCGAGTGACGCGCGGCCGCTTCACACGGGTCGCCTACGATGCCGGGTCGTGTCCTTCGAACGCGACCTGCGTGGATGCCTCGAGCTGATCCTGAGGGACGAGGTTCCCGAGCCGGAGTACGAGGCTCTCGTCTTCTTCAAGCAGTGGCTCGCGGAGCGCAACCTGGGCCTGGTGCCGATCGCGGGCGCGAACGAGTTCGACTGGCCGGGCCACTGGATCGCCCGCGTCCGCGCTCGAGGGGATGACCATGCCGTCGTGATGTTCGGCTCCCCCTCCGGCCCCCTCCACGATCCGGCCGGCGCGCTGTCGAGCGGCGGCACGATCGAGGAGGGCTGGGTCGTCGCCCGGCTCGACGTCCGGCTTCCGACCGAGGAGCCGTACGGCCCGGGCTCGACGTCCGGCTCGGTCGTTGGCCTGCTCGTCGCGCCCGAGGCGGAGCAGCCTCTCGTCCGCGTCGAGACCGTGAAGGCGGTCGCCAGACGCGGGCTCGAGGGCGACCGCTATTTCGGCGGCCGTGGAACCTTCAGCGGAACCGGCCGCGGCTACCAGCTGACGCTCGTCGAGGCGGAGGCGCTCGACGACGTCGAGCTCTCGTGGGAGCAGGCACGCCGCAACGTCGTCACGCGCGGGATCGTGCTGAACGGCCTGGTCGGCCGGCGCTTCACCGTCGGCACGGTCGAGTGCGTCGGGCGAAGGCTGGCCGAGCCGTGCTCGCATCTGGAGAAGCTCGCGCGGCCCGGTCTGATCCGGCCACTCGTCCACCGAGCCGGGCTTCGCGCCGACATCCTGCGCGACGGCGAGATCAGCGTCGGCGACAGCGTCGTTCCAGGCTGAGCATCACGACGAGGAGACGGCTCGCCCTCGTGCTCGCACGATCCGGATCGACGCGCCCGCGACTGCGGTGTGGCCGTGGCTCGCGCAGATAGGCCCGTCGCCGCGAGGAGGCGCCTACACCTACGCCTGGATCGAGAACCTGCTCGGCCTGGACATGCACAGCGTCGGCCGTCTTCTCCCCGAGTACCAGCATCCCGCCGTCGGCGACACGATCGGTTACGGCCGAACCGGATGCGGCTCGAGCGCGCGGAGCCAGAGCGCTGCTCAGCTGGCGCTCCGAAGACGGCAACTGGGTGTGGACGTTCGTGCTGGACGAGCAGGGCGGCTCGACTCGGCTGATCAGCCGGAAT
The DNA here is from genome assembly GCA_036558885.1 of Gaiella sp. Lineage (GTDB taxonomy): Bacteria > Actinomycetota > Thermoleophilia > Gaiellales > Gaiellaceae > Gaiella. The sequence goes on from DATBET010000066.1 coordinate 1,907, forward strand.
CGCCTCCGCCTGCCGACGCTCGGCACGCGACTCGCGATGTTCCCGCTGGAGGTCGGCTCGCTCGAGATGATTCGCAAGATGCACCGCGGGATCAAGCGGAGGGCCGAGCTGCTCGCGACCGAGCCCGAGGCGGCCGACAGAACGACCGACCTATGATCGGGAGATGACGTCCATGCTGCCCGAGGCCACCGTCGGCGACGTGATGCTTCGACGGCCCAAGACGCTTCCGGCCGACACGACGGTCGCAGACGCGCTCCGGGCGTTCGGCAATTCGAGCCTCAAGCTGGCGCTTCTCGTGGACGGCGATCGATTCTGCGGCGCTGTGACGGCGATCCCCGCGGAAGCCGATCCTGCCGAGCCTGCGAGTCGATACATCGACGAGTCGACACCGCTCGTGAGCGAGCACACGACGGTCGAAGAGGCGCTCGGCCTCCTGGACGAAAGGGCGCACGGCCGCCTTGTCGTGCTCGACGGTGACCGCCTCGTCGGTCTGGTCTGTCTGACGGCCGACGGCCGCAAGTTTTGCGGAACCTCCGAGCCGTGTCCCGACTTGCCGTCGTAGGCCGCACGCCGACGACGAGGGAGTCGGGTTCTCTCCGCGCGCGAAGGCATCGCGCTACTCGGGTTCGAGCCGGCGTACTGAGCTCGAGGGCGAGGCGGACGAGGCCCCTGGTGATAGTGACGACGGGAGCCTGGCCGGGCCCGATCGACGAGTCCCCTCCGCTCTTCTCCTGAAAGTGTTCCTTCGCTGTGGAGGGAGGTGACGGCTGTGACGCTCTTGTGGTTCCTGACATCATCCTGATCGTCCTGGCGCTCTTTGGAGGCGTCGGCTATTACCGCCGCTAGAAGCAAAGGCCGGGCTGCCCATGCGCAGCCCGGCCTGCTGCCGGCCTGGGTCCGCGCGTTTTCCCCACATACGCGTGCTCACTCGGAGAGCAGGGACCCCTCGGTGCCCATGCCCCAGGCCCGCGGTTGGAGAGTTCCCCAAACGGCCTCCCTCGTAACCGGCAGGGCACCCGCTCCTGGAAGTCCTGCGGTCTGAGGCGACGCATGCCCCCAGCGGGATTCGAACCCCCCCTGCAAATCACGGGGTAAGGCCTCTCGGTGTGGCACTGGTGCCGGCCCATCTTCAAGCCGGCGGCCATGCCGCGACGCGGACCAGGTCGAGAGCGTGCTCAGGACCGGTGCAGCGGCACCCGGATCTTGGGAGCAAGGTCGCCCCGCGACTCAACGCTGAGGGAGTCCATGCCGAGCCACTCGGAGAGCCTGACCAGCTCGGCCGAGAGCTCCTCCGCGGTCTCGGGAGGCGCACCGGGCTCGGAGTGCGCCGCCTTGACGACCAGGCGGCCCGACTGGCGGTCGGCCTTGAGGTCGACGCGGCCGACGATCTCCTCCCCCAGCAGGAACGGCAGGACGTAGTAGCCGTAGATGCGCTTGGGCGCCGGCGTGTAGATCTCGATGCGGTAGTGGAAGTCGAACAGCTTCTCGGTGCGCTCGCGCTCCCAGACGACCGGGTCGAAGGGGCTGAGCAGCGCACGCGCGTCGACCCGCCGGGGCCGGCGCGCGTCGCGGTGGAGGTAGGCGGGCCGGTTCCAGCCCTCGATGCGCACCGGCTCGAGCTCGCCCGCCTCGACGAGGTCCTCGATCGCCCCGACGGTCGCCCGGTTGCCGGCGCCTGGCTGCTGGCGGAGGCGGTAGTAGTCGGCGAGGCACCGCGCTGTCGCCACGCCGTGCGAACGCGCCGCGCGTCGTACGAGCTCGCGGTTGGCCTCGTCGAGCGTCGGCGTCGGCGCCGCCAGCACGTCGGCGGGCAGCACCCGCGCGGGCAGGTCGTACTTGATCTCGAACTGGCTGTTGCGCTCGGCGATGGCGACCTCGCCGACCATGTAGAGGTAGTCGAGGGCGCGCCGGGTAGCCGACCAGTTCCAGCCCCAGTTCTCCTTGGCGCGCGGCAGCCCCTCGTCGAGGTCGCGAGCGGTGGAGGCGCCACGCTCCTGGATCTCCGCCATCAGGTTCGTGACGAGGCGCTCGCTGACCACGCTCCCCCACCACTTGTGGCGTTGGGTGCGGTAGGACGCCATCCGGTGCCCCATCACCGGCCACAGCTCGACCGGCATCAGCGCCTGGACGTGCGCCCAGTACTCGACCAGCCGGCGCGGTTGGCGAGAGCCCGTGGACGTCTGCGCGCGGGCCAGCAGGTCGACGTCGTAGGAACCCATGCGCGAGTAGAGCGGCATGTAGTGCGCCCGCTGGAGCACGTTGACCGAGTCGACCTGCAGCACGCCGGTGCGCTCGACGGTGCGGCTCAGCGTGCGCATCGTCGGCGCCGGTTGAGGCTGCCCGTTGCGGCGTTCGGCGAACCCCTGGGCGGCCAGCGCGATGCGCCGCGCCTGGCTCGTGCTCAGCGTCGTCATGGGCTTGCTCACGAGCGTGACCCTAACGAGCCGTGCCGGATCTGTCCGACCTCGAGCACGCGATGGAGCAGTTCGCGAAGAAACGGCTGTGATCGCCACGATCATCGTCCCACGTGACACGCATGACCCACGGTTTCAACCGGTTCCCGCATGGGCTCTAATCGCAATATGCCCCCAGCGGGATTCGAACCCGCGCTACCACCTTGAAAGGGTGGCGACCTGGGCCGCTAGTCGATGGGGGCGGCCGAGCGAGGATACCCGCGGCCGGAGCTACCATCCGTGGCCGCCCGGGCGGTTAGCTCAGCTGGTAGAGCGCCTGCCTTACACGCAGGTGGCCGCAGGTTCGAGTCCTGCACCGCCCATCCCAAGGCCGAGCCGGCCAGCAAGAACGGTGTCTTCTCTGGAAACGTATTTCATCCGTTCTCGTCGTTCTGTCGTCGATCGAGTCGTGGCTGTGGTCGTGGACCGGCAGCGAACCACACCCAGAGAGGCAGTCGCTGCTCGAACGCGAGTGACCGAAGCGCTCGCTGCGCCCGGCCGGGGGAGGGTCAGCCGGGCGCTACTGCCGGATCTGCTTCGCGTAGTCGCTCGAGCAGACGACCACCTGGCCGTACGCGCTCGGGACGGCGGCACAGGTCCGTTCCCGGGAACCGAGCCAAATGCCGGCATAGAGCAGCACAAACGCGGAAACGATCGCCAAGCTCAACGACGCGGCAAGCCTCATGCTTCCTCCTCTCCCTTCCGCCCATCGTATCGCCGCGGCTCAGGTTTCCGCAGCGGTTCGAGCCATGTCCGGAGGGTCCGCCGTCCAGCGCGCCGCCTCGCGGGCCTGCCGTTCGTACGGGCTACGGCGATAGCCAGTCCGGAGGTAGCTGAGCGGCATGCGCAGCGGCCGGTGCTGCATCTGCCAGACGTGGCAAAGCTCGTGGGTGACGAGGTCGTCTGACAGGTCGGCGCGGCGGAGGAAGACGAGGAAGTGGGTTGCGAAGCCGTCGAAGCGGCGCCATGGCCGAAGCCGGAAGAGCCAGGGCGTGACAACGATCCGGACATGCCCGATGCGAACGGGCCGCGGCCACCAGTCGAGCCGGTCGAGGCGCGCCTTGGCCCGCGTGAGCCTCGGATCTGATGCGCCAGCGGCCGCGAATGCGGCCCCCTTCAGGGGTGTGCCCCGCCGCAGGCGGGCATGCTCGCGGCCGGGATCCGCTTCTGCGGATTCCGGTCTTGCGGACGACATCTGCTCAGGCGATGGGGTCCAGCACCAGGACAGCCGACAGGTCCTGTGCCTGCGTGTACTGGAACTGGTACAGCCGTGAGCGCGTGATGCGGTTGAGCGACTGGAGCTCGCCGGCCTTGATCGCCCCGACGGACGGAGTTATTGGAGAGATCGTCTGCGAGAGCGGTTTCCCGAGCTCCGGGCGGATGTCGCCGCGCTCCAGGAACACCGCGGTCGCAGGCGACTGGCCGCCCGAGGCCGGCGGGAGGAACACCGTTACCGAGTCGACGCCGTCGACGTACTTGAACGTGTAGAGCGCGAGCTCGAGCGCCTGCCGGCGCAGGAGGGTATGGCGCGCCTCCGTCGGCGGGCCCTGGCTGAGGGAGCACCCGTCGCCGAGGCCGCAGAGCACGAACTGCATGCTCTTCGAGGCGTCGACGATCTCGATGTCGTCCTCCTCCGCTTTGCCGGTCGAGGTGTCCGGCCGCACTGCGATCGCGGAGATCGGGATGGGGCTCGTCGAGTCGCCGCCGCCGGCGACGGTCGGCGGGCCGCCGAGGGCCACGACCATCTGCTGGCCGTGGAAGCGGTATTCCTTCGCGACGTGGTCGGCGATCTGCTTGACCCGCGCGTTCGAGCTGCCCGTGGGCTCCCACGTCGACCACGACGGATTCGGCACGGCGTCCGGGCGGGTCAGCAGCACGATCAGCGCACCGAGGGCGATGCCGCCGATCAGCGCGAGCGCGCCGTAGATGATCGCGAAGCGCCGGCGATAGCCACTCTTGCGTGCCCGCTCGCTCCGGGGGACCGAGTCCGATTCCCCGACCGGTTTCGCGGGCTCCGCGTCGATCAACGGCCTCCGCTCGACGCCTTCGCTCATTTCGCCTCGATCTCCTTCGGCCGGCGCTCGTGGCTGGCGACCGCGAAGAACGGGGGCGGCCAGACATCCTCGTCGCCGTAGTCGAGCTCGGGGATCCGGAGGCCGACCGAGTCGAGGAGGTCGAGCAGCTCGTCGCCGAAGATCTCCTTCTTCTCCATGAGCACGTCGGCGATACGGCCAAGCGCCTCCTGGTTCTCCTTCGCGAGGTTGTGGGCGACGACGTAGGCCTGGCCGATGATCTGCGCACCGACGCGTCGCTTGGCGGGGTCGGAGAGCGCACCGGCGATGGGGTCGGGTGCCATCATGCCGCCGCCCCCGCCCATCCGGTTCATGATCTGGAGGCCGATACCCTCGAAGCGCTCGAGCACACGGGTGCGCGCCTCATCCTCGGTCTCGCCCTTCTTCGGCGTCGCGTGGAACGGCTGCGGGCCCATCGCCGCGGCCCCGACCATCCCGGCCGTCTGGGCCGTGACGGACATCACGTCGCCGCCGACGCCGGTCGAGTTCTCGTTGTAGAAGACTCGCTCGGCCGCCATCGCGCCGAGGCCCCACACGAGCTGCGCGAACATCTCGCTTTGGAAGCGGGCGAAGCGCTCCTCCTTCTCGCGGGCCTGGTGGTGGCCGCCGGAGTCGCCGCGGCGCCGGATCGAGAGGCGCGTCGACTCGAAGTCCTTCATGAACGTGTGCCCGGCGATCGCGTGTCCGGCCTCGTGGATCGCTATCGCGCGGCCCTCGCGCTCGATGTACTCGATCCCGATCGCGGTGCCCGACTCGAGGGTCGTGATCGACTCGACGAGGTCCTCCCAGCTGAACCGCTCCCGGCCCGAGTGGTGGGCGATCGTCAACGCCATGGACGTGACCTGCTCGATCATCGCGGGCGAGTAGCCGTTCGTCACGCGCGCGATCTCGTCCCGCCGCCTCGGCATGTCGAGGTCGGGGTCGTGCGAGACCTTGTTGATGTAGAGGTCGATGATGTCGAGCCGGTCGTGCTTCGTCGGGGTTCGGAACCACACGTGGCGCCCCATCCGGCCCGGGCGGATGAGCGCCGGGTCGAGCCGGTCGATCGGGACGTTCGTCGCGCCGATGAAGTAGACCTGCTCGCTCCGCGGCCGCGGAGCTGGCAGCCGGAGCGACTTGCCCTTCACTCGCCGCGGGACGATGAAGCTCGCGTCGAGCAGCGTGTTCGTCTTGTTCGTGATCACGCGGCGCATGAAGGGCGGGTTGTCGATCCCGTCCATCACGACGAGCAGCTGGTTGAGCGCCATCCCGCCCATGCCGCCCATCATCCCCGGGAACATGTAGCCGTAGAACCGCATCATGTTCGCCGCGAAGCCGCTCGGCCCGATGGTCGGGGTCTCGCGGTTCGCGAACAGCTTCTCACGCCAGCTCCGCGTCTCGAGCACCATGTCGCCCGACGGGTTGAGTGAGCCCCACGGCCCGTAGAAGAGGTCGTCGTGGAGACTGAGCGGCGTGAGTGGCGGGACGTTGATCGCGCCGCCGAAGCCGGTGCCGAGCGCCTGGCGGCGCATCCCGACCGCGTCGATCTCGTCGATGAAGACGATGCACGTGCCGCCCCACTTGCGCGCGGCGCGCTTCGCCTTCCACGCGAGGTAGCGGACGACGATCGCGTCGATGCCGATGAACGTCGCGGCGAAGCCGGAGCCGGGGATCGAGACGAACGGCGAGTTGAAGCCCGTCGCGAGCGCTTTCGCGAGCATCGTCTTGCCGGTGCCCGGAGGCCCGAAGAAGAGGACGCCGCGCTCTCGCTTGCCGCCGTGGCGCTCGAACTGCTCGCCCGACTGCCAGATCGAGACGACGCGCCGCACCTCCTCCTTCGCCTCCGCCTGACCGCGCACGTCGTCGAGCTTCACGCCCCACTGCGCGTCGCCCGGCTCGAAGGTCTTGATCTGGGTGAGGTTCATCGCGAGCAGCGGGCCGAAGAGGATCCCGAAGTTCGCGATGAAGAGGAAGAAGACGAAGACGACCTGGATCCAGAGCGCGGGCGAGGAGAGGACGTTCCCGATCCCGTCGAGGATCCAGCCGACCGTCCCGAACCACGAGCCGCCCCGGAACAGCCAGAGGATCGTGATCAGGACGACGAAGTAGACGGCGATCTTGAACCAGAAACGCCAGAACCACGCGCGACGGCGGCCGACGACGTCCTCCTCACGCAGGTCACGGCTCTCGATGCCGAACAGGCTCGGCGCGGGGATCAGCCGGCGGAAGAGCAGGTCGGCGAAGCCGCGGAACACCACGACGATCGCGACCGTCGCGAGGATCGCCTGCCACCAGGAGAGACCGCTGTGCTGCGTGAACCAGATGTACAGGGCGGGGGACGTGAGGACCGCGACGATCGTCGCGGCGCGCGTCAGTTTCTTCCAGCTGCGGGCGAGATCTTGCGAGGCCTCGGCTTGAGGCAGCCCGGAGAGCGGTTCGGCAGCCGTTGCCATGTCAAAGAGTGTACGCAGGGGCGTCCACGCGCAGATGTTGGCCGGATGTTAAGCACCCGAACATGGCATCGCAGCCGGCTCGACAGTGCGCCTTGGGACGCGGGACGGCGCTGCTAGCGTCGGGCCCATGACACAGGCGACGCTCCACACCAGCGAAGGACCCATCGGGATCGAGCTCTACCCCGGCGACGCACCGAAGACCGTCGAGAACTTCACCAAGCTCGCGTCGGACGGTTTCTACGACGGCCTCTCGTTCCACCGGGTGATCCCGGACTTCATGATCCAGGGCGGCTGCCCGGTAGGCGACGGCACCGGCGGCCCCGGCTACACGTTCGAGGACGAGCCGAGCGGGCACCCCGTTGCGCGAGGCGCGCTCGCGATGGCGAACGCGGGCCCCGACACGAACGGCTCGCAGTTCTTCATCGTCACCGCCGAGGCCTGCCCGTGGCTCGACGGAAAGCACACGGTGTTCGGCCAGGTCTCCTCGGGCCTGGACGTGGTCGACCGGATCTCGCTCGTCGAGCGCGACGGCCGCGACCGGCCGAGCTCGCCGGTCACGATCGACCGCGTCGAGCTGTCCTAGATCCCCGCCCTGCGGGCGGGGGCACTTCCCTGAAGGCGCCCGCTTCGCGGTCGCAAGAGCTCACGTAGGCTCCGGGCGTGGAGCTCGCGGGCAAGACCGCCGTCGTCACGGGCGCGTCGTCCGGGATCGGCGCGTCGACCGTCCGCAAGCTCCGCGAGGCTGGCGTCCGTGTCGCAGCGGGCGCGCGGCGGGTCGAGCGGATCGACGCGGACGTCGCCCTGCCGCTCGACGTCACCGACGAGGCGTCCAGCATCGCGTTCGTCGAGCAGGCGCTCGCCGGGCTCGGCGGGATCGACATCCTCTTCAACAACGCGGGGCTCGCACTGGGGCGTGTGCCGTTCGAGGAGTCGAGCGAGGAGGTCGAGGCGACCGTCCTCCACACGAACGTCGACGGCGTGCTGCGGATCACCCGGCTGTGCCTGCCGCATGTGCGCGACGGCGGCCACATCGTCTTCATGGGGTCGATCGCGGGCCGGCAGGCGTATCCGCACGGCGCCTCGTACGTCGCGTCGAAGTTCGCCGTGCGCGGGTTCTCCTATGCGTTGCGGGAAGACCTGCTCGGCCGGCCGATCCGCGTGACGACCGTCGACGCGGGGCTCGTCGAGACGGAGTTCTCGCTCGTCCGTTTCGGCGGCGATCGCGAGAAGGCCGATGCCGTGTACGACGGCGTCGACCCCGTGACGCCGGACGAGGTGGCCGACTGCGTGCTCTTCGCGCTCACGCGCCCCCTCCACGTGAACCTCGACGAGATCGTGATCAAGGCGCTCGCGCAGTCGAGCGGCGCGCGCGTCGTCCGCCGCGACGCCACCTGAGGCCCGTGAGGCTTCGCTCGGCGTACGACCGGGAGATCTTCCGGCTCGCGGTTCCGGCGCTCGGCGCGCTCGCCGCCGAGCCGCTGTACGTGCTGGTCGACACCGCGATCGTCGGACACCTCGGCCGTGCGCAGCTCGCGGCGCTCGGCGCCGCTGCGACGGTTGTCTCGGTCTTCGGGATGTTCAACTTCCTCCAGTACGCGACGACCGCGCAGGTCGCCCGCGCGACCGGGGCGAAAGAGGACGTCGTCGCGCGGCGGCTGGGCGCGCAGGCGTTCTGGCTCTCCCTCGCGATCGGGATCACGCTCTGCGTGGGCCTCGTCCTGCTGGCCGGCGAGCTGGTCGCGCTCGTCGGGGTGGAGGGGCAGACCGCCGACTACGCGGAGACGTACCTGCGGATCGTCGCCCTCGGCGTCCCGTCGTTCTTTCTCGCGCTCTCCGGTCAGGGATTTCTGCGGGGGCGCGTCGAGCTGACCGCCCCGCTCGTCCTGATCGTGCTGGGCAACATCCTCAACGCCGCGCTCGAGGTGGTCTTCGTCTACGGGCTCGGGTGGGGGATCGAGGGCTCCGCCTGGGGCACCGCCATCGCCCAGTCGTGCATGGGCGCCGGGTTCGTGTGGCTGATCGTGTCGCGCGCCGGACGCGAGAACATGGCTCCGGTCGTTCGCCTGGCGCGACGCCTGCTCTCGGTCGGGAAGTTCATCTTCGTCCGCACCGCCGCCCTGATCTCGGCGTTCCTGCTCGCGGGCGCGGTCGCCGCCCGGTTCGGCGACGCCGAGCTCGGCGCGTACCAGATCTCGTTCCAGCTCTTCCTCTTCCTCGCGCTCGCGCTCGACGCGATCGCGATCGCAGGTCAGATCCTCGTCGGCCGGGAGCTCGGCGCAGGCCGCCCCGAGCGTGCCTATGACGCGAGCGTGCGGATGATCACGCTCTCGGTCGCGACCGGCGCCCTCTTCGCCGTGGCGCTGCTCGCGCTGGCCGACGTGCTGCCGCGCCTCTTCACGTCGGACGCGAGCGTGTTGGCCGCGTGTGCCGCGCTGTGGCCGATCTTCGCGCTGCTCCAGCCCGTCAGCGGCGCGGTCTTCGCGCTGGACGGGATCCTCATCGGCGCGAGCGACGGGCCGTACATCGCCGCCTCGATGGTCGCCGCCTTCGCGGTCTGCGCGATGTTCCTCGCGCTCGCCGCCGCGGGCGCCTGGGGCGTCCGCGGCGTGTGGGCTGCGCTCGCGGCGCTGATCCTCGTCCGGGCGGCGACGATGGGCGCCCGCTTCGCGCGTCGCCGATGGCTCGTCACCGGTTGGGCATGAGCGCGGAGTCGGACTTCGAGTCGGACACCGGCGTCATATCCTCTCCAGGATGACCGAGGGGCTGAATGTGCTGGGCGGGGTGCTGGAGCCGTGCGGCTACGACCCGCTGACGGGGTTCTGGCGGGACGGAAGCTGCCGGACCGGCGGGCAGGACGTCGGCGTCCACGCGGTCTGCGCGGTGATGACCGAGGAGTTCCTCGAGTTCAGCGCCTCGGTCGGGAACGACCTCTCGACACCGCACCCGGAGTGGGGCTTCCCGGGCCTGCGGGCAGGCGACCGCTGGTGCCTCTGCGCAGAACGGTGGCAGCAGGCGCTCGAGGCCGGCATGGCGCCGCCGGTCGTGCTCGAGGCGACCCATGCGCTCGCGCTCGAGTTCTCCTCGCTCGAGGACTTGCGCACGTACGCCCGCGACGTCTGAGGCGGCGTCAGCCGCCCGCCTCGGCGCGCTTGCGCCAGTAGCGCTCGAGGCCGAGGTAGCAGTGCCAGTACGGCGCCGCGCGGTCGTAGGCGTCGGCTTCGCCGGGCTCGGCGGCGGCGACGTCCGCGCGCGCGGCCGCGACGAACGTCGGCTCGTCCATCCCGTGCGCGACGCGCTCGCCCCACTCGTGCATCGTCGTCCGCAGCCGCTCGAGGTGCTGCTCCACGTCGTCGAATACTCCGAAGTGGATCAGGGCGAGCCTGCGGGCCTCGCGGCGGCCGAGCTCGTCGAGGGTCCGCTCCCAGGCCTCGAGGTCGATCTCCGGGGGCGGGGTCGGGGCGTAGACGAAGCGGCCGGGGTCGATCCGCACCCCGGCGGCGTCGCCGCAGTAGAGCGTCCCGTCCTCGTGGAGATAGGACACGTGATGCGCCGCATGCCCGGTGGTCGGAAAGCAGGCAAGCCCTACCACGGACTCCCCGACGGCGCGGACGTTCTCCGCCGGCACGGGAACGAGCTCGCCCCACAGCCCATCGAACGCGTCGCCGTATAGCCGGCGGGCGCTCGTCTCGAGCCGTTCCGGGTCGACGAGGTGCGGGAGACCCACCTCGGAGACGTGCACGGTGAGCCCGGGGTGCTCGCGGACGAGCACGCCCGCGGCGCCCGCGTGGTCGAGATGGATGTGCGAGAGCAGCAGGTGCCGCACGTCGCCGAGCTCGACGCCCCGCGCGCCGAGGGCATCGTTGAGCGCCGGCACGCAGCTCGCCGGGCCGCAGTCGAACAGCGCAGGGCCGTCGTCCGTCTCGAGGAGATAGGCCCCGATGCGGCGCGGGTCGCCGAGGTGGAGGAGGTCGAGCGGCCCGGCTGTCATGCCAGGGACGCTAGCTCGGGTTAGCCGTACCCCGGTCGGCGAGGCGGCGCTCTAGGGTCGGAGCGGACGGGCGATGACTTTCGCGCGGCGAGGCGGTCATTGCTCCGACCACACCCGACAAGGGAGGCTAGAGATGCCCGCACCAACGCTCGTCGTCGGCGCTCCGTGCTGGATCGACCTGTACAGCTCGGACACCGGCAAGGCGACTGAGTTCTACGGCCGTCTGCTCGGCTGGAAGGCGGAGGAGGCGGACGAACGGTTCGGTGGCTACTTCACGTTCACGAAGGACGGGAAGCACGTGGCCGGCTGCATGGCGAACGACGGCTCCCAGGGCCTGCCGGACGCCTGGGGCGTCCACCTGATGACCGACGACATCCAGGGCACCGCGGACGCCGCGGGCGCTCACGGCGGGACCGTGGCGGTGGCGCCGATGGGGGTCGCCGAGAACGGCAGCTTCGCGATGATCAAGGATCCCGGCGGCTCGGTCGTCGGCGCGTGGCAGCCGAACGAGGTGAAGGGCTTCGAGGCGACTCGCGAGCCCGGCACGCCGGCGTGGTTCGAGCTCCACACCGGCGCCTACGACGACGCCGTGTCGTTCTACCGGGACGTGTTCGGCTGGGACACGCACGTGATGAGCGACGCGGACGAGTTCCGCTACACGACACTCGGCCAGGACCAGGACGCGCTCGCCGGGATCATGGACGACGCGGCAGAGCCCTCGGGCTGGAACGTCTATTTCGAGGTCGCCGATGTCGACGCGGCCCTGGCGCAGGTGACGGAGCTCGGCGGCACGGTGGTCGAGCCGGCACAGGACACGCCGTACGGCCGCATCGCCCGGGCCAAGGACCCGACCGGGACGGCCTTCCGGCTCGTCACGAGCCCCTGAGACACGGGCTCGGGTCTCCGGCGTCCGCTCCGCGCGGGCGCCGGGGCCCGCCGCTCAGGCGCGTGCGGGGGTTGCGGCGAGCGCGCGCTCGAGGTCGGCGACGAGGTCGTCGGCCGCCTCGAGGCCGACGGAGAGCCGGACAAGGTTCCGCGGCGCAGCGAACGGCCCGGCTGCCGTCGAGGCGTGCGTCATCCGGGCGGGGTGCTCGATCAGGCTCTCGACGCCGCCGAGGCTCTCCGCGAGGGTCCACACCTTCGTGTGCGAGACGAGCTCGACCGCCTCCTCCTCCGACTCGAGGAGGAACGAGACCATCCCGCCGAAGTCGCGCATCTGCCGCGCGGCGATCTCGTGCCCCGGATGCTCCGGCAGGCCCGGCCAGAGCACCTGCGTCACGCGCGGCTGCGCGGCGAGGAACTCGGCCACGGCCCGCGCGTTCGCGCAGTGCCGCTCCATCCGCACCGCGAGCGTCTTCAGGCCACGCAGCACGAGCCACGAGTCGAATGGCCCCGGTACTGCGCCGAGCGACTTCTGCAGGAAGCTCAAACGCTCCGCGATCGTCGGGTCGTTCGTACCGGCGAACCCGCCGATCACGTCCGAATGGCCGCCGAGGTACTTCGTCGTCGAGTGAAGGACGATGTCCGCGCCGAGGTCGAGCGGGTTTTGCAGGAACGGCGTCGCGAAGGTGCTGTCGACGACGAGGAGCGCGCCCGACGCCTCTGCCGCGGCCGCCACCGCGGGAATGTCGACGAGGTTGAGCAGCGGGTTCGTCGGGGTCTCGATCCAGACGAGCCGCGCGTCGGCGACATGCTCCTCCGGCTCCGCGGAGAGTTGCTCCGGCGTGACGTACGTGAAGCGGTAGCCCCTCGGCTCGTACACCTGCGAGAACATGCGGTACGTACCGCCGTACACGTCGTTGACGCACACGACGTGGTCGCCGGGATCGAGCAGGTGCACGATCGACGAGGTCGCTCCGACCCCCGAGGCGAACGCGTGCCCGTGCGCCGCGTTCTCCAGCGACGCGAGGCATTCCTCGAGCGCGGTGCGCGTCGGGTTCGCGACCCGCGCGTAGTCGTACCCCTTGTTGACGCCGACCGCCTCCTGCGCGAACGTCGAGGTCTGGTAGATCGGCGTGATCACCGACCCGGTCGCCGGGTCGGGCTCCTGCCCTGCGTGGATCGCGCGCGTCTCGAACTCCATGCGGCGATGGTAGTCGCGCCTCGTCTGGCCCGACTCGCACTGCGCGACTCGGCCAACGAGGAGACCGCTTCGTCCAGCCTCGACGTGTCGCCCCAGGTCCCCAGGGAGACGTTTCACCGGACGACCGTCTCCACCCCGCTCGACCGTCGAGATCGAGTCGAGCTGCAGGCAGGAGAGGCTGCGCACCGCGGCCTCGACCTCGGCCGTCGTCCCCCGCCGGTACCGCGACGCTTAGCCCTGCGCCGCGAGCGCGAGCCGGCGCAGGGTCGTGAGCGGGATGCGGGGCGTCCCTCACCGCGGGTTTCCATCGAACGTCGACCGACCCGAGTGTCAGTCTTCCCCCGGTGCGGCGATTCTGGCTCATCATCGCGATCGCGCTCGGGCTCGCCTACGCGATCGGCGTCCCGATGTTCCTCGAGCGAGACGACGATCCCCTGCCGGCGAAGGCCGATGCGATCGTCGCGCTGTCGGGCTCGGACCAGCCGCTGCCGGAGGCGCAGTCGCTCTTCACGGGCGGCCTCGCGCCGACCCTCGTGGTGTCGTCCGACCGCAACGGTCGAGACGCGGAGCGGACGGCGCTCTGCAAGCGCCCCCCGAAGGGCGTCGTCTGCATCCAGCCCGGGCAGCTCTCGACCTTCGACGAGGCACGGCTGGTCGGCGACCTCGCGCTCCGCAACCACTGGAAGTCGATCGTGCTCGTCACGCCTCGCTACCAGATGTTCCGCACCGGGCGCATCTTCGATCGCTGCGTCGACGCGAAGATCACCGAGCACGGCGTCGACGAGCCCTGGTGGAAGAACACGATCGCCGTGCCGCTCGAGTGGATCAAGCTCGGCATCTCGGAGACGGTCCGCCGCAGCTGCTGACGTCCTGACGGCTCAGGGAGGCGGCAGGCTCCCGGCCAGGATCGCCGCGAGGCGATCGGCGTCGATGTTCCCGCCCGAGACGATGCAGACCACGCGGCCCGTCCCGCCGTGACCGGTGAGCGCGGCCGCGAGGGCCAGTGCCCCGGCCCCCTCCGCGACGACGTGCGCCCTGGTGGCGAGCACGCGCACCGCCTCGGCGACGTCCGCGAGCGGCACGGCGACAGCCGCCTCGAGGAGCGGTTGCGCACGCTCCCACATCTCGGGCAGGAGCGCCTTCGAGCCCGCGCCGTCGACGAACGAGGCGGTGTACTCGACCTGGATGCGCTCGCCCGCCGCGAGCGAGGCGGTCAGCGGCGCGCCGGTCTCCGGCTCGCACGCGATCACCCGCGTCGACGGGGAGACCGCGGCGAGCGCGCTCGCGATGCCGCAGCTGAGGCCACCTCCGCCCCAGGGGACGAGCACGGCGTCGACGTCGTCGAGCCGCGCAGCGACCTCGAGCCCGATCACGCCGTTCCCCGCCATCACGCGCTCGTCGAGCACGGGGTGGACGAAGAGCCCGTCGAGACCCGGATACGCCCCGTTCTCCATCGACTCCCACCAGGTGTCGAACGGCACCGCGATCACCTCGCCGCCGAGCCGGGCGATCGCGTCGAGCTTCGCGCGCGGCGCGTGGTCGGGCGCGACGACGGTCGCGGGCACGCCGAGCTCTCGCGCCACCCAGCAGACGCCCTGGGCCATGTTCCCCGCGCTCGTCGTCCAGACGCCCGACCGCCATTCCTCGGGCCGCGCCTGGCGGATCGCGCTGGTCGCCCCGCGGAGCTTGAACGAGCCGATCGGCTGGAGGCACTCGAGCTTCAGCCAGATCTCGCAGGGGGCGTCGAGGTCGAGTCGGACGAGGGGGCTCTCGAGCACGGCGTCCGCCGTGATCGACCGCGCGCGCTCGATCGCCTCGAGCGGGACCGCGGCCGATGTGCGGGCGGGGCTCAGAACGCGACCTCCGTGCCGATGCCTCGCTCCCGGGCACGCTCGACGCAGAGCGCGGCTGCCGCGAGGTCCTCCACTGCGAGCCCCAGCGACTTGAACACGGTGAGCTCCGTGTCGTCGCGCCGGCCGGGCGCCGAGCCCATGAGCAGCTCCCCGAGCTCCGCGCGGATGTGCTCCGGCCCGATCCCCGTTTCCCGGACCGCGCCGAGGTAGTCGCCGGACTCGTTCAGGGTCGACTCACGGCGGTCGACGAAGAGCGCCGCCTCGGCGACGACGTCGGCGTCGAGCTCGCGGGCCCCCGGGGTCGAGGAGCCGACCGCGTTGACGTGCGCGCCCGGCGCGAGCCAGGCCTGGCGCACGAGGGGCTCGCGGGACGACGTGCATGTGCAGACGACCTCGGCGCCGTCGAGCGCCTCCTCCACGGTCGGGGACGCGACCGCGTGCGACTCGAGCGCGAGCGCCTCCGCGTGGGCGGCGGTGCGGCTCCAGACCCGCAGCTCGGCGTCGTCGACGACGGCGCGCATCGCCACGGCGTGGGAGCGCCCCTGGACGCCCGAGCCGAGGATCGCGACGCGGCGGGCGCCTTGCCGTGCGAGGAGCTTCGTCGCGACTGCGGAGACGGCGGCGGTGCGGATCTCCGTGATCGCCGAGGCGTTGAGCATCGCCTGGAGCACTCCGGTCTCGCCGTCGTGGAGGAGCACCGCCCCCTGGTGCGGGTCGAGGCCGCGGGCGCTGTTGCCGGGCGAGATGACGATCTCCTTGAGCGCGAAAGCCGGCGCGTCGCCGCCCCGGTATGCCGGCATCAGGCCGAAGAGCTGCTCGGCGGGCGGGCGGAAGACCGAGCGAAGCGGCATCGACACGTCGTCGCGCGCGAGGGCCGCCAGGACGCTTTCCATCGCGGCGATGCACGACTCCATGTCGAGCAGCTCCCGCACCTCGGTATCGGAGAGGACGAGCACGAGGCTAGAAGCTGATCAGGTCCGGGCGCTCCGCGTCGCGGCAGGCGGCGCAGAACCGTCGCCGGAGGGGCGTCGACGGACGGGCGCTCACGCGAAGAGCTCCGCGAGCCGCCGGTGCTCGTCCTCGTCCAGGCGGACGTCGAGCGCCTCGCGCACGGGGGCCAGCTGATCCGTCCGGTTGGGCCCGACGACGACGGCGGTGATCTCCTCGATGTGGAGGAGCCAGGCGATCGAGAGTCCCGCCATGGAGACGCCGCGCGCCTGCGCCTCGCGTCGCAGCGCGTCGAGCGCGTCGAACGTCGCGTCGGTGCGGTAGTGCTCGCTGCCCTCGGGGCGCGTCGTCATCCGCGAGCCCGGCGGCGGCGGCTCGCCGCGGCGGTACTTGCCGGTCAGCCAGCCGCCCGCGAGCGGGCCGAACGGCGCGTAGCCGAGCTCGTGCTCGTGGCACAGGGAGAACATCGTCTGCCGATCCCCCTGCTCGAGGAGCGAGAAGGCGTTCTGTACCCACTCGTAGCGCGTCAGCCCCTCGAGGGCCGAGAGCTCGAGCGCCTCGGCGACCTGCTCCGCGGTGAAGTTCGATGCGCCGACGGCGCCGACCGTGCCTTCGCGCACGAGCTCGTCGAACGCGGCGAGGGTCTCCTCCTGCGGCGTGTCCGGGTCGAATGCGTGCGCCATGTAGAGCGGCAGCCTGTCGAGGCCGAGCCGCTCGAGGCTCGTCGCGGCCTGCCGGCGGACGCGCGCGCGGGAGAGGCCCCGGTCGGCGCCCTCGGCCATCGGATTGAAGGTCTTGGTGACGACCACGACGCGGTCGCGGACGTCGCTTCCCTTCGCGCGGAGCCATTCCCCGATGTACGTCTCGCTGCGCCCGCCGCCGTACGCGTCGGCCGTGTCGAGGGTGGTGATCCCGAGCTCCCAGGCCGCGTCGAGCAGCGCCAGAGCCTCCTCCCGGGTCGTCCCCTGCCCGAAGAGCGACGGTTTCGAGCCGATCCCGCCGAAGTTCCCGCAGCCGAGCACGATCCGCGAGACGGCGACGCCGCTCCTCCCCAACGCGCGCTGCTCCACCGGACGATCGTATGCAGCGGCGTCCTGGCCACGCCGCCGATAGGTATCGAGGCACGACCGCCGAAGACTCCGCCGTGGGCGACGACCTCCTTCGGCAGGTGCGGCGCGAGGTTCGCCGCGAGGCGGCGCCGTTCGCGCTCGCGATCCTCGCCGCGAACGTCCTGCTCGCGCTCGTGAGCCGGGGCTCGGGCTGGGAGCTCTTCGGCTCGACGGACTGGTGGGTGTGGCTCCTGCTCGCCGCTCCCTCCGCCCTGCTCGTCGTGACGCTCGCTGTCGGCGCCTCCCGCATCGGGCTCGAGCGTCTCCAACGCGAGATCGCGATCGCCCTGCTCGCCCTGCTTGGCGTCGGGACGGGCGCGGCGACGCTCTGCCTCGTCGTCTCGTTGACGCGCTGGGCGCCGTCCGGGCCGCAGTTGCTGGTCTCCGCGGTAGTCGTCCTCGTCACGAACGTGATCACCTACGCGCTCGTCTTCTGGGAGATCGACGACGGCGGTCCGATCGCGCGGGCCTTGGCGGAGCGGCGCGCCCATCCCGACTTCCAGTTCCCGCAGGACGAGAACCGGGAGCTCGCGCGACCGAGCTGGGCGCCCGCGCTCGTCGACTACCTCTACCTCTCGCTCACGAACTCCGTCGCGTTCAGCCCGACCGACGCGATGCCGCTCACGCACCACGCGAAGCTCTTTATGGGGATCGAGTCGACGATCTCGCTGCTGACCGTCCTGGTCGTCGGCGCGCGGGCGATCAACGTGCTCGGCTCGTAGCGCGCCGGCTCAGAGCGTGGTCGACCCGTCCGGGCCGACCGTCCAGTGCGGATTGTGAGCGACCTCCCACGGGTGCCCCTCCGGATCGACGAACACGCCGGAGTAGCCGCCCCAGAACGTCGCCGCGGGCTCGCGCCCGATCGTGGCACCCGCCGCCCGCGCTTCGTCGATGACTGCGTCGACCTCCTCGGGCGTGGCGACGTTGTAGGCGAGCGTGACACCGCCCCAGCCGCCGCCGTCGACCACTGTGCTGTCCTTCGCGAGCTGCTCGCGGCTCCAGAGGGCGACGATCAGGCATCCCGCCTGGAAGAACACGACCTCGTCCTCGGGCGCTGCACCTGTCCGCCAGCCGAGCGCCTCGTAGAAGCTCCGCGACCTCGCGAGGTCGCCCACGCCGAGGGTCACGAGACTGAGGCGCTGCTCCACCGGGCCATCATGCCGCGTCCAGCCGGGTCGCGGCGAAGGCCTCGTAGGCATGCTCGAGCGCGTCCGCGAGGTCGACGCCGCCCGCCCGGATGCCGCTGGGGCCGAGCCTCCGCAGCACCGCCCCGGTCGGGAGCGCCCGCAGTGGACGGGGCTCGGGGAGCGTCCCTGCGTGCCAGGGGTCGACCGGCGCGTGCTCCACGGGACGGCAACCGCGCCAGAGGAGGAAGAGCGTCGGGTCGCGGTCGATCGCGTCGGCGACGGCGAACGCGAGCGCCGCGACGTGCTTGCAGGCCCCGAGCGGCTCGTCGTCGGGGCACGTGCAGCTGCGGCGGACGTCGCGTGCCGACGGCGCGAGGCGTGCGCCGAAGCGTGTCTCCAGCAGGTGCGCGAGATGGACCGATTGCGCCTCGCCGGCGGCGCTCGCGGCGAGCGCGTCCCGGTCACGCGCAGCCCGCCCGGCGCTCTCCCAGGCTTTCGTGGGAACGGGAGCGGCGCCGAGGGAGACGTCGTACTCGTTCCCGGTGGAGCCTCTCACCCGCGCCTCGATCAGGCCCTCCGCGACCGTTACGCCGCTCACTGCCCCCGAGCGGGCCAGGCGTCGGCCGCGCTCGGCCCGCTGGGTGCCCTCGTCGGGGACGGCGGCGCTGGCGAGCCACCGCGCCCAGGGCCCGGCGCCGACGCGCTCGGCGCCGCCCTCGACGAGCAGCGGCGCGCCGTCCTCGAGGAGCCGCGGCGTCATGCCGCTTCCTCGATCGCCTCGGGCGCGAGCGCCACGGCGGCGCGCAGCGTGTCGAGGTCGAGGCCGGAGAGCCAGTCGTCCGCGCGGCCGGCGATCACCTGCTCTGCGAGCTCCCGCTTCGCGTCGAGCAGCTGGTCGATCCGCTCCTCCACGGTCGCGGTGCAGACGAGGCTCGTCACGTAGACGTGCTTCCGCTGGCCGAGGCGGTGCACGCGGTCGGTTGCCTGCTGCTCGACCGCGGGATTCCACCAGCGGTCGAAGTGGAAGACGTGGTTCGCGGCGGGCAGGTTGAGGCCGCGGCCGCCCGCCCGGAGCGAGACGACGAGCACGCTCGGGCCGTCACCCGACTCGAAGCGCTCGACGAGCTCGTCCCTCGCGCGGGCGGAGAGCCCGCCGTGGAAGAAGCCCACGCGGAGGCCGAGGCGCTCCGCCAGATGAGGCGCGAGGCGGCCGAAGCCCGGGTACTGCGTGAAGACGAGCGACCGGTCGTCCTGCGGCACGGCGTCCAGCAGCTCCACGAGGCGCTCGAGCTTTCCCGACCTGCCTTCCAGCGGCCGCCCGGTCGGGACGACCAGCTCGGGATGGTTGCAGAGCTGCTTGAGCTGGCCGAGCATCGCGAGCACCGCCCCCCGGCGGTCGAACCGCCGCTCGTGCTCCTCGATGCGCGGCATCCACCGGTCGACCGTCGCCCGGTAGAGGCTCGCCTGCTCGACGGTCAGGAGACAGGGCTGCTTCGCGATCGTGATCGGCGGCAGCTCGAGCTCGACCTCCGGGGCGTCCTTCGCACGTCGCAGCAGGAACGGGCCCACGAGCCCGCGGAGCCGCTCGAGCGCGCGTGCGTCGCGCGAGGCCTCGATCGGCCGGGCGAACGTCCGCTCGAACGCCTGGCGCGAGCCGAGCAGGCCGGGGTTGACGAGATCCATGATCGCCCAGAGCTCCGAGAGCGAGTTCTCGATCGGCGTTCCCGTGAGGGCGAGCGCGCGGCGGCGCGGGAGCCGCCGGAGGGCGCGGTGACGCTTCGTGGCGGGATTCTTCGCGTCCTGCGCCTCGTCGAGGATCAGGCGGTCCCAGGCGACACGCTCGAGTGTCTCGAGATCGCGCGCGACGACGTCGTAGGACGTGATCACGACGTCGCTGGCGGCTGCCCGCGCCGCGAGCGCAGGGCCGGAGAGCCGCTCGGGCCCGTGATGCACGTGGACGTCGAGCCCCGGCGAGAACCGCTCGAGCTCGCGCGCCCACTGGCGCGTGACGCTCATCGGCGCGACGACGAGCGTCGGCCCCGCAGCGAGGCCGTCCTCGCGCTCGGAGACCAGCGTCGCGATTGCCTGGACGGTCTTCCCGAGGCCCATCTCGTCGGCGAGGATGCCGCCGGCGCCGAGGTCGCCGAGCAGCCGCAGCCAGCCGTGCCCGCGCTCCTGGAACGGGAAGAGCCCGTGGCGCATGCCCGCCGGCGTGGCTCGCGGGCGGTAGCGGCGCTCGTCGTCGTCGACGAGCCCGGCGAGTGCGTCGTCGAGCGACACGCGCCCCAGCTCGAGGCCCGCCTCGTCGGTCTCGATCCCGGAGACAGCGCGGGCGAGATCGACGATCGACGCGTCGTGCCGGCGCGTCTCGAGGAAGCGGAGCGCCCGCTCGACCTCGGCGGGCCGGAGCGCGTGCCACCGGCCGCCCAACCTCACGAGCGGCTCCTTTGCGGCGGCGAGCTCGGCGAGCTCCTCCTCGGTGAGCTCGACGTCGCCGATCGCGACGCGCCAGTCGAACCGTGCCAGCGCCTCCTGCGAGAGGAGCCCGCTCGAGCGGCCGGGCGACGTCGCGACGAGGTTGAGCCTGACCCGGCTCGGGCTGGAGACCCATTCGCGTGGAAGCAGCACCGGGACGCCGAGCTGCTGGAGGCGGGGCATCGCGTCCCGCAGGAGGGCGCGGACCTGATCGTCGTCGAGCGCTGCCTCCGGCCTCTCGGTCTCGAGCGGCGGCAAGCCGGCAGCCTCGAGGATCGGGCCGATCGTCGCGAGCCCCCGCTCGACCGCGCCGCGCGGATCGCCGTCGCGAAGGAACGCGAAGACGCCCTCGCCACCCTCGCGCAGGAGGCTCGCCGGGAGCGCAAGCGTCGGGTCGTCGGCGGCCTCGAGCCAGAGCGCAGCGACGATCGAGCCGCCGTCTTCCGCCCGGTGCTCCGACAACCGCAGCCCGACGTTCCAGGGCGCGCGCGACCTGCGCGCGAGACCGCCGTCGACCCAGGCGCTGAGCCGCCGTTCGAGCGCGGCGTAGCCGCCGTGCGACGGAAGCTCCTCTTCGCCGGACAGCAGACCAGCGACGAGGTGCTCTGCCACGCCGGGGCTGCGGGTCGTCGGCGCAGGGCGCAGCGCAGCACGACGGACGGTGCGCCGGGCGAGCTCGTCCACCGCGCACGCGTAGAGGTCGTGGACGAAGGCGTCGAGGTCGCCGTCGAACGCGTCGCCGCAGACTGCGGGCGCGGCGGCGGCGATCCCCGCGAGCTCCTCGGTGACCACCTCGTCGAGGGTGGCGCCCCAGAGCGCGTGCCAGCGCCCGTCGCTCGGCTCCAGATGCGGGTGCACGAGGCCCTCGGCGAGCGAGCGGCGTGCGCGGTCGAGGACGGCGAGGACGACCCGCGCCGTGTCGCCGAGCTCCAGCCCGGCGGTGTCGAGGTCGAGCAGCTCCGTCAGTGAGAGCCTGCGGCCGGCAACGGCATGGCCGGCACGGGCGACGTCCGCCACGCCGGGAAGACCGACCTCGAGCGGGGCGGCGCCGATCTCGCCCCCCGCGTCCCGCAGGATCGCGAACGCGGTCAGGTCCTCCTGCCAGAGGAGCTCGAGTGCCGCAGCGGGGGCGGTTTCGCCGATGGAGGTCGTCGCGGGCAGAACCACGCAGCATAGGCACCGCGGCCGCTACCGCCGTCGGCGTCGGAGTCGTCGGTCGCGGCTCAGGAGGACGAGCCCGAGACGAACGCGGCGACGTCCCGGATCTCCTGCTGGGTGAGCTGGTCCTTGAACGGCGGCATCGCGCCTCCGCCGTTCGTCACCTGGTGCACGACCGTGTCGAACGAGGGCCCGAGATCGTCGAGGTTGGGGCCGACGCTCCCGGTCGAGTTCGCCTTCGAGTACGTGTGGCAGCTGCCGCAGCCCGCGCTCGCGAAGACCTTCTCCCCGTTCGCGGCGTCACCCGTCGCACCACCGTCCGTCGCGGTCGTCTCCGTCGTCGTCTCGGAGCCTCCCGACGCCTCGTCGCCGCCGCCGCAGCCCGCGGTGAGGAGCGCGAGCGCTCCGACGATCAGGAGGAGGGTGACGAGGTATCTCGTCATCTCGGGCACCGTACCCGATCGGCCGTCGGCCAAACGGCGGCGCTAGCCCTGGATGAACTCGGTGAGGAACTTGATCTGGCTGCCCCGCTCCTGCGACTGGAACTTCACGACATCGCCGATCGAGACGACCCCGACGAGCTCACGGTCGTCGCCCAGCACGGGGAGGTGGCGGAAGCGCCGTTCCGTCATGATCGCCATGCACTCGTCGATCGTGGCCTCGGGCGAGACGTACACGAACGGCGCGCTCATGATCTCGCGGACGGGGGTCGTCCGCTCGTCGCGCCCTTCGACGGTGACACGGCGCAGGTAGTCGCGCTCCGTCACGATGCCGGCGAGCTTGCCTCCCTCGGTGACGATCAGGGCGCCGACGTTCCCGCCCACCATCGCCTTGACGGCGTCCAGGACCGTCGCGGAGCCGTCGATCGCGAGGACCTCGCGACCCTTCGCGTCGAGGATGTCCGAGACGTGCGCCATCGCGGGGGTCCGGTCTCTCGATCCTCTATGAGATCCGCGGTGACCGCAACCCCACTTTCGGTGCGAGGATGCCGTCGTGGACGCCACCCGAACGGACTCACCGCCCGATCGCCGGCTCTCGCTCCTGTTGCTCGTCGTGGCCGCGAACCAACGGATGGTGCAGCTCGTCGAACGCGAGCTGACCGCCGACGGCGTCGCCGCCGCCGACTATGCGCTGCTCAGCCTCGTCGGGGCGCGCGGGCCCTCGCGGCTGACCGAGGTCGCGGGCGAGCTGGGGATGCCCCTCACCACGACGTCGGACGCGGTCAGGCGGCTCGAGTCCCGCGGGTACGCGCGTCGCGTACCGAACCCCGAGGACGGTCGTTCCGTGCTCGTCGAGCTGACCGACGAGGGCGACGCCGAGTGGCGGCGTGGCTGGCCGGCGCTGCGCCGGATCAACGAGCAGCTGAGGGAGGAGCTCGAGGACCCGAGCCTCGTCCGCACCGGCCTCGAGCGTCTCGGAGTGGCGTTCGAGGAGATGCTCGCGACGCGGGTCGAGAACACTCCGAAGACGTAGCATTTATTCCGAAACCGTAGTAATCTGGAGTCGTGCGATGCACGGCCGTTCTGGTGGCGATGGTGCTGGCACTCGGGACGGCGGCGGGCGCGACGGGCGGCCCGACGACCGTCGCGAGGATCCCGGTGCCGGCGGCCGCACAGCCGTGCGCCGCGGCCGCAGCGGGGCGTTTCGTGTGGGTGAGCATGTTCGGCGCGCCGTATCTCCTGCGGATCGACCCGAGGCGAAACGTCGTCAGCGGACGGACCCGCGTCGGCAACGGCGCCTGCGGCCTCGGCGCCGGGGCCGGCTCGCTCTGGGTCGAGGACACGTACTCCTCGAGCGTGAGCCGCGTCTCCGTCCGCACGGGCAGGCGAACCGCCGCGATCGACGTCGGCGGCACTCCGTACGACGCGACCTTCGCGTATGGGACCGCCTGGGCGACCGCCTACGGCGCCGACGACCTGGTAAGGATCGACCCCGCGACCAACCGGGTCACCGCGCGCATCCCGCTCGACAAGGCGACGGGCGTGGTCGGCGCGTTCGGCTCGGTCTGGGCGACGGGCGCCGAGGGCGTGATCCGGGTCGATCCGAGATCGGGCGCCGTCGTTGCGCGCATCCCTCTGCCGATGGCCGGGTGGACCGCGGCCGGCAAGGACGCGGTGTGGGTGACGACGCCGACGGGCCTGAGCCGCATCGACCCCGCGAGGAACGCCCTCGCGGCCTCGGTTGCGATCCCGGGACCCGTCGGTGACCCCGCCGTCGTCGCCGGGAAAGTCTGGGTGCCGCGGATTCGCGCCGGCCGAGTCGCGGTCGTCGATCCCGCCTCGAACGCGGTCGTCGAGACCGTGAAGGTCGGGGCGGGGCCGTTCGTCGTGACCGAGATCGGCGGAGAGGCCTGGGTGCCGAGCTGGCGCGGCCGCGACGTCTGGCGCGTGCGTCCCTAGCCCGCCTGCATCACCCGCGCCGCCGAGTATGGCGGCCCGCCGGAAGGGCCCGGCGGACTGTTGCGGGCGGGCGGTATTCGGTTCAGAGTGGTCGTCATTCCACGTGGCACCTCGAAGGGGTCACGCTCGCCCCGAGCGGAAGGAGGAGGAAGTGCCTCACAGAGGGAAGTCGACGGTGGCCGTCGTGGTCGTGGTGTTCGCGGCCGTCGGAGCGCTCGTGGCCGGGACCGCCCGACCCGCGCCGAGCGCCGTCACCGCGAAGCCGTGCTCGTTCCAGCTGCGGATCGGCGACGTGCTGCCGTTCACGGGCGACCTCGCCGCGTACGGCGCCAACCTCGACCGCGGCGTCAAGCTCGCGGTCGATCTCCAGAACAAGGCACTCCAGAGCGGGGGCCTCGGCACGTCGAGCGTGACGCTTGTCGCCTCCGAGGACGGCCAGACGCAGGCGAGCGCATCGGTCGAGGCTGCGACGAAGCTCGTGAAGACGGACAAGGCGAACGTCGTGCTCGGCGAGATGGCGTCGACCGCGACGATTCCGATGGCGCGGTCGGTGACGGTGCCGAACCGGATCGTGCAGATCTCGCCCACCTCGAGCGCCCCGCAGCTGACGACGCTCAAGGACAACGGCTTCCTCTGGCGCACGTACCCCTCGGACGCCCTCCAGGGACGCGTGCTCGCGGCCGCGGCCCTCTCGGCCTTCGGCAAGGGCGCGACGGTCAACGTGGGCTCGCGGAACGACGCGTTCGGCATCGCGCTGAAGCAGCTCTTCGTCTCGCAGTGGACGTCGCTCGGCGGCAAGGTCGGCGAGAACCTCTCGTGGAACCCGAACCAGCCGAACTTCGACACCGAGGCGCAGAAGCTCGTCGACGGCGACCCGGCCGGCTGGGTGATCATCGACTTCCCGGACACGTTCGAGAAGTTCGCCCCGTCGCTCGTCCGCTCTGGCAAGTGGAGCGCGGGCAAGACGCTGATGACCGAGGCGCTCCGCAACACGGACGTGCTCTCGAAGATCGGCGATCCCGTGAACGGGCTGCGCGGGACCGCCGCGAGCGCGGCGGGAGGCCCGGCGGGCAAGGCGTTCGCGGCCTACTGGAAGAAGAACGTCACCGGGGCGAAGCCCTACACGGGCTTCGAGGGGACCGCGGTCGACGCGGCGAGCGTCGCGTTCCTCGCGGCGGTCAAGGCCTGCTCGGCCTCGCCGGCGCGGATCAAGGCGAACCTTCGCGCGGTCTCGGGCCCGCCAGGAACGAAGGTCACGTTCCTCACGCTCGGTAAGGCCGTCAAGCTCCTGCGGGCCGGGAAGGACGTGAACTACGAGGGGACGTTCAGCCCCGTCGACTTCGATCGCAACGGCGACATCGGCTCGGCGGTGTTCGAGATCTGGGAGTACAAGGGCGGAGACACGATCGACACGCTGCGGACCATCACGTTCCGCGGCTGAGGGCTCAGGCCGGGGGCGGGCTCGTCCGGCCCGCCCCCGAGCCGAGGTAGAGCGCGACGACGTTGGGGTCGGCGAGGAGCTCCGTGCCGGTCCCCTCGAATGCGTTGCGGCCCATGTCGAGCACGTACCCGCGGTGCGAGAGCGCGAGCGCGCGCCTGGCGTTCTGCTCGACCATCACGATCCCGATCCCCAGCGAGGCGATCTCGCGGAGCTTGTCGAAGACCTCCGACACTGCGCGGGGCGCGAGCCCCGCAGACGGCTCGTCGAGGAGCAGCAGAGCGGGTCGGGTGACGACCGCTCGCGCGAGCGCGACGAGCTTGCGCTGCCCGCCCGAGAGCGTCCCCGCACGCTGGCGGGCCCGCTCGCGCACGAGCGGGAAGAGCGCCCCGATGCGGTCGAGCGCGTCGCCGCGCTCGGCTCGGGCGAGCGGCAGCACGCTGACCTTGAGGTTCTCCGCGACGGTGAGGCTCGGGAAGACGTTGTCGACCTGCGGGACGAAGTTGACTCCGGCGCGCGTGAGCCTGTCGGCGCGGGTGCCGGTGATCTCCTCGCCCAGGAGCCGGACGCTGCCCGCCTTGGCCGGGACGAGGCCGTAGATCGTCTTCAGAAGCGTCGACTTGCCGGCGCCGTTCGGGCCGATCAGGGAGACGATCTCGTCCCGCCCCGCCCGGAGCGACACGCCGCGCAGGACGAGCGCGTCGCCGTAGCCCGACTCGAGCCCGTCGACCTCGAGGAGCGCGCTCACGCCTCGACTCCCAGGTAGGCGTCCACCACGCGGGCGTCGCTGCGGACTCCGTCGGGTGGGCCGGCTGCGATCACCGCCCCGTCCGACATGACCACGACGCGGTCGCTGACGCCCATCACGACCTCGAGGTCGTGCTCGACGAGCAGCACCGTCACGCCGTGGTGCTCGCGGAGCGAGACGACGTGCTCGAGGAGCTCGCCGCGAAGCACCGGGCTCACGCCCGCCATCGGCTCGTCGAGCAGGACGAGGCGCGGCTCGGTCATCAGGGCCCGCGCGAAGTCGAGCAGCTTGCGCTGCCCGCCCGACAGCGTCGCCGCGAGCTCGTCCGCATGCCCGTCGAGCCGGACGAGCGCGAGCAGCTCCTGGGCGCGCAGGCGCACTTCTCGCTCGCGTCGGCGCGTCGCGCCCGCGCCGACGACGTTCCGCAGCAGCCGCTCGCCCGGCTGTCGCGGCGCCGCGAGCACGACGTTGTCGAGCACGGTCATCCGCGCGAGCGCGCGCGCCGTCTGGAACGTGCGCACGAGACCGGCCTGGGCGATCCGGTGAGGAGGCAGCCGGTCGATCCGCCGTCCCTCGAACGTGACCGTCCCGGCCTCGGCACGGAGGAAGCCCGAGACGATGTTGAACAGCGTCGACTTGCCCGCGCCGTTCGGGCCGATCAGCGACGTGATCGACCCCGCCTCGACGTCGAGCGACGCTCCGTCCACCGCGCGGACGCCGCCGAAAGAACGGACGACGTCATGCACCTCCAGCAGGGCGCTCACTCGAGCACGAGCTCCTCGCGTCTGCCGAGCAGGCCCTGCGGGCGGAACAGGATGAGCCCGATCAGGACGAGGCCGATCACCATCAGCCGCAGGTACGCGCGCTCCGCGGAGTCGAACCAGGTGAACGGCGCGAACTCGAAGAAGCGCGTGCCGGCGAAGAT
The DNA here is from genome assembly GCA_036558885.1 of Gaiella sp. Classification (GTDB taxonomy): domain Bacteria; phylum Actinomycetota; class Thermoleophilia; order Gaiellales; family Gaiellaceae; genus Gaiella. The sequence continues at coordinate 29,115 of DATBET010000066.1, forward strand.
CACGCCGAAGACGAGCGCCCCCACCGGCACCGCCCACGCGCGGCCGACGCCGCCGAGGATGAGGATCATCCACGCGAAGAACGTCAGGAGCGGCGCGAAGTCCGCCGGGCTGAAGAACGCGAACTGCCACGCGTAGAACAGCCCGGCGATGCCCGCGAGCGCCGAGCCGAACGCGAGCGCCTGGAGCTTGTACGCGAAGACGTTCTTGCCGAGCGAGCGCGCGGCGTCCTCGTCCTCGCGGATCGCGCGCAGCACGCGACCCCACGGCGTGCGGGCGGAGAGCGCGACGAGTGCCGTCAGCACGAGCGCGGCCGCCCAGACGAGGAGGAGCATCGCCACGTCCTTCGAGCCGAGGTGAAGCGCCTCCTGGAACCAGTCCTGGAACCGCTGCCACTGGCCGTTGTAGTCCGATGCCTCTTCCGCGCCCGCGAGGTTGATCGTCCCTTGCGACCCGCCGGTGAGCCGGTCCTCGTTCGTGGCGACGTAGCGCACGATCTCGCTGAGCGCGATCGTCACGATCGCGAAGTAGTCCGCGCGCAGGCGAAGCGTCGCGAGCCCGAGCAGGACCCCCGCCACGGACGACGCCAGAACCGCGACCGGTGCGGCGAGCCACATGCTCCACCCCGACTTCACGACGAGGATCGCCATCGTGTAGGAGCCGACCGCCATGAACGCGACGTGGCCGAAGTTGAGCAGCCCCGCGTACCCGAACTCGATCTGCAGCCCGAGCGTGAGGATCGTGTAGACCCCTGCGACGACGCCGACGAACGCCCAGAACTCGCCGCTCGTGAGCACGCTCATACGAGCCGCGCCCTTCCCAGCAGGCCCTGAGGGCGCGCGAGGAGCACGACGATCAGCACGGCGAACGCGACGACCGGCTTGTAGACGGGGTCGACGCCGCCCCCGAAGCCCTCCCAGGTCGAGAGCTCGGTGACGATGCCGAGCAGGAACCCGCCGGCGAGCGCGCCGTACGCGTTGCCGATCCCGCCGAGCACGACGGCGGCGAAGACCGGGAGGAGGAGCGTGAAGCCGAAGTTCGGGTCGAACGTGCTCTGCACGAGCCCCGCCAGCACGCCCGCGAGCGCGGCGAGCGCTCCGGAGAGCACCCAGGTGGCGAGCACGACGCGACCCGTGTCGATCCCGGCGACCGCCGCCAGCGCCCGGTCGTCGGCGACGGCGCGCATCGTCCGCCCGAGCGTCGTGAAGGAGAGCAACAGGCCGACGAGGACGATCGCGACGACCGCCACGACGATCGCGATCACCTGGGCGCCCGAGAGCCGCACCGAGCCGAGCGTGTAGACCTCGAACGGGTCGACGTCGAACGCGCGCGGCTGCGGGCCCCACGCGAGGAAGATCGCCTGGCGGAGGACGAGCGCGAGCCCGATCGACGCGAGGAAGAGGCTCATGAAGTTCGCGCGCCGGGCGCGGAGCGGACGCCAGAGCGCAAAGTCGAGCCCCACGGAGAGCGCCGCCGCCGCGACCATCGCCGCAAATGTCGCGACGACCATCCCCAGCCCCAGGGTCGTGTCGAACGTGACCGCGACGAACGCTCCGAGCGTCATCAGGTCGCCGTACGCGAAGTGGACGATCCGGAGGATCCCGTAGACGAGCGAGACGCCCACGGCCGCGATCGCGTACACGGCACCGGTGACGAGGCCGTTCGCGAGGAGCTGGACGAACACGGGCCGACCATGACCGATCGGCGTCCGCCGGGCAAACGCCTGCGACTGGTCAGCCGCGGCGGTGCGCGAGCACGTCTGCGAGCGGCCGGGTGTTGAGGACGTCGGCCGCAGTCGCCCAGCCGCGGCGCGCGGTCGCGACGGCGAGCTCCATGTTCGCCAGGCCGCGGATCGAGTGGGCGTCCGTCGAGACGACGAGCGGGACGCCCGCCTCGACCACGAGCCGGGCGTTCTCACCCGAGAGGTCGAGCCGGTCGGGCAGGCCGTTCACCTCGAGCGCGACGCCGGTCTCGAGCGCGACCGCGATCACCTGCTCGAGGTCGAGCGCGTTCGGCGGACGGTGGTTGATGATCCGTCCCTTCGGATGGCTGAGGCATCGCACGGCGGGATGCCGCATCGCCTCGACGACCTTGGCGGTCAGGCGCTTCCGCTCCTCGCGCTGGCCCGCATGCAGGCTCAGCTGCACCCAGTCGAGCTCCGCGAGGACGTCGTCCGGCAGGTCGAGGCTTCCGTCGCTCCGGATGTCGACCTCGATCCCGCGCAGCACGCGGAAGGGTGCGAGCTCCTCGTTCGCCGCGGCGATCTCCTCGCCCTGGCGTCGGACCGCGTCGGCGTCGAGACCGGGCACGACCCTGACGTTCTCCGTGTGGTCGCAGATCGCCAGGTACTCGTAGCCGCGGTCGCGCGCCGCGAGCGCCATCTCGCGGACGGAGGCCCGCCCGTCCGACCACGTCGTGTGGCTGTGGAGGTCGCCCAGGACGTCCGCGAGCTCGACGAGAGTCGGGGGCTCGCCGCGGAACGGCTGCTCGCGCAGCTCGGGCGGGCACCACGGGATGCCGAGCGCCTCGTAGACCGTCTTCTCGTCGGCCGCGTCAGGGAGCGGGCCGAGCGCCTCGACGTACGACTTCGCACCCGTCCGCCGGACCAGCTCGGTGCCCAACCGGCCGGGGGGCGGCACGTGGAGGACCACGGGAACGCCCTCGACGGTGACCCCCGTCCCACGTCGTTCGTCGCGTTCGACGAGCGTGACGATCTGCGGCAGCTGCGCGAACGCCGCGAGGACGGCTTCGGGTCGGGTCGCCGGCACGACGACGGCGAGCTCGAACGACGTGTCGGCCCAGCGCCGCGGGTCGCCGGCGACCTCGCCGCCGAGCGCCTCCGCGATCTCCTCCACGAGCGGCCGCGCGCGGTTCACGGTGAGGCCGCTCCGCGGCCGCTCGGCGCGTGACCGGAGCCGCTCGAGGATCTTCGCCTCGGTCGCAGGCCCGACGCCGGGCGCAGCGCGCAGCCTCCCCTCGAGCGCCGCGCGGCGGAAGTCGTCCGGGGTCTCGACTCCGAGCGCCGTCGCGATCCCGACCATCCGCTTCGGCGCGATGCCGAGCATGCGCCCGAAACCGACGAGCTCGGGCCGGACCTCGCGCCGCAGCTCGTCGAGCTCGGCGATCGTGCCCGTCTCGGCGAGCTCCCCGAGCCTCCCGGCGATTCCCGGCCCGATACCACGGAGCTCCTGTGCCCGGCCCTGCCGCACGAGCTCGAGGATCGGTGCGGGCGTCCCGCGGATCGTCTCGGCGGCCCGACGGTACGCGCGGGAGGTGTAGCCCGACGCGCCGGCGAGGTCGAGGAGCCCGGCGAATGCCTCGAGCCGTTCGGCGACGGCGGCGTTGTCGAGGTCGACCATGGGGCGAGTCTGCCCCCTTGCGGCGTCGGCTCAGTCCTCTTCGAGCCGGAGGTCGAAGCCGGCCGGGGCGTGCACGTTGACGAACCGCGCGACCGCGTCGGTGCGGTTCTCGAACGTGTGCTCGATACCGGGCGGGACGAGCACGAATGTCCCGGGCCCGGCGACGACCTCTACGCCGTCCGCCGTGAAGACAAGCTCGCCCTCGAGCATGTAGAAGGTGTCGTCCTCGGCGGTGTGCCGGTGGGACGGTGGCCCGTGGCGGTGAGGCTGGATCGTGACGATCGCGAGGTTGAAGCGCGGGGTGTCGGCGCTCCGCGCGAGGAACTCGACGTTCCCGACGTGGTGTCCCTCGCCGGGACGGACCACGACGACCCGCTCGGCGCTCATCGGGCTCCTCTCGATCGACTGACGTCGAGGTCGCGGAGCTGCCCGTCCTCGACGGCGGCCCAAGCGCGATTTCGCTGAAGCAGCTCTTCGAGCGGGGCCACGACCGGAGGCTAGTCGCCGCGCCCGCCGGCGGGGCCGCCGAACCGTCGGTCAACCAGCCCGCTCGAACTGCTCGAAGCGGAAGGCGAGGCGCTCCGGGGCGGGTCTCCATGCACGTCGCGCCGGCGCTTCGATCGTCATGCGGTGGAAGCCCTTGAGCAGGTCGAGCATCGGGCCGTCGTCGTCCCGCACGCGACGATTGTCGACGTCTCGCAGCGGGGTCGCAACAACGACGCTGAGACGGTAGGCGGCGGGACTCGCGATTGCAACGGGCGCGTTGTCGTCACGGCAAGTAACAGTCTCTTGCTTGCACTCCGTCTCCCGCCCCGCGGTTCGTGCGTGCTGCGAATGGGACTTTCAGTGTGCTAAATAGTGTGCTAGAGTCGGGAGATGCGAATTCACGTTCACCTCGACGACGCGTTGGTCGAGCAGGTCGACGCGCGTGTCGGGGCGCGCGGCCGCAGTAGGTTCGTCTCCGACGCCGTGCGTCGTGCGCTCGACGACGCCGCGGCGTGGGACGCAATGCGCTCTGCGGTCGGCTCGATCGCGGACGAGGGACACCCATGGGATGACGATGCCGCAGCCTGGGTCGCCGCGGAGCGTCGCGCCGACGCGCGCCGGGTCGGCTGACCGTATGCCGATCCTCCTCGACACGACCGTCCTGATCGACCTGCTGCGCGGGCGTCCTGGTGCGATCGCGGGTCTCGAGGCCCTGGCCCGGAGCGGCGAGCGGCCGTTCACCTCCGCCGTCAACCTCGAGGAGCTCTATCGAGGGCTCAGGCCGCGCGAAGAAGATGCCGCAGCGAGCCTCGCGAGTGGCCTTCGGTTGGCGCCGCTCGCGCGTGCCGAGGGCGCGCGCGCGGGCTCGTGGCGGAGGGAGCACGCTGCACGCGGCGAGACGCTCAGCCAGGCCGACTGCCTCGTCGGGGCGGCGGCGGTGGGCGTCGGCGCGCGGCTCGCCACCGGCAACCCACGCCACTTCCCGATGCCCGAGCTCCGGGTCGAGCACTGGGTCGCCGGCGCCTGAGTCTTCGCGGCCGGGCGACCTCAGGCGTCGGCGGGGAGGACGTCGAAGCTGAACATCATCCCGCTCTCGTGGTGCTCGGCGATGTGGCAGTGCGCCATCCACCGGCCGGGGTTCGTCACGTCGAGGAGGACGTCCACGGTCTCGCCCGTGCGCAGGAGCACCGTGTCCTTCCAGACGTAGTTCCCCTCCGGGACGCCGTCGCGGGCGAGAACGACGAAGCGGCCCGCGCCGTGGACGTGGAAGGGGTGGTGCATCGGATGGTCGGAGTCCATCTCGTTGACGAGGCGCAGCTTGACCCGGTCGCCGACGCGGAACTGCCAGTCGATCGCGTGGTTGGCGGCGCCGGTGTCCTTGTCGACGAGGCTCCAGCGCGTGTTCGCCGGCGTCGTGATGCGGTTGACGTCGACCATGTCGTCCTCCCACTCGATCCCCCCGGACTCACCGTGCGCGTGGTCGTGGCCATGCTCGGCATGGTGGTGGTGCTCCGCACCGTGGTGCTCGTGACCGTGGTGCCCGTGGCCTGACGCCGAGGCGACCACCGAGGCGGGCAGGAGCTTCATCCCGCACTGCGGGCACTTGCCGGGCTCGTCGCTCACGACCTCGGGGTGCATCGGGCAGACGTAGCTCTCCGCCACGGCGGTCGCGAGGAGCTTCATCGCGCAATGCGGGCACTTCCCCGGCTCGTCGCTGACGATCTCGGGATGCATCGGGCACGCGAAGACGACCGGGCCCTCGGGCGTTCCGAGGTCCATCTCGGCGACGAACGACAGCGTCTTGTCGGGCGGCGCGTCGACATACGGGGCGAGCCGCTCCCGCTCGTCCGGCCACTCGGCGTTGTGGCGGAGGACGGCGAACTCCTTGCTCCGCGACGGTGAGACGGGCTCCGCACCGACCGCGATCGTCGCGAGCGGGTACGTCCGCTCGGGCGTTCTGTGCTCGAGCCTGAGCTCCCCCGGCTCGTCGAAGAGCACGTCGAGGACGACCCGCTCCGACGGCGCGAGCACGACCGACTCGACGAGCTGCTCGCGCTCGTGCCGGCCGCTGTCGCCGCCCACGAGCTTCATCCGCGCCCCGGGGAGCGCGACGTCGAAGACGCGGGTGTTGGCCGTGTTCGTCAGATAGAAGCGGACGAGCTCGTCGCGCTTGGCGGTGAGCGCGAGGTCCGTCTCGCCGCCGACCAGCATCACGTTGCCGAACCTGCCCATCGCCGCGTAGGTCGTCTCGGCAGGGCTGAACGGCGCGATCGCGCCGTCCTCGATCAGCACGTCGTCGAGCGTCAGCACCACCTCACGATCCGCCGGCAGCCAGTAGTCGGCCTCGGCCGGGACGACGAGGATGTTCCCGTACAGGCCCATTTCCTGCCCGTAGTCCTCGCGGATGTGCGGGTGGTACCAGTAGACGCCCGGGTCAGGGCACTCGATGCGGTACGTGAACGAGCCGCCGACGGGGATGGGAGCCTGCGTCTCGTGCGTCCCGTCGTAGCGGTTGTCGAGCCGCAGGCCGTGCCAGTGCACGGTCGCCTCCACGTCGCCGTCGTTGGCCACGTTCACGATCAGCTCGGAGCCTTCGCGGACGCGGAGCGTCGGGCCGGGAATCGAGCCGTTGTAGGCGAGCATTCGCACGGTCGCGTCGCCGATCTGCTTGGCAACCGGGCCGATCCTGAGGTCGACCGCGCCACCGTCGGTGAGGTCGACGACCGGCGTGGAGACCGCCTCGGGCAGACCCTCCGTCGCGGTCGGGAACTCGGCGTCTGCATGGCCATGTCCGTGTGGGTGCTCCATCGTCAAACCCCTTCCGTGACACGCGTCCGGGCGGTGGCTTCGATCGCGCGCGCGATGAACTCGGCGTCGTCGCCGACCCAGCCGATCAGAGCCGAGCCGCGGGTGTGTTGCCAGGTCAGACCCAGGAAATAGAGACCGCGAACGTCGGTGACGCCGCGACGGTGGCGCAGGCTGCCGTTCTCGTCGAAGAGCGGGAGCCTGATCCAGGAGTAGTCGGGGCGGTATCCCGTCGCCCAGATGACTGCGTCGACCTCGAGCTCGCTGCCGTCCTCGAAGACGACCCTGCGGCCGTCGGCGTCGACGAGCCTTGGCCTGAGCTCGACGCCGTAGCGCTCGGTCATCTCACCGGGACTCGACCCGATCAGCGTGTCGCGAGCCCGGAGCTTGCGGCCCAGCCGCGACTCGACCGTCTTGTTCAGGATGCCGGTCTTCGTCAGCCACCAGAAGAGATCGCGTCCGAGCAGGCGCTGGGGCAAGGGCTTCTGCCGGGAGCCGACAGAGAGCACGACGTTGCGCGTCGAGGAGAGCTCCTTCGCGATCTGAAAGCCGGTGTTGCCGCCCCCGACCACGAGCACCGTCCCATCCGGGACGTCCGTGGACCGGGCATAGCCGACGGCATGTGTCTGGACGACCTCGGGAGAGAGCTTCTCAGCCGGCTTCGGCACGAAGGGAATCTGGAACGGCCCGGTGGCGACGACGACCTGGTCCGCGGCGATCGTCCGTCCGTCGGCACCGAGGCGTAATCGTCCGTCGTCGTCACGCTCGAGCTGGTCGACCTCGCTGTTCAGCTCGATCGGAAGCTCGAAGGTCTCGGCGTAGCGCTCGAGGTAGGCGATCACCTCGTCACGGGTCGGGTAGCCGTCGGGGTCGCCGGGGAACGGGACGCCGGGCAGCGCGCTGTAGCGGCGCGGCGTGAAGAGCGTCAGCGACTCCCAGCGCTCGCGCCAAGCGGGAGCGATCGCTCCGGCGCGCTCGAAAATCACGAACCGTCGGCCCTGACGCTTGAGGAACTGGCCGATCGCGAGACCCGCCTGGCCGGCGCCGATGACGGCCACGTCAACGCCGTTGGGACCATGAGACCGTGTCATGGGCGCCGCGCGAGTTTCGCTCATCTCCCCATTCGGGTTCCCGGCTTCTCCCCATTCGGGTTCCCGGCTTCGTGCGCTCGTCAAACGTCTTGCGCGCGCTCTGCGTCCATTCCGGAGGCGCTATCGTCCTGGGCGCAAGCCGTCAGGAGTCAGCGATACCGAGATACGGGTTCGAGCACGACAAGCCCGAGCGGCTGGCGGGCATCGAGGCGACGTGGGATCGGGGGACGCGGGCGCTTCTGACCTCCCTGGGGATAGGGCCCGGCTGGCACTGCCTGGAAGCCGGTGCGGGCGGGGGCTCCATCGCGGCCTGGATGGCGGACCAGGTCGACCCGGGGGGCTCGGTGCTGGCGGTGGACGTCGACACGACGCACGTCGAGCCGTTGGCCGGCGGCGTCCTGGAGGTCCGGCGGCACGACCTCGTGCGCGACGAGCTTCCCGCAGGCGCGTTCGACGTCGTGCACGAGAGGTCGGTGCTCTCCTGGCTGGGAGACGGCGACGCGCTCGACCGGCTGGTCGCGTCGCTCACGCCCGGCGGTTGGCTCTTGGCCGAGGACTTCGACTGGGCGATCTACGGAACTGCGGACGGCTCTCCGGTCCTCGCCAAGGCGTACGAGGTGATCCTCGGCCTGCTGGAGGGCGGCGGCTATCAGCGCCACTACGGACGCACGCTGTTGCGCCGTCTCGAGCGGGCCGGGCTCGAGGACACGGCCACCGAGGCGCGCTCCTACGTGCTCCAGGGCGGATCTCCCGGCACTGCCTTCGACAGCTACTCGATGCTCGCCCACCGGGACGCGATCCTCGGGACCGGAGCGCTGACGGATGCCGAGTTCGACGAGGCCCTTCGCCTCCTCCAGGATCCGGGCGAGCAGGTTCTGACCGCGGTGTTGTACGCAGCGTGGGGGCGCAGGCCCGGAGAATCCCGACCACGGTAGAGCCGGGCACCCGCGCAGGTGCTGCGCTCTCCCGAGCCGGCGCCGGCGCGCGTCGTCGGCTCCTGGCTCGACAACCCCGCCAACCGCTGATCGTCGACTGCGCGACGCGATCCAGCCACGTTTCCCGCAGACACGCACAGGCGAGCAGTCGTTTCTCGACGAGCGAGTTTCGTCGTCGATAACAGGGAGAGCCGCGTCTCCGCGGCTCTCCCCTTGCGTTCGTGCGTCGGCAGGTCAGCTGCAGCCGGTGTTGGTGCCGCAGTCGCGGCAGGTGTAGCACGAGCCCGTCCTGACCATGCGGCCGCCGCAGCGGGCGCACTCGACCGCGTCCTCCCACTGTTTGAAGAGCGCCGTCTGCCCCGGAGGGGCCGACTCGACCACGGCGACGGCGGCGCCGGCGCCCGGGTTCTCGGTGTAGGCCGCCGCGAGGCGCGCCTTCACCTCGGGCGTCAGGATCCCCGCCTCCTCCTGCTGGTCGGCGGTGAGGAACTTCTTGCCCATCCAGCGGAAGATGTAGTCGACGATCGACTTCGCGACCCGGATGTCCGAGTCGTTCGTCATGCCGCTCGGCTCGAAGCGCATGTGGCTGAACTTCGAGACGTAGACGTCGAGCGGCACGCCGTACTGGAGGCCGAGCGAGACCGAGATCATGAAGGAGTTCATGAGGCCGGCGAGGGTCGTGCCCTCCTTCGCGATGTCCACGAAGATGTCGCCGGGCGTCCCGTCCTCGAACAGGCCGACGTGGATGTAGCCCTCGTACTCGCCGACCTTGAACTTGCGGCCGATCTCGGTGCGATCGTCCGGCAGCCGCCGGCGCTGCGGATGCGCGTGCCCCGGAGCGACCGGGATCAGTGCCGCCGCCGCGCCCGCCGGGGCGTCCTTCGAGGAGGAGAGCGGCTGCGCCACCTTGCAGTTGTCGCGGTAGATCGCGATCGCCTTCACGCCGAGCTGCCACGACTCGACGAACAGCTGCGCGACCTCGTCGATCGTCGTCCGCTCGGGCAGGTTCACCGTCTTCGAGATCGCGCCCGAGATGAACGGCTGCACCGCGCCCATCATCTTCACGTGCCCCATGTAGTGGATCGCGCGCTCGCCGATCGCGCAGTCGAACACGGGGTAGTGCTCGGTCTTCAGGTGCGGGGCGCCGACGACGCCGCCGCGCTCGTCGATGAACGCGACGATCTCCTCCACCTCGCGCGGCGCGTAGCCGAGCTCGCCGAGCGCCATCGGCACGGTCTTGTTGACGATCGTGATCTCGCCGCCGCCGACGAGCTTCTTCGACTTCACGAGCGAGAAGTCGGGCTCCACGCCGGTCGTGTCGCAATCCATCATGAAGCTGATCGTCCCGGTCGGCGCGAGCACGGTCGCCTGTGCGTTGCGGAAGCCGTGCACCTCGCCGATCTCGAGCGCGTCGTCCCACGAGCGGCGTGCCGCGTCGAGGAGGTCGTCCGGCACCGAGTCGGCGTGGTTGATGTTCCCGACCGCCGCGCGATGCTTCGCGATTACCCCGACCATCGGCGCCCGGTTCTCCTGGAAGCCTGCGTGAGGCCCCATCCGCTTCGCGACCTCGGCGGACTTGCGGTAGGCGCGGCCGGTCATCAGGGCGGTGATCGCGGCGGCGTACGCGCGGCCCTCGTCCGAGTCGTACGGCAGCCCGCGGGCCATGAGGAGCGCGCCGAGATTCGCGTAGCCGAGGCCGAGCTGGCGGAACTTCTTCGCGTTCCGGCCGATCTCGGGCGTCGGGTACGACGAGTAGCCGACGACGATCTCCTGCGCGAGGAAGACGACGTCGACTGCGTGCTCGAGCATCTCGACGTCGAGCTCGCCGTCCTCGCGGCGGAACTTCATCAGGTTGAGCGACGCGAGGTTGCACGCCGAGTCGTCGATGTGCATGTACTCGCTGCACGGGTTCGAGGCGTTGATCCGGCCCGTGTTCGGCGACGTGTGCCACGAATTGATCGTCGTGTCGTACTGGACGCCCGGGTCGGCGCACTCCCAGGCCGCCGCCGCCATGTCGCGCAGCAGCGCCCGCGCCTCGACCGTCTCCACGACGGTGCCGTCGGTGCGCGCCGTCAGCGCCCACTCCTTGCCCTCGGTCACGGCCTCCATGAACGCGTCGGTGACGCGCACCGAGTTGTTCGCGTTCTGGTACTGGATCGAGGCCCAGTCGGCCGAGTCGAGCGTCATGTCGTAGCCGGCCTGCTCGAGGACGCGCGCCTTGCGCTCCTCGCGGGCCTTGCACCAGATGAACTCGTCGACGTCCGGGTGGTCGACGTCGAGCACGACCATCTTCGCGGCACGGCGCGTCTTGCCACCCGACTTGATCGTCCCCGCCGACGCGTCCGCGCCGCGCATGAACGACACGGGGCCAGAGGCGTAGCCGCCCTTGGAGAGCTGCTCCTTCGACGAGCGGAGCCGCGACAGGTTGAGGCCCGAGCCCGAGCCGCCGCGGAAGATGATGCCCTCGCGCCGGATCCAGTCGAGGATCGACTCCATCGAGTCCTCGATCGAGAGGATGAAGCAGGCCGAGCATTGCGGCGTCTCCTCGAAGCCGACGTTGAACCAGACCGGGGAGTTGAACGACGCGTACTGGTTGACGAGGATCGCCTTCAGCTCCGCGTGGAACGCGTCCGCCTCGTCGTCCGTGGCGAAGTAGCCGCCCTGCCTGCCCCAGCCGGTGATCGAGTCGGCGACGCGGCCGACCATCTGCTTGACGCTCCGCTCGCGCTC
>DATBET010000067.1:0-2520 GCA_036558885.1 Gaiella sp.
CGCCTGCGGCATGAACGCGAGGGTGACGACGACCTCCGTCAGCCCGTGCGTGCGCAGCAGGTCGAGCGCGTGCTCCATACACGGCTTCCCGACGATCGGCACCATCGGCTTCGGCTGGTTCGACGTGAGGGGCCTGAGCCGTGTGCCCTCGCCGCCTGCCATCACGACGGCCTTCACCGACGCACCTCGCGGCGGGCCTTGAGGACGTATTGGGCGCCCGCGACGACCGCGAGGGCGAGGCTGACCCAGAAGAGCGCGAGCGGCCACCACGCGTCGCGTTCGGTCACGAGCACGAGCGCCAGTGACGCATACAGGCCCCACGTCGCGACCTTCCCGAGCAGCGAGACCTCGAACTCGTACCCGCGGGGTACGACGAGCTTGTACCCGCCCACCAGCAGCACGTCGCGCAGGAGGATCACGAGGGCGATCCAGGGCAGCCGGTCGTAGACGACGAGCAGCACCACGCAGACGTCGATCATCAGCCGGTCCGCGAGGGGATCCGCGACCTTGCCGAACGCCGACTCGACGCGCCAGCGGCGCGCGAGCCACCCGTCGAGCTGGTCGGTGATCGCGGCGAGCGCGAACACGATCCCGGCCGGCCAGCTCGGCCCGTCCTGATCCTGGACGAGGAGCACGACGAACAGCGGGATCGCGACGAACCGGGCGATCGTCAGCGCGTTGGGAAGCTGCCTCAGTGGCGCGGAGACGGCATTCTCGTACGCCATCCCCCTAGGTTAGTGTGGCCGGCCGTGGCGCGACCACTCACGCTGCCGGGCTTCGTCAACGCGCACAGTCATGCGTTCCAGCGGTCGCTTCGAGGGAGGGCCGCCGGCGCGGATTTCTGGGCCTGGCGGAACGGGATGCTCGCGGAAGCCGAACGCCAGACCGCGACCTCCGTGCGCGCGCTCTACACAGCCACCTATCGCGAGATGCGCGCCGCGGGCTACACCGCGGTCGGGGAGTTCCACTACCTCGGCCGCGAGACCGCGCTCGCGGCCGCCGACGCGGCGGCGGAGGCGGACATCGCCTTCGTCTGCGTGTATGCGGCCTACGCGCGTGGCGGGCTCGAGCGCATGCACCAGGCGTCGGTGGCTGCGTACCTCACGGAGCTGGAACAGCTACGCGGCAGCGGAATCGCGGTCGCCGTTGCCCCCCACTCCGTGCGCGCATGCCCGCGGGACTGGCTCGAGGAGCTCGGCCGCTATGCGCGGGACAACGGCCTTCCGCTCCACGTGCACGCGGGCGAGCAGCCCCGCGAGGTCGAGGAGTGCCTCGCCGAGCACGGCCTCCGCCCGATCGAGCTCCTCGCAGACTGCGGCTGTCTCGCCGAGCGCACCACCGTCGTTCATGCGACGCATGCGAACGGCGCCGAGCTCGATCTCCTCCGGGACAGCGGCTCCACGATCTGCGTGTGCCCGACGACCGAAGCGGACCTGGGTGACGGGTTCCTCCCGGCCGTCCGCGTGCGCCACCGCGGGATCCGGCTCTGCATCGGCTCCGACTCGAACGTGCGCATCGACCCGCTCGAGGAGCTACGCCAGCTCGAGGGCATCGCCCGCCGCCAGGACGGCAGGCGCGACGTCTTCGCCACGGACGAGCTCTGGGAGATCGGCGGGAGCAACGGGGCGGCCGTGCTCGGGCTCGACGCCTGGCCCGACCTCCAGGTCGATCGCGCGCACCGCTCGCTCGACGGCGTCCGCGACGAGCACGTCCGGGCGGCGCTGATCGCCGGGTGCGGCGCGGACGTCGTGGTCCCCCCGGGCTGAGCCGGGCGCTGTCACCCGCAGCCGGGCGGGTACGCTGGGCCCGATGGACGCGACCGAGCAGACCTTCGACGACGTCGTCCTCGCCCGGTCGCACGAACGGCCGGTCGTGGTCGACTTCTGGGCCGAGTGGTGCGGGCCTTGCCACGCCCTGGCCCCCGTCCTGGAGGGTGCGGTCGCCGAGCGCGACGGCGAGGTCGAGCTGGTCAAGGTCGACATCGACGCCAACACGGGGCTCGCGCAACAGTTCGGCGTGCGCGGCATTCCGGCGGTGAAGGCGTTTCGGGACGGACGGGTCGTCAACGAGTTCGTCGGCGCCCAGTCCCCCACGTCCGTGTCGGCGTTCTTCGACGCGATTCTTGCTCCGCCGCGCGCGGACGCGCTCGTCGAGGAGCTCCGCGAGACGGGCGACTTGCCCGAGGTTCTCGAGGCGCTCGACGCAGGCGACCTGGAGCGTGCGCTCGAGCTGCTGGTCGGCGCCGTGCCGACCGCCGAGCACGACGAGAAGGAGCGTCTCCGTGACCTCGCCGTAGCGCTCTTCGAGCGCCTGGGCCAGGACGATCCCCTCGTAACGGGCTTCCGCCGGCGTCTCGCCACCGCGCTCTACTGACCCGGGCGATAGGCTTTCGCCGCACGGGCGATGGGGCCCGCCTTCAACCGCCGCGAACGGCTGATGGCTCCTGCGGATCGAAGGGAGCCATGCCATGCCCGTCGCGCTCGCGATCGCCCTGGGAGGCGCGCTGGGCGCGCTCGGCCG
>DATBET010000068.1:0-1592 GCA_036558885.1 Gaiella sp.
CGGCTCGGACGTGAATCGGCACGCGGGGAGCTTATTGGGATGATTCCCGCCCGTGCTGATCGATCCCACTCTCGACCAGATGCTCGAGTACTGCTCGCGCGACCCGATCGAGCGCGTGTTCCTCGAGGACGCCGCCCGGCGGGGTCACGCGAAGTTCCGCGCCGTGGCCGGGGAGGACGCCCTCGAGGCGCTCTGCTACTTCGGCGCGAACGTCGTCCCGTCGGGCAAGGGCTGCGCAGCGTTCGCCGGCGACACGGCGAGTCGCGGGACGCGGATGATCATCGGCAACGAGGACGCCGTGACGCAGCTCTGGAGCGCTGCGCGGGAAGTCATGCCGCGGCCGCGCGAGGACCGCCCGGGCCAGCCGGTGTACGTGATCGAGGAGCCTCCGGAAGGCGAGCCGACGGGCCTCCGTGCGGCAACGCTCGACGACCTCGCCGTGCTCGTGCCCGCCTGCGCGGCGACGCACTTCGAGGAGCTCGGCGTCGACCCGCTCCAGCGCGATCCCGAGGGCTTCCGCCGGAGGACGGCTGCCCAGATCGAGGAGGGGCGCTCCTGGCTCTGGGCCGAGGACGGGACGATCCTGTTCAAGGCCGAGGCCTCCGCGTGGACGCCGAGCGCGGTGCAGCTGCAACAGGTCTGGGTCGATCCGTCCGCTCGGCGAAGCGGTCATGCGACGCTGGGGCTGAGCCACCTCTGTCGGCTCCTGCTCGAGAGCACACCCGCGGTCTGCCTCTTCGTGCGCCCCGAGAACGCCCCGGCGATCCGCCTCTACGACAAGATCGGCATGCGCCGGGTCGGCGCCTACCGCAGCGTGCTCTTCTGAGCCACACTGTCGGGGTGAATCCGAGGGATTTCCGCAAGGCCGTCGAGGGGGACGTCCGTGAGCGCGAGCTGATCGTGCCCGGCGCCGCGGTCACGGTTCTCGTCTCGGGCGGCGCCGACTCGACCTGCCTGTGGCACGTGCTCCGCGAGCTCGGCTACGAGGTCTCCGCGCTGCATGTGAACCACGGCCTGCGCGGGCAGGAGTCGGAGGACGATGCAGCCTTCTGCCGCGACGTGCTCGGCGCCGAAGTCGTGGACGGCACAGGAGGCGAGACGGAAGACGACTGGCGTGCGATCCGCTACTCGTTCGCGACCGGCCGGCTGCGCGCGACGGGACACACCGCCTCCGACCAGGTCGAGACCGTCCTCTACCGGATCGTCGCGAGCGGCGCGCCCGGGAAGATCGAGTGGCGGCGAGTCGACGGCGTCGTCCGTCCGCTCCTCGGCCGCTGGCGCGACGAGACCGAGGCGTACTGCCTCGCCGAGGGCCTCGATTTCCGGCGCGACTCGTCGAACCCCGGCACGAAGCGCGGCCTGATCCGCGACCAGATCCTCCCGCTCCTGCGCCAACTCCACCCCGGCGCGGAAGGCAACCTGCTCCGGCTCGCAGAGCGCAAGACGGCGCCCCCGGAGCTCGTCCGGCTGCTCGAGTCGATCGACGGCTCGACGAGGCTCGACCTGGGGCGCGGGCGCCAGATCGTCCGTGAGTACGACCGCGCGTGGCTCGAGCGCTCGCCGGTCGTGCTCGACCGCGAGGTGCGCTGGGG
>DATBET010000069.1:0-21613 GCA_036558885.1 Gaiella sp.
CACCGCCGCGACCTCGTGACGCACACCTGACCTCCCGGCCGGCGAAGCCGGCCTCCGGTCGCAACGGCTTGCGGCCCCCATGGGGCTCGAAAGGGCGCCTCAGGGCAGGCGCAGCTCGAGGAGGAGCGTGTCGCGCCAGGCGCCGTCCAGCTGCGCGATCCGCTCGCGGCGCCCGACGACGCGGAACCCCGCGGCCTCGTGCAGCCGCAGGCTCGCCCGGTTTGCGTCGATGATCGAGGTCTGGATCGTCCAGATCCCGTGTCGTGGCGCCTCCACCACGAGCGCGTCCAGGAGCGCACGGCCGACCCCGCTCCGCCGCGCGCGCTCGTCGACGTAGACGGAGTGCTCGACCACTCCGCCGTACGCGGGCCGGCGGGAGACGCGGGAGACGGCCAGCCAGCCGACGAGCTCGCGGTCCCGCTCCGCGACCAGCCGCGGCTCCGGGAGATGCGCCGCGTTCCACGCCTCCCACGTCGGCACGCCGGTCTCGAACGTCGCGACGCCGCTCGCAAGCCCCTGCGCGTAGATCCGGGCCACGTCCGGCCAGTCGGACGGCTCGAGCGGGCGGACGACCATTCGGCCAACAGTACGGGCGCCCGCACCCTCCGGCATGGTGCTCGGGCCTAGGGTGCGCCGCGTGATCGTCACGAGGCCCACCTTCGACCGGTTCGACGAGGTGCTCGAGCTTCTCCAGGCGTCGGATGCTGCGATCTGGGGCGACTCCGACTGGACCGAGAGCGACCTCCGCGAGGACTGGGAGCGCATCGACCTCGAGCGCGACGCGTGGCTCGTGGAGCTCGACGGGAAGCTCGCGGGCGTGGCGCAGCTGCTCGACCGCAAGGGCCCCCGCTTCATCGGCGATGCCTATGTCCATCCCGACCTCACCGGCCGCGGGGTCGGCGGCCGGGTGCTCGAGCTGCTGGAGACAGGCGCGCGGGAGCGCGAGGACGAATGGCCCGACGAGGGGCGTGTCGTGGTCGATGCCGCGCACCTCGTCGGCGACGAACGGGCACCGGAGCTCTTCCGCGGTCGTGGGTTCTCGCGCGTGCGGAGCTTCTTCCGGATGGTCACGGACGTACGCGAGGAGCCACCCGAGCCCGAGTGGCCGGAGGGCGTCGAGCTGCGCCCCTTCGACCTGGACCGTCACGGGCCGGTGGTGCACGCCGCGCAGGAGGAGGCGTTCGCGCACGAGTGGGGCCATGTCGCGCAGCCCTACGAAACCTGGCGCGAGCGTGCGTTCGTCGTGCCGGGAATCGATCCCTCGCTCGTTCCCGTGGCCTGGGCGGGTGACGACGTCGTCGCGTTCTCGCTCAACTACGCGAAGCGGAACGGCAACTGGGGCTGGATCGGGATGCTCGGCGTCCGCGCGGGCTGGCGCCGCCGCGGGCTCGGGCTGGCGCTCTTGCGCGAGTCCTTCCGCCGCTTCCAGGCGACGGGCGAGACGACCGTCGCCCTTGGCGTCGACGTGGAGAACCCGACCGGCGCGACCCGGCTCTACGAGCGGGCGGGGATGAGCGTCCTCTGGCAGGCGGACGTGTGGGAGAAGGAGCTCAGATCGGCGACGTCGGACCGCGAGACGCGGTCCGCGACAATCGCGGAGTGAGCGCCCTCCGCGCCCGTTGCCCCAACTGCCGCACGTTGACCGCGGTCGCGTTCGACGACGGTTACGAGTGCCACAGCTGCGGCCGCACGTTCGCGGCCGGGCTCGTCCGCGTCCCGCGGGCCTGGGGCGCCGGCGGCGAGGCGATGGCGGCAGCGGCCTCGCTCGACCTTCCGTACCCCGAGGCGCTGGTGGTGGAGGCCGGCACACTCGACGAGCAGTCGGCCGCGCTCGCCGCGGGCCTTCCTGCGCGACCGCTCGTGGTCGGGGGGTGCTGCTGCGCGCACGTCGGCGCGATCCGCGGCCTGGCGGCACGACACGACCGGCTCGCGGTCGTCTGGCTCGACGCGCACGGCGACCTGAACACGCCGGAGACGTCGCCCAGCGGCAACCTCTGGGGCATGCCGCTGCGGATGGCGATCGACGAGGGCAGCGTGCGACCTGCGGACGTTGCGCTCGTCGGCGCACGTGACCTCGACCCGCCCGAGCTCACGTACGTCGCCGAGCAGGGAATCGACGCCGACGTCGGCAGGGCGCTCGCAGACGCGGATGCGGTGTACGTCGCCCTGGACGTGGACGTCCTCGCGCCCGGGAGCGTGCCGCCGTGCTTCATGCCCGTGGCGGGAGGCCCGACTGCCGCGGAGGTCGAGGCCGTCCTGCGGGACGTCGCAGCCAGGGGGCGCGTCGCGGGCCTCGGCCTCACCGGCCTCGGCGAGGAGGCGCAGCCTGCGCACCTGGCGGGCTTCGTCGCCGCGGCCGGGCTGTAGCGGCCGTTCGGGGCCGCCGGCGCGACAGGTTCTAAGATGCCGTCGATGTCGTCCGGCCAGATCGACGTCTCGATCGAGCACAAGCACGCGGACCCCGAGCAGCGGGACGGTGCCGGGCACCCCAACACCTGCCCGTCCTGCGGCTCGCATTATCGGGACGACGAGCTGGCCGAGCACCTGCGCGTCTGCCCGCAGTGCGGTCACCACTTCCCGGTACGCGCCCCGGACCGCGTCGGACAGCTCGCCGACGCAGGCACGTTCGAGGAGGAGGACGGCGACCTTCGCTCCGCCGACCCGCTCGACTTCTTCGACCTGAAGCCGTACCGGGAACGACTCGCCGAGGCCGAGCTCGGCACCGGCCTGGGCGACGCGATCCTGACGGGCCGCGCCGCGATCGACGGGCACCCGTGCCGGGTGGCCGCGATGGACTTCTCCTTCCTGGGCGGCTCGATGGGCAGCGTCGTCGGAGAGCGCTTCGCGCGCGCCTGCGAGCGGGCGGCCGAGGAACGCGGCGCGGTCGTCTCCGTCTCGGCCTCGGGCGGCGCCCGCATGCAGGAGGGGATCCTCGCACTCATGCAGCTGCCGAAGACGGTCGCGGCGCTCGAGGAGCTGCACGACGCCGGCGGCGTCCTCTTCTCGGTGCTCGCGCACCCGACGACGGGCGGTGTCACGGCGAGCTTCGCGAGCCTCGGCGACGTCATCCTCGCCGAGCCGGGTGCGCTGACGTCGTTCGCGGGCCCGCGCGTCGTTGCACAGACGACGCGGGAGAAGCTGCCCGACGATTTCGGGCTCGCCGAGTCGAACCTCCGCTTCGGCCACGTCGACGCCGTCGTGCCGCGCAGCGAGCTTCGCCCGACCCTCGCGCGCCTGCTCCGCCTCTTCGGAGCGAGATCGTGAGCCAGGAGGCCGAGCTCGGGCTGCGCGACCGGCTCGCGCGCCTGTCGGGGGTGAAGCTCCTCCGCGGGACGAAGCTGTCCGCCGAGCTCGAGCGGCTCGAGCGGCAGCTCGAGCGGCTGCGGGAGGACACGACCGACGAGGAGATCTGGCGGTCGGTCGAGCTCGCACGGCACGACAAGCGCCCGTACACGCTCGACTACGTCGAGCGGATCCTCGACGACTGGTTCGAGCTGCACGGCGACCGCGGGCGGATGGACGACGGCGCGATCGTCGCCGGCCTCGGCTCGCTCGACGGTCGCTCGGTAGCCCTCGTCGGGCACCAGAAGGGCCGCGACATCAAGGAGCGCGCCGCGCGGAACTTCGGGATGGCGTACCCGGAGGGGTACCGCAAGGCGATGCGCACGATGCAGCTCGCCGAGCGGCACGGCTTTCCGCTGATCACCCTCGTCGACACGCCCGGCGCCTACCCGGGGATCCTCGCCGAGCAACACGGCCAGGGCGGCGCGATCGCGCGCTCCCAGGCGCTGATGCTGCGGCTGGATATCCCCACGGTGTCGGTCGTGATCGGCGAAGGCGGCTCGGGCGGCGCGATCGCGATCGCCGTCGCCGACAGGGTGCTGATGCAGGAGAACGCGATCTACTCCGTGATCTCTCCCGAAGGCTGCGCGTCGATCCTCTGGCGGGACGCGTCGCAGGCGCCGAAGGCGGCCTCGGCGTTCAAGCCGGACGCCGCCCACTGCCTCGAGCTGGGCGTGATCGACGGGATCGTGCCCGAGCCCGAGGGCGGCGCCCAGCTCGACCACGACGAGGCCGCCGTGCTGCTGCGGGAGGCGCTCGTCGCGCACCTCGACGAGCTCGTGGACGTCCCGGTGGACGAGCTGCGGCGGGGTCGCCGCGCGAAGTTCCGCTCGATGGGCGTCCTCGCGCACGTCTGAGACGCTCTCTCCACACTTTCCACAGGCTTATCCCCGGCCCGGCGAACTCGTTTTGCAGGACTTTCGCCTGGTTGGCGCAGATCGTGTTAAGGAGCGGTGAGCAACACGACGCTCGAGCCCCCGGCGGAACGGGAATCATGCGGCCCATGCCGCCTCTCCGCGAATACCGCCGCAAGCGCGATCCGTCGCGAACTCCTGAGCCGTTCGGCGGGCGGTCGCGGCGGGCGAAGCCGCTCTTCGTGATCCAGCGGCACGACGCGCGACGCCTGCACTACGACCTGCGGCTCGAGCGGGACGGCGCGCTGGCGAGCTGGGCAGTGCCGAAAGGGCTCCCGCTGCACGCGGGCGAGCGGCATCTCGCCGTGCACGTCGAGGACCACCCGCTCGACTACGCGTCCTTCGAGGGCGAGATCCCGAAGGGCCAGTACGGGGCGGGGACCGTCGAGATCTGGGACCGCGGGACCTACGAGCTGCTCGAGGAGAAGTCCAACGGCGGCCTGACGTTCAGGCTGGACGGCGAGCGTGCTCAGGGCGTCTGGACGCTCGTACCCGCACACCTCGACGGCAAGGAGCAGAACTGGCTCCTCCTGCGCAAGGACGCAGCCCCGGCGGACGCCGAGCCGCTTCGCCCGCAGCTGGCATCGCTCGCCGAGCACCTGCCGGCGGGGCCCGAGTGGTTCTTCGAGCCGAAATGGGACGGCTACCGCGCGATCGTGACGGTGGCCGCGGGGGAGGCGCGGCTCACCAGCCGGAACGGCAAAGACCTGACCGAGCGGTTCCGCGAGGTCGCGCGAAACGCGGCACGCGCGGTGCGGACGCCGTCTGCCGTGCTCGACGGCGAGGTCTGCGCGCTCGACGAAGAGGGCACGGCGCGCTTCGAGGCGCTCCAGCGCGGCTCGGGCCCGCTCGTCCTGATGGCCTTCGACCTGCTCGAGCTCGACGGAGAGCCCGTGTACGAGCGACCGCTGCGGGAGCGGCGAGAGCTGTTGGAAGGGCTGCTCGACCCCGCGGTGCGCGGTGTCAGGCTCTCACCCGCGTTCGAGGACGGCGAGGCGCTGCTCGAGGCTGCGCGGGCGCAGCGTCTCGAGGGCGTCGTCGCGAAGCGCGCCGACCTCCCTTACCGCCCCGGACGCCGGACGCCCGAGTGGCGCAAAGTGAAGCTCCGCGACGAGGAGGACTTTCCCATCGTCGGCTACACGCGCGGCGAGGGGAAGCGCACGAAGCTCGGCGCGCTCGTTCTCGGGCGACGTGAACAGGACGGCCTCCACTGGGCCGGCAACGTCGGCTCCGGTCTCCGCGACGACGACGTCGACCGGCTGCGGGCGCTGCTCGAGCCGCTCGAGCGGCCGACCTCACCGCTCGCACGGGTGCCGAAGATGCCGCGCGTCAAGGCGCGGGACGTGACGTGGGTCGAGCCGGCGCTCGCCGCGCAGGTGACGTATGCGGAGAAGACCCGGGAGGGCCGGCTCCGCGCGCCCGTCTACCTCGGGGTCCGCGACGATGTGCCCGTGGAGCGCCCTCCGATCGAGCCCGAGCTCCGGCGGGGCCGCCGCACGCTCCGCCTGTCGAACCTCGACAAGCCGTTCTGGCCGGACGAGGGGATCACAAAGGGCGAGCTGCTCGCGTACTACCGCGACGTCTCCGAGGTGCTCGTCCCGCATCTCCGCGGACGGCCGTTCACGATGAAGCGCTACCCCGACGGCTGGCAGGGAAAGAGCTTCTTCCAGAAGCAGGCCCCGTCGCACATGCCGGACTGGATCGACCGCGCGCCGTTCCCTGCGTCCACGCGGGAGGGCGAGAAGAAGGTGATCGACTACGCGCTGATCGACGACGAGCTCGCGCTGCTCTGGGCGGTGAACATGGGCTGCATCGACATGCACGCGTGGGCCTCGCGCGCGGACCGGCCCGACCGGCCCGACTGGGTGATGTTCGACCTCGACCCGTCCGAGGGCTCGGGCTTCGCCGAGGTGGTCGAGGTCGCCGGCCTCGTCCGGCAGGCGCTCGACGTGCTCGAGCTCGAGTCGGTGCCGAAGACGAGCGGCTCCCGCGGGATCCACGTGCTCGTGCCGATCACCCGCCGCCACGACTTCGCGGAGGTGCGCGAGTTCGCGGGGATCGTCGCGGGCGCCCTCGCCCGGGCGCACCCGGGGTTGGTCACGACCGAGTGGACGAAGGCGAAGCGCAGGGGCGTCCTCGTCGACGCGAACCAGAACGGGCCGGGAAAGACGACCGCGTCCGTCTACTCGGTACGGCCGCGGGCAGGCGCTCCCGTCTCGACTCCGCTCCGCTGGGACGAGGTGAAGGACGGTCTCGACACGGCGGCGTTCACGATGGACGCCGTGCTCGAGCGGGTCGCCCGCGAGGGCGACCTCTTCGCACGTGTCCTCGGAGGCGGCCAGTCCCTCGGTGCCGCCCTGCGGGCGCTGCGTTAGGCGCAAGCCACCAAGGCTCCTCGCGTTCGGGCAAGTTGCAGTCTGTTACTTGCCGCTCATGCCGCGCCGAACAGCGGCAGGCACGGCGCGACTCCTTCGACCTCCACGAGGATCGGGCAGCGCCAGTCCGCTCGCTCCAGGAGGAGATCGTGGTGGACGACAGGCCCGTCCCGCGGTCGCAGGATGTGGGTCCCGGTCTCCCGGTAGCCGAGCCGGGCGGACACGCGGGCGGACTGGCCCGCGCCACCCTCGCTCCAGCCGGAACGCGCGGCGACTGCGGCGAGCGCCCCGAACGCGAGCTCGAGCACGGCGGCGCGCATCTCCGTCCCGAGCCCGCGCCCCTGGCTCGCCCTGCCGAGCCACGAGCCCGTCTCCACGATCCTCTCGGACGCAAAGCGTGTTGCGCCGATCCCCTGCGTCCCGACCGGCTCACCGTTCGCGAACGCGAGCAGGTTGAGCGTCCACTCGTCCGGCCGCCACGCGGCGAGCGCGGCCTGGTGGAAGTCGACGAAGCGCTCCACGAACCCGGGCTCGTTGCTCGCGTCGGTCCATGCCACCGCGAACGGCATCTCGTCCGGCGGGTGGATACCGGCGACGGCCACCCGGCCGAGCGCCTCGAGCTCGCTGCGCGTGCCCAGCCGGAGCTCGAGCCGCGGAGTCCGGAGCCGAAGAGCCTGAAGTGGGGAGACGTCCGTCACCGGCTCACATGCTCCCCAAAACCGGTGGGCCGCCGCCGCCGTAGTAGTCGAAAACGGACAAGGGAGGGGCCAGACGCGGCAGCGACTCCCGTCGAAGGAGACGGGAACCCGAGGGAGGCGCTCGTGACGCGCGACGCGGCGAGGACGATGCCACCGGCCCGGCCCGCGATCCCGACCCGGGGCGGCGGCGAGGACTACGCGAACGCGTAGACGGCTGCGCCGGGGCCGACCCGTCCGGCCCCGGCGCTTTTCTTTCCTCCATGCCCGGCCGCCGCACGCAGGTCTCGGTGATCGGGAGCGGCGACCACGAGGAGGCCGCCGTCGAGGTGGGCCGGCTCCTCGCCGAACGCGGCTGCGTGGTCGTCACGGGCGGGCTCGGGGAGGTGATGGCCTGGGCGCTCCGCGGCGCTCGGGAGGCGGGCGGGACGACCATCGCGATCGTCCCGGGCGAGTCCCATGACGAGGCGAACCAGTGGGCCGACCACGTCGTCGTGACCGGCATCGGGCATGCGCGCAACCTTGCCGTCGCGGCCTCCGGCGACGCGGTGATCGCGATCGGTGGGAGCTGGGGGACGCTTACCGAGATCGGCTTCGCGATGCGCCTCGGCCGTCCGGTGGTCGTGCTCGAGGGCGCCCCTGCCGTGGACGGCGTGCCGCGCGCGTCGACGCCGGCCGAAGCGGTGGGGCTCGCCCTCCGGCGACTGACGTCCTAGCCGACCCGACAGCGGACGCCCTAGCCGCTCCACCACGCCCGAAACCCCCATCTGGTCCAGCGCCCCCCAGGGGGAACGAGGCCCCCTGAGAACACGATCGCACGAGACCACAGGCGTGTCTGTGCCGACTCCGTGCCGACTTCGTGGCGGCACCCGCCTGCTACGTGGTCATCCGCGCGAGCAGCGTGTGCGCAGCGGTCTTGTCGAGCAGCTCGTTGAGGTTCCCGCACTTCGGGCTCTGCACGCACGAGGGACAGCCCGCGCGGCACGGGCAGCGCCCCAGGAGGCGCGCCGTGTCGGCGGCCCACTCGCCGAAGCAGGCGAAGCCGCGCTCGGTGATCCCGACGCCGCCCGCATGGCCCTCGTAGACGAAGATCGTCGGCAGGCCGGTCTGCTCGTGCACGTTCGTCGAGAGGCCGCCGATGTCCCAGCGGTCGCACATCGCGAAGAGAGGGAGAAGCGAGATCAGCGAGTGCTCGGCCGCGTGCAGGGCAGAGACGAGCGTCGGCATCGTGTCGATTCCCTCGAGCAGCCATTCGGCGGGCGAGAACCACACGCCCTCCGTCTCGAACGAGGTCTCCGGGAGCTCGAGCGGGGTCGCGTCTATCACGCTCCCGTCCGCGATCGCCTTCCGCTGGAAGCCGATCACTTGCTCGCTGACCGCGATGCGGCCGTGGTGGAGCTCGACTCCGGCAACCCGGCGCGAGCGGAGCGGCTCCGCGATCTCCGTCCGGGTCTCCTTGCGCGCCTGCGTGTACCAGTCGACGGTGACCGGCCGCACGAGCGCGGTGCGCGTCTCGAGATCGAGGGCAGTGACGGCGTACTGGTCGCCGAGGTGGAGATACACGGCGCCTTCGTGCACGGTCGAGTACGCGCGCTCCTGCTCGGCGGTGCCGAGCACCGCGCCGGTCTCCTCCTCGACGATCACGAACGCGGCCTGGTCGCCCGAGCGCAGCGAGATCCGCGCGGCGGGCGTGTCCCGGCCGCGCCAGACGTAGCCGGCCGGCGTCGCCTTCAGCTCCGGCAAGAGGGCGGCTCGCTCGAGGGCCTCCGGCCCGAGCACAGGCGCGTCGGCGGCCGTGAGCGGGCCCTCGTAGGCCGCGGCGAGCACGTGCCCGTCGAGGATCCGTGGCGTCGCGTGGTCGAGCAGCGCCGCCTCGGCGGTCCGCTCGAGCAGCGCGGGCGGGTCGTCGACGAAGAACTGGTCGAGCGCATCCTCGCTCGCGACGAGCACGGCGAGGCCCGTCGCCCTGCGCCCCGCCCGCCCCCACTGCTGCCTGAGCGACGCGACGGTGCCGGGGAAGCCGACCGAGATCGCGCAGTCGAGCGAGCCGATGTCGATGCCGAGCTCGAGCGCGTCCGTCGCGGTGACGCCGAGCAGCTCGCCCTCGACGAGGCGCCGCTCGATCTCGCGCCGCTGCTCGGGGGTATAGCCCGCCCGGTAGGGGGCGAGCCGCTGCGCCGTCTCGGCGTCGAGCCGGTCGCTCGCGAAGCGGTGGACGAGCTCGGCCGCCTTGCGGCTCTTCGTGAAGCAGATCACGCGGAGCCCGCGGGCGACGAGCCCTGCGAGCAGCCGGCTCGCGTCTCCGAGCGGGCTCGCCCGCGTGCCGAGCTCGGGGTCGAGCAGCTCGGGGTTCCAGAGGACGATCTCACGGGTCGCACGCGGCGACGTGTCGGTCGTGACGACCCGCACGTCGAGGCCGGTCAGCGCCGAGGCGAGCTCGCCTGCATTCGCGATCGTCGCGGTCGCGAGGACGAAGACCGGGTCGGAGCCGTACGCGAGCGCGAGGCGGCGCAGCCGCCGGAGGACGTTGCCGACGTGCGAACCGAACACGCCGCGGTAGACGTGCGCCTCGTCGACCACCACGACGCGCAGGTTGTGGAGAACGTCGCCCCAGCGGTCGTGGTGAGGGAGGACGCCGACGTGGAGCATGTCGGGGTTCGTGAGGATCGCGTTCGCGGTGCGGCGGACATGTGCCCGCTGCCCCACAGGGGTGTCGCCGTCGTAGATCGCCGGCCGCAGTCCCCGCAACCCCAACCGAGCAAGCCAGCGGGCCTGGTCCTGCGCGAGCGCCTTCGTCGGGTAGAGGAACAGCGCGCGGGCAGTCGGCTCGCGGGCGATCGCATCGAGCACGGGAAGCGAGAACGCGAGCGACTTCCCCGAGGCGGTGCCGGTCGTGACGACGACGCTCTCCTCGCGCGCGACCGCCTCCCAGGTCTCCGCCTGGTGCACGTAGAGCGCATCGATCCCGGCCGCGGCGAGCACGTCGGCGACGGCGGGGTGCAGCTCGGCGGGGAGCCGCTCGGCGCGGCCCGCCCTCGCCGCCTCCGTCTCGCGGTGGGCGACCTCGGGCGCGTCGAGGAGCGGCTCCCAGGCAGAGGCGTCGCTCAGGGCCCGGTACCGGCCAGGGCCCGCTCGGCCGCCTCCTCGTAGCGCCGCCGCGGCTGCGGCCCGTGGATCGTCTCGCCCGGCTCGCCCCCCGCGAAGACCATCACCGTCGGCAGCGAGAGGACGCCGTAGCGGCCCGGCACCCCGAGGTTCGCGTCGATGTCGAGCCGGACGACCCGCAGGCGGCCCTCGTGGCGGCGCTCGAGCTCCTCGAGGTACGGCTCGATCGCCTTGCAGGGCCTGCACCAGGGCGCCGTGAACTCGACGACGACCGGCACCTCCGCCTCGAGCACGTCGCCCCGGAACGTCGCGTCGGTCGTGTCGATCACAGCCGCCCCCGAAGCGCCTTCCAGCGGAGGACGGGCACCTGGCGCATCGCCTCGAGCACGATCGCGCCGCTCATCTTGGACGCGCCCACGCGGCGGTCGACGAACGTGATCGGCACCTCGACGACGCGGAATCCCGCCCGCAGCGCGCGGTAGGTGCCCTCGATCTGGAAGCCGTAGCCGCGGGCGGCGATCGCGTCGCGGTCGATCGTCTCGAGCACGGTACGACGGAAGCACTTGAAGCCTCCCGTGAGGTCGCGCACGCCGACGCCGAGCACGATCCGCGCGTAGAGCGAGCCACCACGCGAGACGATGCGCCGCAGGAGCCCCCAGTTCTCGGTGCCGCCGCCGGGCACCCAGCGCGAGCCGAGCGCAAGGTCGGCCCCGTCCTCGCACGCGGCGATCAGCCGTGGAACGTCCTCGGGGTCGTGCGAGAAGTCGCAGTCCATCTCGAGGACGAGCTGGGCGTCGGTCTCGAGCACCTGGGAGAAGCCCGCGAGGTACGCACGGCCGATGCCCTCCTTTCGCGTGCGGTGGAGCACGTGGAGCCACGGGAGCTCCTCCGCGAGACGGTCGGCGATCTCCCCGGTCCCGTCGGGCGAGCCGTCGTCGATCACGAGCACACGGTCGCGCTCCACGTCGAGCACCCCGCCCAGCGCGCGCACGAGCGGTTCGACGTTCTCGCGCTCGTCGTAGGTCGGCACGCAGACGACTGCCCTCATCGGCACGCCCGGAGTCTGCCCGCTGGAGCCGACTGCCGAGGAACGTGACCAAGAGGCCGTGCGGCGGCGGAGCAGACGCCTTCAGGGATCTGCCCCGCCGGAGGCGGGGATCAGGCCGCGGGATTCCGCTTCTGCCGGATCCCGCCTGGCGGACAAACCTATGATCGGCGGATGCCGCCGCTCCCCCGGAACAGCGACGTGGCGGACGCGCTCGACGAGCTCGCGGACGTCTCCGAGGTGCTCGGCGAACAGGGGTTCCGGGTGATCGCATACCGCCGCGCGGCCACGCGCGTCCGTGAGACCGCGGCATCGGTCGCGGAGCTCGCGCTCGCGGGCCGGGCGAAGGAGCTGCCGGGGATCGGCGGAACGATCGAGGCGAAGATCGTCGAGCTGACCGAGACGGGGCAGATGACCGCGCTCGAGAAGCGCCGCGCCGAGGTTCCCGGCGAGGTGACGCAGTTCCTGCGGCTGCCGGGGCTCGGCCCGAAGACGGCGGCGCGGATCTGGCGTGAGCTCGACGTCACGACCCTCGACGAGCTGCGGGTGGCGGCGGAGCAGCAGCGCGTGCGGACGCTCCAGGGCCTGGGCGCGAAGAGCGAGGAGAAGATCCTCGATGCGCTCGCCAAGGGGTTCGGCCCGGCACCCGAGCGTCGCGGCCTGCTCGGCGTGGGGCTGCCCGTCGTCCGCGAGGTGGTGGAGGCGCTGCGCGAGCATCCCGCCGCGGTCGAGGTCTCCGGCGCGGGCAGTGTCCGGCGTGGGCGGGAGACGTTCCGCGACCTCGACGTGATCGCGACCGCGAGCGACCCTGCCGCGCTGATCGGGCACTTCGTGCAGCTGCCGTGGGTACTGGAGATCGCCGCGCGCGGAGACACGAAGGCGACCGTCGTCACGAAGCAGGGCCTCCGCATCGACCTGCGGGTCGTGCCGCCGGAGGACTACGGCAGCCTGCTCCAGCACTTCACCGGCTCGAAGGACCACAACGTCGCGCTACGCGAGGACGCGCAGCGCCGTGGGCTGTCCGTCTCCGAGTACGGCGTCACCGTCGTGGAGACGTCCGAGCTGCACCGCTTTGGCACGGAGGAGGAGCTGTACGCGTTCCTCGGCTACGCCTGGATCCCGCCGGAGCTCCGCGAGAACGCGGGCGAGCTCGAGGCAGCCCGGGAAGGGACACTGCCGGCCCTCGTCGAGCTCGCCGATCTCGTGGGCGAGCTCCACTGCCATTCGACGTGGTCTTCGGACGGCCGCTCGTCGATCGAGGAGATGGCTCGCACCGCGAAGGCCTTCGGGTACGCGTTTCTCGCGCTCACCGATCACTCGCACTACCTCCGCGAGGCGCGGCTCGAGGCGCAGTGGCGCGAGATCGACGAGGTCAACGAGCGGGTCAAGCCCTTCCGCGTGCTCAAGGGGATCGAGGCGAACATCCGCCCTGACGGCTCGATCGACGTCGCCGAGGAGGTACTCTCGGAGCTCGACTGGGTCGTCGCGTCGCTGCACACCGCGTTCGACCGCAGCCCCACCGAGCGGGTCCTCGCGGCGATCGACCACCCTCACGTCGACAGCATCGGGCACCTCACCGGACGCAAGCTGAACCGGCGCCCAGGGGCGGAGCTCGACGTCGAGAAGGTCGTCGCACGGGCGGTCGAGACGGGGACGGCGCTCGAGATCAACAGCCAGCCCGACCGGCTCGACCTGCGCGACGTCCACGCGCGCCTGGCGGGCGAGGCCGGCGTGCTCGTCCCGATCACGACCGACGCGCACTCCGTCGGGGCGCTCGGCTACCGCGAGCTCGGCGTCGCGCAGGCGCGCCGCGCGTGGCTGACGAAGGAGCAGGTGCTCAACACCCGTCCCTGGCGCGAGATCGCGAAGCTCCGCGCCCGCCGCTAGAGCTCGCGCAGCACGGCGAGCATCCCCTCGGGGCCGGCGACGACAACGTCCGCGGCCGTCAGGAGCGCGGGCGGCGCCTCGGCGGAATCGACCGCGACCCGCACGCCGAGCTCGAGCCCGTCCAGGCCGGCGAAGGCGTCGAGGTCCGTGGTGTCGTCGCCGGCATAGAGGGCCCTCGTGACCGCGGCCCGCGCCAGCAGCGCAGTGACCGCGGTGCCCTTGTTCGCTTCGACGGGCGGACGCACCTCGAGCACCATGCGGCCCCAGCGGGGGACAAGGCCCGCCTCCCGGGCGGCCGTCTCGACGCGCGTGAGGTACGCCCGGGCCGCCGCCTCGTCGTCCGCCCGGCGAAAGTGGAACGAGACGCTCAACGGCTTCCGCTCCGCGGGCCAGTCCACGCCCGACGCGAAGTCGGCGACCCGTTCCGCCCAGCGCTCGGCCTCCGGCGCGAGCTCGAGCCCGTGCTCCCCGACCGCGGCCACACCGGGGACGTCGACGATCCTCTCGACGTCGGCGCCCGGGCGGCCACTCACACACGCGACGAGCGCGTACTGCGAGGCGAGACGTGCGAGCTCGCGCCTGGTCTCGTCCGGCACGCGCGCGTCCTCGGGCCGCTCGACGATCGGCGCGAGGGTGCCGTCGACGTCGAGCAGGATCGCGGCCAAGCGCGGCTCCGCCGCGAGCCGTGGGAGCAGGTCGCCCGGCATCGGAGACCTAGGATACGGCGGGTGCGCCGCGAACCCGGCCGGACGATGACGATCGCGCGGCTCGCGCTCATCGGTCTCGTCGCAGGGGTCTTTTCCACGGTGTTCGGGGTGGGCGGCGGAATCGTGCTCGTACCGCTCCTGATCGGGCTGGTCGGCCTCGACACGCATTCCGCGGCCGCGACGTCCCTCGGCGCGATCCTCGTCACGGCCTCGGCCGGCGCGTTGCTGTACGCGGTGCGCGGAGAGGTGCGTCTCGGCTACGCGCTGCTCGTCGGCCTGCCGGCGGTCGGGGGCGCGATCCTCGGCACGCATCTCCAGCAGCGGCTCTCGGGCCGGGCGTTGACGCTCGCCTTCTCCGTCCTGCTCGCGGTGATCGGCGTCCGGCTGATCGCGCTGTGAATGGGTGGGCGATTCCCGCCGCGCTCTGCCTCGGACTGGCGGCAGGGGTGCTCTCGGGCGTCTTCGGCGTCGGTGGCGGGATCCTGTTCGTGCCGACGCTCCTCCTGCTCGGGCTGGGCCAGGTCGAGGCGGCCGCGACGTCGCTGCTCGCGATCGTGCCGACCGCGGCTGCAGGCGCGCTTCGTCAGCGCGCGTACGGAAACCTGCGGCCCCGGACCGCCCTGGCCGTCGGCGCGGCGTCGATCGTCGGCGCCGAGCTCGGCGTCCAGATCGCGACGCGGCTGGACGAGGACGTGATCCGCCGGGCGTTCGGCATCCTGCTCGTGCTCGTCGCGCTGCGCCTCGGCCTCGGCGTCGTGCGCCAGCCCCGACGGTACCCTGACGTCTCGTGAAGAGCGGTCGCGCACTTCCGCTCGTCCTCGCCGTCGCGGTCGTGGTCGCCGGCGCTGCGGGCGCCGCAGCGACCGACCCCGTAGCGACGGCCACCGGCGCCACCGCGCTCGTCGCGTCGGTGACGCTGCCCGGCCAGCCCTCGAGCTCCAGCGGCCAGCTGGCGGCGCCGCCGACGGCGAGCACCGGCGGGCCGTTCTCGTACCCCGAGGACGGGTCGGCCCTGCGGATCGGCGCGTCGACCGCGAGCGTCAGCGCGCAGGCCGGCACGTCGTCGTCGGCCGAGGGCGTCGTCCGTGCCCTGGCGGTCTCGCTGCTCGGCGGTGAGGTCACTGCGGAGTCCGTCTCGATCCGCGCGGCCGCGGCGGCAGGCACCGCCGGCGCCACGGGGGACGTGGGCTCGTCGGAGATCACGGGCCTCGTCGTGCTCGGCCAGCCCGTCGCCGCCACGCCGAGCCTCCAGCTGCCACTGGCGGACTGGGGAACGCTCGAGGTGCTGGGCGAGACGAGCTCGACCTCGGCCAGCGCGCCGCGCTCGGCCTCCGGCTCCGTGACCGGGCTCCAGGTGAGGCTGATCGCCGAGCACGGCGGCCTCCCCGCCGGCTCCGAGCTCCTCGTCGGCTTCGCGACCGCCGAGGCGGTCGCCGTCCCGGCGCCGACGACCCCGACGACGACCCCGCACGAGCCGATTCCGGCGCACCCCGGCGGTGGCCGGACAGGCTTCCCGGGCCGCCCGACCCCGCCGGCTGCCGCGGCCCCCACACGGCCGGCTCCGTCCGCTCCACGGGAGCCCGGGCGCTCGATCCCCGGCGCGCCGCCCGAGCTGGTGCGGCCCGCCCCGGAGGTGACCGCGCGCCTGAGCCAGGGGGGCTACGTCTTCCCGCTCTTCGGCCCGGCCGCGTTCGGCGACACGTTCGGGGCCTACCGCGGCGACGTCGCGGGGAAGTGGCACCACGGCGAGGATCTTGTCGCCCCCGCCGGGACACCGGTCCTCGCGGTCGCCGACGGCACCCTCTTCTCGGTCGGCTGGAACGACATCGGCGGGTGGCGGCTGTGGCTGCGCGACCGCGGGGGCAACGAGTTCTACTACGCGCACTTGAGCGCGTACTCCCCGCTCGCGGTCGCGGGCACGAGCGTGAAGGCAGGCGACGTCCTCGGCTTCGTGGGGAACTCGGGGGACGCAGACGGCGGCGTGCCGCACCTCCACTTCGAGATCCACCCGGTCGAGCTCCTGCACCTCGGCTACGACGGCGCCGTCGCGCCGTACCCGTTCCTCGTCGCGTGGCGCCGGGCAGACGACGTCTCCTTCGCCTCCGGGCGCCGCTACGTCACCTCGGCCGGCGGGGCGCCGGTCGCGCTCGCCCGCGCGGGCGCGGTGCTCCTTCAGGCGAGCGACATCTCCACGCGCAGCGGCCTCGTGCCGGGCGCGCTGAAGCGGGCGCTCGCCGCTCGCGAGGCCCGCCCCAGCCGCACGCCGTAGCGCCTCGCCGGCGCTAGCTCTTCGAGGCCTTCGAGCCCTTCGTGGAAACCGCCTCCGCGGTCTCCTCCGCGATCGGCTCCACCGCCGGCTCCCCGTTCACAGGGGCGACGTCCGGCGCCACGTACGACTCGAGCGGCTCGAGGTCGTCGTTGCCGGCGATCATGTCGAGGAGCTTCTCGCGCGTCTGCGGGCCCGTCCACGGGTTGTAGAGCGCGCCCGCGACGATGCCCGCGAGGATCAGCATCTTGCGGCCCTTGTGGCCCTTCTTCTTCGAGCCCTGGAGGTTGGTGGCGGCGCTCGCCAGGTCGTCGACCGCGCGGCGCAGGTGCTGCTGCGCCTTCTTGTCGGTCGCCAGCGTCCGCGCGCCGGCCGTGACGCCGTTCCCCTTGGTCAGAGGGCCGTACAGCTCGCGGGCCGCCGAGAGGGCATCCTTCAAGTCCTTGCGGAACTCCTCGTCCCGCAAGGCGCGCTCGAGGTAGGGCCTGATCGTCTCGAACGTATCCGTCATCTTCGCCGCTTGCGTCTTTGCCATCGCGGCCGTCCTTTCTGCTCGGGAGGGTTCCGTGAAGTATTACCGGCCCGCGAGTGTTTCAGCGCACCTAGGCTTCGGGCAGTGAGAGCGGTGAGGCGGATCGTGCTCGGCCTCGTGGGCGTCCTCGCCGTGCTGGGGTACGTCTGGGTCGCCGCCGTGAGGGCCGTTCCCGGCATCAGGCGACGGAAGGCCGGGGCCCGCGCGCACCGGGCCGCGCGCTGACGCCGCGGCGCCTCGCCGTCAGTACGATCGCGCACCATGAAGGGACTTGTCTGCGCAGGCGGCGAGGCAACGCGCCTCGGCGAGCTGACGCGCGTCGCGAACAAGCACCTGCTGCCCGTCGGCAGCTGGCCGATGATCTACTACCCGCTCCAGCTGCTGGAGCGGGCCGGCGTGGAGAGCGTCCTCGTCGTGACCGGGCAGGGCCACGCCGGGCAGATGATCGACCTGCTCGGCGACGGCCGGCTCGCGGAGCGGGGCAGCGACCGGCCGCTGATCTCGCTGGACCTCACGTACAAGGTGCAGACCCAGGCCGGCGGCATCGCTCAGGTCGTCGGCATGGCCCGTGACTTCGCGCAGGGTGAGAGCCTCGTCGTCGTGCTCGGCGACAACATCTTCGAGCGTTCCCAGGCCGCGGCGATCGCCGCCTGGGCCGATAGGCCGGACCGGGCGCAGATCTTCGTCAAGGA
The DNA here is from genome assembly GCA_036558885.1 of Gaiella sp. Classification (GTDB taxonomy): domain Bacteria; phylum Actinomycetota; class Thermoleophilia; order Gaiellales; family Gaiellaceae; genus Gaiella. The sequence continues at coordinate 17,561 of DATBET010000069.1, forward strand.
GGTGCCCGATCCGGAGAACTTCGGCGTCGTCGTGTACGACGGCGAGGGCCGCGTGACGGACATCGTCGAGAAGGCGGGCGTGGTGGACACGCGCTACGCGGAGCCGCCGTCGCGGCATGCGGTCGTCGGCCTCTACTGCTTCCCGCCGGACGTCTTCGACGTGATCGCGGCGCTCGAGCCGTCGAGCCGGGGGGAGCTCGAGATCACGGACGTGAACCGCCGCTACGCGCTCGACGGCCGACTCGACGTTGTCCAGGTCGAGGGCTGGTGGGAGGACGCGGGGAAGCACTGGGGCCACCTGGCGGAGATCGGCCGGCTCGTCGAGCAGACCGGGGCGAACGAATGAACGTCGAGGGGGTCCTCCGGATCCCGCTCGAGCGGTTCGAGGACGAGCGTGGCTGGTTCTGCCAGCTTCGCCGCGACAGTGTCCTCCCGCAGCCGATGGCCCAGACGAACCTCAGCTTCTCGCGCCGGGGCGTGATCCGCGGCCTCCACTACCACGAGCGCGGCCAAGACGACCTCTTCACCTGTCTCACCGGGACCGCGCGGGTGGTCGTCCTCGATCGCGAGACCGGCGAGGCGTTCACCGAGGACGTAGGCGACGAGAACCCTGTCGCGATCTACGTGCCCGGGCACCATGCGCACGGCTTCGAGGCGCTCACCGACCTGCTGTTCTGCTACCACGTGACCCGCGAATACGACGCGGCCGACCCGGACGAGCACGGCGTCGCGTGGAACGACCCGCGCGTGGCCCACCTGTGGAGCACGACGACACCCATTCTCTCCGCGCGCGACGCCGCACCCTGATCACGGGAGCGGGCGGGCAGCTCGGCGTGGCGCTCGCACGCTCTTTCGCGGACGACGAGGTGCTCGCGCTCGACCGCACCGCCTGGGACGTCCGCGACGAGGCGCCCGAGCTGCCGTGGGCTCCCGACCTCGTCCTCCATGCCGCCGCCTGGACGAACGTCGACGGCGCCGAGGGCGATCCGCAGGGCGCAGCGGCGACGAACGTCGGCGGCACCGCGCACGCCGCCGCGCTCGGCGCGCCGCTCGTCGCGTTCTCGTCCGACTACGTCTTCGACGGGACGAAGGGAGCGCCGTACGTCGAGTCGGACGCCCCGAGCCCGGTCTCTGCCTACGGGCGCACGAAGCTCCACGGCGAGGGCGCGGCGGGCGCCGAGTCCTGGATCGTGCGTTCCTCGTGGCTGTTCTCGGACACGGGACACAACTTCGTGCGGACGATGCTCCGGCTCGGGAGCGAGCGTGACGAGGTCGCCGTCGTCGACGACCAGCGCGGCTGCCCGACCTACGCCGGCCACCTCGCCGATGCGACGTACGCGTTGGTGGCGGGCGGCGCGTCGTTCGGCATCTGGCACCTGGCCGCGGACGGCGACTGCACGTGGGCGGAGCTCGCGGAGGCCGTCTTCGAGGGCGCGGGGCTCGACTGCCGCGTGCGGCGCGTCACGAGCGCCGAGCTGGGCCTGCCCGCCCCCAGGCCCGCGTACTCCGTCCTGCGCAGCGAGAAGGGCGCGCCGACGCTGCCGCACTGGCGGGAAGGCCTCCGCGTGTGCCTCGAGCGGCTCGGGCGACGCTGAGAGCGTCAGCCGGGGTTACGCGGCCGCACGGGCCAGCGCGACGATCCGCTCGTGGCCGCGGGCCATCGCCCAGTCGTGGTTCCACGCGAAGAGCGGACGCAGGAGGAACGTCAGGCGCCGGACGAGCGGCTTGCGCACCTCGATCCGCCAGTCGAGCACCACGCAGCTGCCGTTCCCGGCCGGAGTGATCGTCCACGTGCCCTCGCCGTCGAAGTCTCCGGAGATCCGCGACACGAGCCTCAGAGGCTCGACCGCCTCGACGCACGTGAGCTCCCAGCGCAGGCGGTACGGCAAGCGGCCGCGTGTCACGAGCCGGGCGCGCTTGCCCGGTGCCGCCGAACCGGTCTCGCCCTCGCCCTGGAGAAACGCGTCACCCCACCAGGCGGGGTAGTCGCGCGGGCGCGAGAGAAGCTCGTAGACCCAGTCCGGGGACGCCGGCACGTGCCACTCGTCGACGAAGGAGTACGCAGCCACGCTCCTGGTTCGCACAGCCGGCGTGACCGGTTCGGCGGCGTTTCCGGACGGACGTCCGCGAGGCGGCTACCCTTCGCCGATGCGCGTGCTCGTCACCGGCGGCGCCGGGTTCATCGGCTCGCATTTCGTGAAGCGACTCGTCGCGCGCGGGGACGACGCGGTCGTGCTCGACAAGCTGACGTACGCGGGGAACCCGCAGAACCTCGAGGGAACCGGCGTCGAGCTCCTCGTGGGCGACATCGCCGACCCGGAGGCCGTCGCGCGCGCCGCGGAGGGCTGCGACGCGATCGTGAACTTCGCCGCCGAGACGCACGTCGACCGTTCGATCCTCGGGCCGAAGGAGTTCGTCTCGACCGACGTGCTGGGGACGATGACGCTGCTCGAGCAGGCGAGGGCGAACGACCTGCGCTTCGTGCAGGTGTCGACCGACGAGGTGTACGGTGACCTGGAGGCGGGCGGGCGCTCGCTGGAGACCGATCCACTGCGTCCCTCGAGCCCGTACAGCGCCGCGAAGGCCGGCGGCGACCTCCAGGTGCTCGCCTACGTCCGCACCTACGGCGTGAACGCCTCGATCACGCGTGGCGCGAACACCTTCGGGCCGAACCAGTACCCGGAGAAGCTGATCCCGCTGTTCGTCACGAACGCGCTCGACGGAGAGCCGTTGCCGGTCTACGGCGACGGGCAGCAGGTGCGCGAGTGGCTTCACGCAGAGGACCACTGCGCCGCGGTCGAGCGCGTGTTGCGTGAGGGCGCGCCTGGCGAGATCTACAACGTCGGCGGCGAGGAGCACGTCAACCTCGAGGTGACGCATCGGATCCTCGAGCTGACCGGCGCCGACCCGTCCCTCGTGCGGCACGTCGAGGATCGGGCCGGGCACGACCGGCGCTACGCGCTCGACGACTCGAAGCTGCGCGCGCTGGGGTGGTCGCCGGAGCATTCGTTCGGCGAGACCGGCCTCGGCGAGACCGTCGCGTGGTACCGCGCGAACCGCGCGTGGTGGGAGCCGATCAAGTCCGGCGAGTACCGGCGCTACTACGAGGAGCAGTACGCCGAGCGGCTCCGCGCCTAGCGCCGCCCGCCGGAGAGACGCAATGCGTCGCCTCGTCCTCATCGTGGTCGCCGGGCTCGCGAGCCTCGTGGCCGGCGCCGGCCCCGCGACGGCAGCGCCGCCAGCCCCGACCGCGTTCGTCCTCGCCGGGGGCGGCTGGGGGCACGGCGTCGGCATGAGCCAGTGGGGCGCCTTCGGGCAAGCGAAGGCGGGGCGGGACTACCGCGCGATCCTCGCGCACTACTACCCGGGCACGAGCCTCGGGCCGTCGCCGGTGGCCGTGCCGTCGAAGCTCCGCGTGCTCGTGGGAGACGGGCTCGAGTCGGTGTCCCTCTCCGCGCCCGGTGCGATCTCCGTCGTGGACGCGGCAGGGACGCGGCTCCGGGTCGACCGGACGCTCACCCTGGGGCCGAAGCTCCTGCTCGGCCCCGCACCCGGCCCGGCCTCCGAGCCGGTTCGCCTCGAGGCGCCGGTCACCGTTCGCGCCGTCGACGGCACCACGCTGGAGGTCGGCGACAAGGCGTATCGCGGCGCGCTACGGGTCGTGCGGTCCGGCGGCAAGCTCCAGCTCGTCAACGTCGTCGCGCTGGAGACGTACCTGCTCGGCGTCGTGCCGGGAGAGATGCCCAAGGAGTGGCCGCTCGAGGCGCTCGAGGCACAGGCCGTCGCCGCGCGGACGTACGCGATCGCGAACCTCGTCCAGGGGCGCTCCTTCGACCTCTACTCGGACGCGCGCAGCCAGGTCTACTACGGCGCAGAGGCCGAGGAGCCGGGCCCGACCCGGGCTGTGACGGAGACGCGGGGCCAGGTGCTGAGCTTCGACGGCGCCCCCGCGGAGACGTTCTACTTCTCCTCGAGCGGCGGCAAGACCTTGAGCGCCCTGGACGCGTTCGGCCAGGACCTGCCGTACCTCGTCTCGGTCGACGACCCCTGGGA
>DATBET010000070.1:0-12679 GCA_036558885.1 Gaiella sp.
CTAGTATCGAACGACGAACCGGGGAGCTCGGGCGACCGGGCTGAGAGGGCGGCTACCGCGCCGCCGACCCGCAGAACCTGATCTGGGTAATGCCAGCGGAGGAACGGACGTGTTGGATCCCGATGTCGTGGTCGTCGCCTCCGGGGAGGGGCCGGGGCTGAGCCTGCCGCATACAGGCACCGTCGTCGCCGCCGACGGCGGGCTGCTCCGCGCGCTGGCGCTCGGTCTCGACGTCGACGTCGTCGTCGGCGACCTGGACTCCGCGACTCCCGAGGCGCTCGCGGCGGCCGAGGCGGCCGGCGCGCGCGTGGTGCGCCACCCGCAGGCGAAGGACGAGACCGACCTCGAGCTCGCGCTCGAGGAGGCGGCGACGTCGGGCGCGCGCCGCGTCCTCGTGGTCGCGAGCGCCGAAGGGCGGCTCGACCACCTGCTCGCCTCGCTCCTCCTGCTCGGCTCCGAGCGGTTCGCCGGGCTCGAGCTCGACGCGCTCGTCGGCGACGCGCTCGTCCACGTCGTCCGGGGCGAGCGGCGGCTTTCGGGTGCGCCGGGCGAGCTCCTTACGCTCGTCGCGCTCGGCGGCCCGGCGACGGGCGTCACGACCTCGGGGCTCGCGTACCCCCTCGCCGGCGAGACGCTCGAGCCCGGCTCCAGCCGTGGAGTCTCGAACGTCTTCACGGGCACGGAGGCCCGCGTGGCGCTCGACCGCGGCGCTCTCCTGGCGATCCGGCCGAACGGGGCGACGGCATGAGGGCACTTGCAACCTGCAAGGTCGCTCTCGGCACAGCTGTCGTCGTCATCGCGGGTGGGCTGGCCGCCGGCTGCGGGGGAGGCGGCGCGACACCGAAGGAGGTCGTGCTCGTCACGCACGACTCGTTCGCGATCTCGAAGGACGTGAAGTCGGCGTTCGAGCGCGAGAGCGGGCTGACGCTGCGGATCCTGCAGGGCGGGGACGCGAACGAGATGCTCAACCGTGCGCTGCTCACGGCCGGCGACCCGCAGGGCGACGCGATCTTCGGGATCGACGACAGCGTGCTCTCGCGCGCGCTCGACGGGAACCTGCTCGACGAGTACCGCTCGTCCGAGCTCTCGACGCTACAGCCGGACTTCTCCTCGCCCGACCCGCACGTCACGCCGATCGACCACGGCGAGGTCTGCCTCAACTACGACCGCGCCTGGTTCGCCTCCCACCGGATACCGCCTCCGACCAGCCTCGCCAGCCTCGTCCGCTCGCGGTACCGCAGCCTGCTCGTGGTCGAGAACCCTGCGACCTCCTCCCCCGGGCTGGCGTTCCTGCTCGCGACGATCGCGACCTTCGGCGACCGCTGGGAGGCGTACTGGCGCGCCCTCCGCGCGAACGGCGTCCTCGCCGTCGACGGCTGGGAGGAGGCCTACACGCAGCAGTTCTCGGGCACCTCCGGCAGCCCCGGGAAGCGGCCGATCGTCGTCTCCTACGCGTCGAGCCCCGCGGCGGAGGTGATCTTCGCCTCGAAGCCGCTCTCCGAATCGCCGACCGCAGCCGTCGAGGACGGCTGCTACCGGCAGGTCGAGTACGCGGGCGTCCTCCGCGGCGCGCGGAACGAGGACGGCGCGAGGAAGCTGATCGACTTCATGCTCTCGCGGCGCTTCCAGGCCGACGTGCCTGGCTCGATGTTCGTCTACCCGGTGCGGCAGGGCGTGCCGCTCCCGCAGGCATTCGTGAAGCACGCGATCGTCCCCGAGGACCCGCTCGCCCTGCCCGCGGCCGAGATCGACGCGAACCGCGACCGCTGGCTCGCCGCGTGGACCGACATCGTCGTGCGCTGAGCCGGGCGCAGCGCGCCGCGCGCGCGGCGACCGTGGTCCTCCCGGTCGCGTTCCTCGCCGTGTTCTTCGCGTGGCCGCTGCTCGCGATCCTCGAGCGGAGCCTCCTCGTCGAAGGGGCGCTCGACGTCCCGGTCGACGTGCTGACGGCGCCGTCGACGCGCGAGATCGCCTGGTTCACGCTCTGGCAGGCGACGGTCTCCACGGTGCTGACACTCGTCGCGGGCCTACCGCTCGCGTGGGCGCTCTCCCGCTTCTCGTTCCGCGGGCGCTCGCTCGTCGAGGCGCTCGTGCTCGTTCCGTTCGTCCTGCCCACGGTCGTGGTCGCGACCGCGTTCATCGCGCTCCTCCCGGACAGCTTCGAGAGCTCCGTGTGGGCGATCCTCCTCGCCCACGTCTTCTTCAACGTCGCCGTCGTCGTGCGGATCGTCGGGGCGTTCTGGGGCGCGCTCGACGCGCGGCTCTGGGACGCGGCGGCGACACTCGGCGCCGGTCCGCTCGAGCGCCAACTGCGGCTCACGTTGCCGCTGCTTGCCCCCGCGCTCGCGTCCGCCGCCTCGATCGCGTTCCTCTTCTGCTTCACGTCGTTCGGGGTGATCGTCGTGCTGGGCGGCATCCGCTACGCGACGCTGGAGACGGAGATCTACAACCAGGCGGCGCGGCTGTTCGACCTGCGCACCGCGGCCGCCCTCGCGCTGCTCCAGCTGGCGGCCGTGGCGGCGGTGGTCACGGTGGCCGGCGTGCTCGAGCGGCGGCTCGGGGGAGCGCGCCGCACTGGACGCTCCGCACCAGAGCCGGTGGGCGCCCAGCGGATCGTCGTCGCAGCGGTCGTCGGCGTGTCGCTCGGGCTGCTCGTGCTCCCGCCGCTCGCGCTCGTCGTGCGCTCGCTCCAGGTCCCGGGAGGCTACGGGCTCCGTCACTTTGCGTCGCTGTTCGACGAGACCCCGGCGCTGCTCGTGACGCCGTGGCACGCAATCCTCAACTCGCTGCTCTTCGCGACCGCGGCGGCGGCGATCGCCCTCGGCGTCGGGATCCCCGCCGCGCTCGCCGTCGCTCGGGGCAGCCGCGGGCTCGACGTGACGCTGATGCTGCCGCTCGGGGCGTCCGCGGTGATGCTCGGCTTCGGCTTCCTGCTGGCCTTCGACGAGCCGCCGCTCGATCTCCGTTCGTCGCTCGCGATCGTGCCGCTCGCGCAGGCGCTCGTCGCGACGCCGTTCGTCGTCCGCTCGCTCGTGCCCGCGCTGCGCGCGCGCGACCCACGGCTGCCGGAAGCCGCTGCAGTGCTCGGGGCGTCGCCCGCCCAGGTGCGCCGCGAGATCGACGTGCCGCTCGTCGCGCGGCCGCTCGCCGTCGCCGCCGGCCTGGCCTTCGCGGTCGCGCTCGGCGAGTTCGGCGCGACCGTCTTCGTCTTCCGGGCCGATTGGCCGACGTTGCCCGTCGCCATCTTCCGGTTCCTCGGCCGGCCGGGCGCCGACAACGTCGGCACCGCCATGGCGCTCTGCGTGGTGCTGATGGCGCTCGTCACGCTCGTGGCGCTCGTCTCGCAGCGGGCCCTCGGCAGGGGCGCGCGATGACGCTCTCGCTGGAGCGGATCGACGTGACGCTCGGCGGAGGCCGAATCGTCGACGGCGTGTCGCTCGAGGTCGCCTCGGGCGAGCGCCTCGCGCTCCTCGGGCCGAGCGGCGCCGGCAAGTCCACCTTGCTCCGGGTGGTCGCCGGGCTCCAGCGGCCGTCGGCCGGTCGCGTGCTCGTCGACGCCGCCGACGTGACGGCCGTGCCGGCGCACCGGCGCCGGATCGGCCTCGTGTTCCAGGACGCCGCGCTCTTCCCGCACCGCACGGTCGCCGAGAACGTCGGCTTCGGGCCGAAGGTCGCCCACCTTCCGCGCGCGGAGCAGGAGGCCCGGGTCGTCGAGGCGCTCGACCTCGTGGGGCTCGCCCACGCCGGCGACCGGGACGTGACCACGCTCTCCGGTGGCGAAGCGCAGCGCGTCGCGCTCGCCCGCGCGCTCGCGCCGCGGCCGTCGACCCTGCTGCTCGACGAGCCGCTCGGCGCGCTCGACGGCCCGCTGCGTGCCCGTCTTCAGGAGGATCTCCGTGCGCTCTTCGAGCGGCTCGCGCTGACCGTCGTCCACGTGACGCACGACGTCGGGGAGGCGTTCGCGCTGGGCGACCGGGTCGCGATCCTCCGTGCGGGGCGGCTCGCGCAGGTCGCACGGCCGGAGGAGCTCTGGGCACGGCCCGCGGACGACTGGGTCGCCCGGTTCCTCGGCATGCGGAACGTCGTCCGCGACGGGGACCGCGCCACGGTGATCCGGCCGGAGGCCGTGCGCGTCGCCCGGGGCACGGGGGCGACGGTGCTGGCAGCCGACCGCGACGGGCCGGTGGTGCGCCTCCGGGTGCAACGCGACGACGGCGTCGAGCTCGACGCCGTCTCCCTGGGCTCGGAACCGCTCGTGCCGGGGGACATCGTCGCCGTCGAGGTCGACCCTGCGGGCGTCGTCGAGGTGCCCGTGTGGGGGGAGTCGCTCGACAGCCCCGCATCGCGGGGGTAGCCTCTGACCCGATCGCGACACGATCGAACGGGGCTTCGATGCCGCTTCGCCGCCCACTGCTTCTCGCCGCAGCCGTGCTGGTGCTGTCCCCCGGGTTCGCGCACGCCGCCGTCAAGGCGGGCACGCCGTTCCCGACGGATCTCCTGACGACGCCCGACGCGACGCAGATCACCGGCCTTCGCGTCGACCTGCCGAAGCCGGACTGCACCGCGCGACCATCCGACTGCGACGACATCGCAGTCCTCGACCGGCTCGACGGCTTCAACGTCCAGCCACGCCTGTCGATCCCGTTCGACGGGCCGATCGATCCGGCGACGGTGTCGAGCGACACCGTGCGTCTCTACGACCTGGGTTGCCTCGCGTGCGGGCCGATCGGGATCGACCAGGCGGTGTGGGAGCCCGGGGCGAACACGCTCCAAGCGGAGTCCGGCGAGCTCCTGAAGCAGCACGAGAGGTACCTCCTCGTGGCGACGACCGGCATCCATTCGAGTGACGGCGGCTCGCTCGACCGCACGTCGTTCCTCCACGACCTGATCCTGGGGCACACGAGAGACGTGCACGCGACCCTCTATCGCGTCCGGCTGCTCGGAGCGCTCTTCGCGACGGGCACGTTCACGCGGGCAGTCGCCGCGAGCGTGTTCACCACGCAGAGCGTCACCGCGGATCTCGAGAAGATCCAGGCCCGAATCGACGCGTCGACACCCGCGTCCGCCCGCGTGAGCGCGTCGTTCGCGCGCTCCGACCTCACCTCGATCGTGTGGAACCGCCAGACGGCCACGAACGGGCCGCTCTCGCCGAGCGTCGTGCCCGTGCCTGCGCTCGACGTCTTCCCCGGCTCCGTCGGCCGCGTTGTGTTCGGTACCTACGACTCCCCCGACTACGAGACGCCCGGCAAGGTGATCCCGGCGACCGGAACGCTGACCGGGACGCCGAGCCCTCAGGGCACCAACACGATCTCGTACAGCCTGTTCCTCCCCGCCGGGGACGAGCCCGCGAACGGCTGGCCGGTGGCGATCTTCGGCCACGGCTTCACGGACTCGAAGCAAGGCGCCCCGTGGGCGGTCGCGTCGTCGCTCGCGCACTCGGGGATCGCGTCGATCGCGATCAACGTCGTCGGCCACGGCGGCGGCGCCGGCGGCAACCTCACGATCACGACCCCGAGCGGCCCGACGGTGATCCCCGACGGTGGGCGCGGGATCGACCAGGACGGCAACGGGACGATCGACTCGACCGAGGGTGTGAACGCGGCCGTACCCGACACCCTCGTGAGCAACCGCGACGGGCTCCGGCAGACCGTGATCGACCTCATGCAGCTCGTCCGCGAGATCCAGGTCGGGCTCGACGCCGACGGGAACGGCTCGCCCGACCTCGATGCGGCACGGATCTTCTACGCCGGGCAGTCGTTCGGCGGCATCTACGGCCTCGACTTCGTCGCGCTCGAGCCCGATCTCGTGGCGGGCGTCGCGAACGTCCCCGGTGGCCCGATCATCGAGATCGCGCGGCTCTCCCCGAGCTTCCGGCCGCTCGTCGGGCTTGCGCTGCTCGGACGGACGCCGCGGCTCTACAACGCTGCGCCGGACCCGCCGTTCTTCACGAGCTTCGTCGAGAACATGCCGCTCCGCGGCGAGCCGATCAGGATCGACACGGTGCCGGGCGCGTCGGCGATCCAGGAGCTGATCGACCGCGACGAGTGGGCGCAGCAGTCAGCCAACCCCGCGGCGCTCGCGCCGTACGTGCACCACCCCGTGATCGTCCAGTTCACGAAGGGCGACCGGACCGTGCCAAATCCGACGACGAGCGCGATCCTCCGTGCCGGGGGCCTCGCGGGCCGGGCGACCTTCTTCCGCAACGACATCGCGGGCCCGGGCGGCACGCCGCTCTACCCGAACCCGCACACCTTCCTGACCGGGATCGGGAGCCCGGCGACCGCGACCGCCGCGCTCCAGGCGCAGGCCCAGATCGCGGCGTTCTTCGCCTCGAACGGCGCGGTCACCGTCGATCCCGACGGCGCCGGGCCGGTGTTCGAGGTCCCGATCGTGCCGCCGCTGCCGGAGACGACCGGCTTCTAGGCTATTCCCACTCGATCGTCGCGGGCGGCTTCGAGGAGAGGTCGAGTGCGACGCGGTTGACCCCGGCGACCTCGTTGACGATGCGGCTCGCGATCACGTCGAGCAGCTCGTGGGGCAGCCTCGCCCAGTCCGCGGTCATCGCGTCCTCCGAGGTCACCGCGCGGACTACGATCGGGTAGGCGTACGTCCGCTCGTCCCCCTGCACGCCGACGGAGCGGATCGCGGGGAGCACCGCGAAGCACTGCCAGAGGTCGCGGTAGAGGCCCGCGCGGCGGATCTCCTCGAGCAGGATCGCGTCCGCGTGGCGCAGGATCGCGAGCCGCTCCTCCGTCACCTCGCCAATCACCCTGATCGAGAGGCCGGGCCCGGGGAACGGATGTCGCCAGACCATCCGCTCGGGAAGCCCGAGCTGCTCGCCGACGCGGCGCACCTCGTCCTTGAAGAGCGAGCGGAGCGGCTCGACCAGCTCCATGCGCATGTCGGCCGGGAGGCCGCCGACGTTGTGGTGCGACTTGATCTTCGCGGCGACCCCGACATCGCCGCCCGACTCGATCACGTCCGAGTAGAGCGTTCCCTGGACGAGGAAGCGGACGTCGCCCAGCGTCCGGGCCTCCTCCTCGAAGACCCGGATGAACTCCTCGCCGACGATGCGCCGCTTCTCCTCGGGCTCGGACACGCCCGCGAGGCGGGCGAGGAAGCGCTCTCGCGCGTCCACGTGGACGAGCGGGACGTGGAGATGGGAGCCGAAGGTCTCGACGACCTGGTCCGCCTCGTTCTCGCGCAGCAGGCCGTGGTCGACGAACACGCAGGTGAGCTGGTCGCCGACGGCCTTGTGGACGAGCAGCGCGGCGACGGCGGAGTCGACGCCGCCGGAGAGGCCGCAGATGACGCGCTCGGTGCCGACCTGGGCGCGGATCCGCTCCACCTGCTCCTCGATCACCGCGGCGGGCGTCCAGGCGGGCGGCGCGCCGGCCACCTCGTAGAGGAAGCTCTCGAGCATCCGCTGGCCCTGCGGGGTATGCACGACCTCGGGGTGGAACTGGACGGCGTAGAGTCCCCGCGCGGCGTCCTCGAAGGCGGCGATCGGGGTCGTCTCGGACGACGCGGTGACGTGGGCCCCGGGCGGCGCCGCCGTGACGGAGTCGCGGTGGCTCATCCAGACGACCTGCTCCGGCTGGAGGTCGCGGAAGAGCGCGCCCGTCGGCTCGAGCGCGACGTCGGCCTTGCCGAACTCCGATACCTCGTTCGACTCGACCGACCCGCCGAGCTCGCGGGCCATCAGCTGCATGCCGTAGCAGATGCCGAGCGTCGGCACGCCCAGCTCGAAGATCCCGGGGTCGGCGAGCGGCGCGCCCTCAGCGTAGACCGATGCCGGGCCGCCCGAGAGCACGAGCGCGAGCGGTTCACGCGCCCGGATCTCGCTCGGCCCGAGCGTGTGCGGGACGAGCTCCGAGTACACGCGCGCCTCGCGCACGCGCCGCGCGATCAGCTGGCTGTACTGGCCGCCGAAGTCGAGGACGAGCACCGGGCGCTCCTGCGCGGAGGGCTCCGGCGTCGGGAACGGGACGACTTCAGCCTCGGCGATAGTTCGGCGCGTCCTTCGTGATCGTCACGTCGTGCGGATGGCTCTCGCGGAGGCCCGCTCCCGTGATCCGGACGAAGCGCGCCTGTTTCAGGTCCTCGAGGGTCGGGGCGCCGCAGTAGCCCATCGCCTGGCGCAGGCCGCCGACCAGCTGGTGGACGATCGGCCCGAGCGGCCCCTTGTAGGCGACGCGGCCCTCGATCCCCTCCGGCACGAGCTCCGCGACGTCCTCGACGTCGCCCTGGAAGTACCGGTCCTTCGAGAACGAGCGCGCTTTCATCGCGCCGAGCGAGCCCATCCCGCGGTACTCCTTGAACCGCTCGCCCTGGACGACCAGCACGTCGCCCGGCGACTCGTCCGTCCCCGCCAGCATCGAGCCGAGCATCACGGTGTCGGCGCCGGCCGCAATCGCCTTCGCCACGTCTCCGGAGGACGTGATCCCGCCGTCGGCGATCACCGGGACGCCTTCGTCCGCAGCGACCTCGACGCAGTCGTGGATCGCCGTGATCTGCGGGACGCCGACTCCGGCCACGACCCGCGTCGTGCAGATGCTGCCCGGCCCCTGACCCAGCTTGATCGCGTCGGCGCCGGCGTCGATCAGCGCCTCCGCCGCCTCGGCGGTCGAGATGTTCCCGGCCACGACCTGGACGTCGTGGACGTCCTTGAGGCGTCTGACCACGTCGAGCACGCCGCGCGAGTGCCCGTGGGCCGTGTCCACCACGAGCGCGTCGACCTCCGCGCCGACGAGCGCGTCCGCCCGCTCGAGCGCGTCGGTGCCCACGCCCACGGCGGCGGCGACGCGGAGCCGGCCGCGGCCGTCCTTCGTGGCGAGCGGGTAGGCCTCGCGCTTCGCGATGTCCTTCACGGTGATCAGGCCCTTGAGGCGCCCCTCGACGTCGACGATCGGCAGCTTCTCGATGCGGTGGCGGCCGAGAATCGCCTGCGCCTCCTCGAGCGTCGTCCCGACCGGCGCCGTCACGAGGCCGTCGCGCGTCATCGCGTCGGCGACCCGCATCGTGGAGGGGACGCCGAATCGCAGGTCGCGGTTCGTGAGGATCCCGACGAGCCGGTCGTCCGCGTCGGTGACGGGGATCCCGGAGACGCGGTAGCGGGCCATCAACTCGAGCGCGTCGCCCACGAGTGCGTGAGGGGAGAGCGTGACGGGCTCGACGATCATCCCGGCCTCCGAGCGCTTCACCTTGTCGACCTCGGCCACCTGGTCGCCGATCGACAGGTTCCGGTGCAGCACGCCGATCCCCCCGAGGCGCGCGAGGGCGATCGCCAGCCGCGCCTCGGTGACGGTGTCCATCGCGGCGGAGACGATCGGGATCTCGAGCACGATCGTCCGCGTGAGGCGGCTGGCGGTGACGACGTCGTTCGGGAGGACGCTCGACTCGGCCGGCACGAGCAGGACGTCGTCGAAGGTCAGCCCTTCCTTCGCGAACTTGTCCCGCGGGCTCTCCAAGTGACTTCGATCGTAACAGCGGGCAGTGACGGCTCTGCGCGGAATCGCTGGTGGTGCGACGGCGAAGCCGGCGCCTTCAGGGGTGTGCCCCGCCGAAGGCGGGGATCCCGCGGCGGGAATCCGCTCCTGCGGATTCTCGCTTCGCGGGCTAGGCGTGAGTGAGCTCGTGGACCTCGACGCCCGGGAGGAGGCGCCTGGCCTCGGCAGGGTCGAAGCGGCCGGCGCCGACCTCGAGCACGGACGCCGCGCCGGCCGCGGCGGCGAGCCGCAGCGCCTCCTCGGCGGACGCGTCGTCGAGCACGGCGGTGAGCCACTGGGCGAGGAACGCGTCGCCCGCGCCGACCACCGAGACGGGCTCGAGTCGCGGCGTCACCGCGCGGTAGCGGCGCATCTGCCGCTCCTCACGGACGAGTGCGAAGCAGCCGTTCTCGAGCGTGATGTGGACGTTGCGCGCACCCATCTCCGCGATCGTCTCGAGCGCCATGAGGAAGTCCTCCTCGTCGAACAACTCCTGCCCGACGAGCTGCTCGGCCTCGTGCTGGTTCGGCGACACGAGCCACGGCTCGGCCTCGAGCCCGAGGCGGAGCGGCTCGCCCTCGGTGTCGAGCGCGACGCGCACCCCCCGCCGGGAGAGCTCGCGGACGACGTCGCCGTAGAAGCCGTCCGCAACCCCGCGCGGGAGCGAGCCCGCGAAGATCACGGCCTCGGCGCTGCGCGAGAGGTAGCGGATCTTGTCGAGGAGCATCTCGAGCTCGGTCTCGGAGACCTTGGGGCCCCACTCGTTGATCTCCGTCTGCGTCCCCGAGGTCGGGTCGACGACGAGCGTCGACGTGCGCGACTCCTGCCGGATGCGGACGAAGTCGTTGAGAATCGACTCCTCCGTCAGCTGCTCCACGATCCGCGTCCCGGTGCGGCCGCCGGCGAGGCCGGTCGCGACGACCGGGTGGTCGAGGCGCTTGAGGGCGCGCGCCACGTTGATCCCCTTGCCCCCCGCGAGGGTGAGCACGTCGCTCGCCCGGTGCCGCTGGCCGAGCTGGAGGATCGGGACGGTGAGCGAACGGTCGAGCGCGGCGTTGAGCGTGACGGTGATGATCATGGACTGGCCTTGCGCGTCATGAGACCAGCCCCACCAGATGGTGCACCGTCCTGCCGGCGAGCCATCCCGCCTTCGCGAGCGCCCCGGGCTCGCTGCGTGCGATGGCCGCGACGAGCGGCGAGCGCGCGACGACGCGGCCGCCGTCGGTCACGACGAGCGTGCCGAGGCGCTGCCCCGCGCGCACGGGGAGCGCCGCGACGGCCGGGACGACGAGCCGCTCGACGAGCGGCCGATCGACCGGCGCGGGCCGGACGAGGGCGCGCGGCGCGACCAGCCGGAGAGGCTCGAGACCCCAGCCCACCGGCACGGACGCGTACGTCCGGGCCGGGTCGACGACGCGGGACTGCCGGTAGCTCGCGAGGCCGAAGCGGAGCAGCGCCGCGAGGTCCGCATCGCGCCGCGCCTCGCTCGGCTCGCCGAGGACCGCGGCCGTGATCCCGACCCCTCCTGCGCGGGCGAACGCGACCTGCGACCAGCCGGCGAGGGCCGTGTGACCCGTCTTGCCGCCGACGATGCCCGGTACCGCCGAGATCAGGTTGTCGGTGGACACAACCGTCCGCCCGTCCGAGAGCGTCGCCTGCGCCGAGCCGACGTAGCGGCGGATCACCGGGTTGCGAAGCGCGGCGCGCAGGAGCGTCGCGACGTCGCGGGCGGTCGACACGTGGCCCGGCTCGTCGAGGCCGTGCGGGTTTCGGAAGCGGGTGCCGCTGAGCCCGAGCTCGCGGGCCTTGCGGTTCATCAGCGCGACGAACCGGGGCACCGAGCCGCCTGCCGCGATTGCGAGGGCGGTCGCAGCGTCGTTCGCGCTCGGCACGAGCGCCCCGGCGACGAGGTCCCTGACAGGCAGCCGGTCGCCGGCGTGGAGGTCGAGCGACGACTCGCCCACCCGCGCAGCCGTGGCGGGGACGGTGACGACGCGATCCAGGGGCAGGCGCTCGAGCGCGACGAGCACGGTCATGAGCTTCGTGATGCTCGCCATCGGGCGTGGCGTGTCGGCGTCGCGCGCCGCGAGAGTCCGCCCGTCGACGGAGCTCTGCACGACGTAGGCCTGGGCCTGCACCGGGGGCGCGGAGGCATGCCCGGCCCCGCAGAGGGCGAGCGCGGCGATCGCAACGGCGGGCAGACCACAGCGCTTCAACGCGATCTGCAGACTACCGCGCCGCATCACCAGCCCGCCGCCGCCCAGACGGCGCCTTGCAGCCGTGCCGCCTCGGCCGCCGCGGCAGCGCGCCAGTCGTCGGCAGGAGCGTCGCGAAAGGCGTAGATCACCGAGCGGGATGCGTTCACCAGGGCGCTCGACGGGCCGCTCGTGAACGCCCGCGCGACGTCCGCCGGCGTTGCACCCTGGGCGCCGACGCCGGGCAGGAGGATGATCGCGCGCGGCATCTCGCGGCGTGCCTCGCCGACGATCCGGGGCACCGTCGCCCCGACGACGGCGCCGACGCTCGAGAGCCCTCGCGCGCCGACGAGGTCCTCGCCCCACTGGTCGACGAGCTCGGCGAGCTGACGCCAGAGCGGGCGCCCGTCGGAGAGGACCGCGTCCTGGAGCTCGGCGGCGCCCGGGTTGGACGTGCGGACGAGGAGGAACACGCCCGCCCCGTCGCGGCGGCACGCGGCGAAGAAGGGATCGAGCGAGTCGCGCCCGAGGAACGGGCTCACCGTGAGCGCGTCCGCCAGGGGCGGCTCGCCGTTGCGCCGCTCGAGGAAGGCACTCGCGTACGCGCGCGCCGTCGAGCCCACGTCGCCGCGCTTCGCGTCGCCGATCACGAGGAGCCCCGCATCGCGCGCGTGAGCCGAGACGTGCTCGAGGGCCCGCCAGCCGTCGCTGCCGAGTGCCTCGAAGAAGGCCACCTGCGGCTTCACGGCGACGACGTAGGGCGCCACCGCGTCGACGATGCCCGTGCAGAAGCGCTGCACCGCGCCCGCCGCGGCCGCGCGGCCCGCGGCGGCCTCGCCCCGCAGCTCGACCGGCAGCATGTCGAGCACCGGGTCGAGACCCACCACCACCTGCGTCCGCTTGCGCTCGACCGCCTCCGCGAGACGGTCGGCGAACGGGACCGGAGGCGGGCCTGCGACGTCCGTCACGCGGCCAAGGGTAGCCCCGCGACCAGCG
>DATBET010000071.1:0-3891 GCA_036558885.1 Gaiella sp.
GTGGAGGAGGACGAGGATCACGAACAGGAGGCCGACCGCGAAGAGCACAGCGGGTGGGTAGCCGCGCACGCCGAACCAGCCCGCGATCGTGTTCAGGCCGCCGCGCCAGGCGGAGAGGACGACGAGCACGATCCCGGTCGCAAGCCAGAGCAGGGCGTACCGCTCGCGCAGCCTTCGCGACCGGATCAGCTCGAAGACGACGAGCAGCAGCAGCACCGACACCGCGGTCGCGACGACCGTGACCTTCAGGGGCGTCATGTCGATTCGTCCTCGAGCGCGGGCACGTCGCGGCGGAAGAGATCGACGAAGAGGGCCAGGAGGATCTTGATCATGTAGTAGATCGAGGCGAGCGTCCCGATCGACGAGCGGCCGTGCTCGCGCTCGCGCATCGTCACCGGCACCTCGACGATGCGGATGCGGTGCCTGATCGCGATCACCATCCCCTCCACCTCCGGGTAGTCGTGGGGGAGGTCGGCCGCGAACACGCCGATCGCGCGGCGGTTGCAGGCCTGGAAGCCCGATGTGGTATCGGTCAGCCGCTGCCGCGCGATCGCCGAGACGACCCGCGCGAGGATGCGGATCCCGATTCGCCGAGCCGCGGAGGACCGGTAGCCGCCGCCGGCGACGAAGCGGGAGCCGACGGCGAGGTCGGCTTCGCCGGCGACGACGGGGGCGACGAGGCTCCGGAGCTCGGCGGGGTCGTGCTGCCCGTCGCCGTCGAGCCGGACGGCGAGCGCGTAGCCCTCCTCCCACGCGTGGCGGAAACCGGTCTGGACGGCGGCGCCGATGCCGAGGTTGAAGGGCAGCCGGATCACGTGGGCGCCGTGGGCGGCCGCGACCTCGGCGGTTCGGTCGGTGGAGCCGTCGGAGACGACGACGGCGTCGAGCCCGCGGTCGAGCGCCCGCAGCTCGTCGAGCACGCGCCCGATCGATCGCTCCTCGTTGAAGGCGGGGAGGATCGCGATCCGCTTCACCTCGGCGAGCGGGCCGCCGACCGCCCGCGTCGAGCTCACGACCTCAGTGGACACGTGCCTCGACTCCGAGCCCGACGAGCTCGAGCAGCCGGCGGGCGCGATGGCGGTAGGTGTGCTCGTCGAGCACGCGCTCCCGCGCGCGGCGGCCGAGCTCCTCGGCCTGGCCAGGGTCGTCCAGCAACTCGCGATAGGCGGCCACCGCCTCGTCGCCGTCTCCGACCACGAGCAGCTCGCGGCCGGGCTCGAACCAGCGCTCGATCCCCTCGTACGGGTTGGCGACGATCGTCGCCCCGCACGAGGCAAGCTCGAACGGCCTTGCCGACGAGGACGCGTACACGGTGGCGTGCGACCGGCGCGTGATGCACAGGTTGATCCGCGCCGCCGAGATAGCCCGCGGGAAGAGATTGAACGGCACGTCGCCGACGAGCCGGGCCCGACCGGTGTCGCCCAGGAAGTCCCGCCCGCCGAGCGCGAAGCCGACGTCGGGCAGCTGCCGCGAAGGCTCGCCGACGAGAGCGGCCATCCATTCACGCCGGAACTTGTCCCCGTACCCGTAGAAGAAGACGTCGTGGTCCTTCTCGACCGGCTGTGGAGCGAAGAAGTCGGGGTCCGCCCCCCAGAAGATCACCTCGGCGCGGCGCGCGCCGAGCTCCCGCAGCCGTTCGAGGCCGCCCTCGGAATTCGAGACGACGAGGTCGTACTCGCCCGGATCGGCGCCGTGGTAGTAGTTGAAGCCCGTGTCCATGCCGCCGAACTCGGGCAGGCTCATCGGCACGTCGCCGTCGTAGAAGACGACGGGGATCCCGAAGCGGCCGCGGAGCGCGCCGGGGACACCCCGGAGGTGCGCCATCGGCACCGTGAACACGACGACGGCGTCGGGCCGCTCACGCTCGACGAGCTGCTCCAGATGGCGTCGCCAGCGGGGCGTAACGAGCCGCCAGATCAGCTCGCGGGTGATCCGGTCGGCGGCAGAGTCGTCGGGGCTCTGCTCGGCGCGGCGCAGGTAGCTGTCGCCGCGCATGCGCGCCGCGAGGTCGCGCGCGCGGGCATACGACTCACCCTCCCGGTAGGCGGGATTCGGCGCGGTGCGCCACCACGGCGTCTCGACGGGGCGGCCGCGATACGGCGTCACGACGAGATCGGCGCCCTCGTCGTGCATCCCCTTCCAGAGCTGCCACCAGGCGGGTGTGCAGCCGTAGCGGAAGTCGAGGTCGACCGCGGAGGCGACGCAGAGGAGCTTCGGCGCGCGCACGTGCTAAGTGTCGCAGGACGACGGTACGGCGCTCAGTACGCGCCGCGGCGCGCGACCACGGCCGGGACGGTCTTCACGAGGATGGTCACGTCGAGCCAGAGCGACCAGTTCTCGAGGTAGTAGAAGTCGAGCCGGACGAGGTCGTCGAACGGAAGGTTGCTCCGCCCGGCGATCTGCCACAGCCCGGTCATCCCGGGGAGGACGTTCGACCGGCGGCGGTGCCACGCGTCGAGCCGCGCGTAGTCGCGGAGCGGCAGCGGGCGCGGGCCGACGAGCGACATCTCGCCGCGGAGGACGTTCAGGACGTTCGGCACCTCGTCGAGCGAGAACCGGCGGAGCAAGCGCCCGACCCGCGTCACGCGCGGGTCCTGGCGGATCTTGAAGAGCGCCCCGCTCGCCTCGTTCACCCGCTCGAGGGAGGCCTGGGCACGCGAAGCGTCGCGCACCATCGTCCGGAACTTGAGCATCCGGAACTCACGCTCGCCGAGCCCGACGCGCGGGTCGGCGTACAGCACCGGTCCGCGCGAGTCGAGCTTGATCAGGGCGGCCAGGGCAAGCCAGAGCGGGAGGCCGACCACGATCGTCGCGACCGCGACGACGATGTCGAAGGTCCGCTTGAGCACCCAGTCGGTGCCGGCGAAGATCGGCGGCCGCAACTCGAAGAGCGGCACCGCCTGGCCGGGGACGTACTCGCCGCGCTCGATCAGGAGCTCGGTCGTCCTCGGCGCCACCCGCACCTTGACTCCGCGCCGGTGCGCGGCGTCGACGATCTCGAGCAGCTGCCCGTCACCGAGGCCCGAGTCGGCGACGATCAGCTCGTCGAGCCGCTGCCGCGAGAGCTCGAGCTCGAGCGTCGGCCCCGGCATCACCACGCCGGCGAAGTCGTAGTCGATCCCGCCGCGGCTCGAGCCGAGCGTCTCCCGCAGGTGATCCGCCTGGTCGGGCTCGCCGACGAGGAGCGCTCGCCTCCGGACGCCGAAGGAGCGGAGCAGCGAGCCCGTCGCCGTCTCGTAGCTCCAGCGGAACAGGCTGATCAGCGTGGCGACGAGCACCGCTGCGACCACGTACAGCCCGAACGTCGTGAAGTGCTGGCCGGTCCCGATCGCGAACGCGAGCGAGAGGGCGGCGACGAGCAGGACCGACGGGACGATCCGGCCGGCGCCCTCCCGTAGCTCGCGGGGCCCGTAGAGCCCGTTGCTCGAGAAGACGAGCAGCAGCATCAGCACGAGGAACGGCAGCCAGTCCGTCTCGTGCGTCCAGAGCAGGTTCCAGAGGATCGGCTTCGGATCTCGGACGAGCGAGCGAAGCGCGAGCGCGCCGTAGACGCCGATCACGAGGCCGGAGAGGTCGATCGCCACCAGCGCGGCGATGCTCCCGACCCGCCGGACGAGCGCTCTCAGCGAGCCCCGGCTGAGGAGGTACGGCCTCGCGGAGCGGACGTCCTCGGGCGGCGGGGCGCTTTCGGCTGGGACTTCCTCTGCCCGCACGGCCCTCATCCTAGGGTGCGTTCGCCGCGCGGAGCGCGATTTCCCCCTGGACGGTGGGCCCGTGGACGCGGATCACCACCCCCGGGAGCGGCCCCGGCGTCCAGCTCCAGCGCACCGGTTTCCCGGCGAAGGTGACGGCGGCGGGCCTGGCCGGGGCGGGAACCCAGAGCTGGACGTC
>DATBET010000072.1:0-11195 GCA_036558885.1 Gaiella sp.
GTCGGCCACGGCGCGCTCGCCCAGCGGGCGCTCCTGGCCGTGATCCCGTCCGAGACCGAGTTCCCGTACACGATCCGCGTCGTCTCCGAGACGCTCGAGTCGAACGGCTCGTCGTCCATGGGCTCCGTGTGCGGCTCGACGCTCGCGCTGATGGACGCCGGCGTGCCGATCGCTGCGCCCGTCTCGGGCATCGCGATGGGCCTCGTGAAGGAGGGCGACGACTACGTCATCCTCACCGACATCCAGGGCGCCGAGGACCACCTCGGTGACATGGACTTCAAGGTCGCCGGCACGCGCGAGGGGATCACGGGCCTGCAAATGGACATCAAGATCACCGGCGTCACGCGGGAGATCATGCAGGCCGCCCTCGAGCAGGCGAAGCGGGCGCGCGCGTCGATCCTCGACAAGATGCTGGAGACGATCTCGAGCCCGCGGGCCGAGCTCGCCGGGCACGCCCCGCGCATCTCCTCGATCCGCATCAACCCCGACTTCATCGGGATGGTGATCGGGAAGGGCGGCGAGACAATCCGCTCGCTCGAGGCGGACTACGACGTGCAGATCGACATCGAGGAGGACGGCACGATCCTCGTCTACGCGACGGAGGGCACGAACGCGGACGCGGCGATCTCGGCCATCCAGGCGATGACGAAGGAGCCCGAGGTGGGGGACACCTACACCGGGCGGGTCGTCAAGACGACCGACTTCGGCGCGTTCGTCGAGCTGAAGAAGGGCACCGACGGCCTGCTCCACGTGTCGAACGTCGGCCCCGGCCGGGTGGCGCACATCGAGGACGTCCTCGCGCGCGGCGACACGCTCGACGTGATCGTGCAGGAGGTCGACAAGGACCGGGGCCGCATCGGCCTCAAGCTGGTCGCCAAGCACGAGAACGGGGAGCTCGTCTCGCCCGAGACGCTCGTCGAGCGGGCGAAGGACGCCCCGCCCCGCGAGCCGCGTCCACCGCGCGAGGACCGCGGCGGCCGCGGCGGCCGCGGCGGCGGCGGCCGGCGCCGCGACTGAGGTTGGTCCGCAGGTGGGAATCCGCTCGCGCGGATTCCCACCGCGGGATCCCCGCCTGCGGCGGGGCACACCCCTGAAGGCGTCGCCTTCGGCGCCGCAAGTGCCTTGCCGAGGATCCTCGCTGCGGGACTGACCGCGAGGCTACGATCGCGCCGTGCGCGAGCCCGAGCTCACGACGCTCCCCGGGGGCGAGCGGGTCGTCACCGATCGGCTGCGGGGCGTCCGCTCCGTCGCGCTCGGGCTCTGGATCGCCACCGGCTCGCGCGACGAGCCGCCCGCCCGCGCGGGGGTCTCGCACTTCATCGAGCACCTGCTCTTCAAAGGCTCGTCGCGCTACAGCGCGCAGCACATCGCGGAGCTGTTCGACACGATGGGCGGCGAGCTGAACGCGGCCACGTCGCGCGAGACCACCGTCCTCTACACCCGCGTGCCCGACGGGCACCTGACGAAGGCGCTCGACGCGATGGCCGACATGGTCTTCGCGCCGACATTCGACGACGTCGACTCGGAGCGCGAGGTGGTGCTCGAGGAGATCGCGATGGTGGACGACAACCCGCAGGACCTCGTCCACGACCTCGCGGCGGAGGCCGTCTTCGGCACGCACCCCCTCGGCCGGCCCGTGATCGGCAGTGCGGACGTGATCGCCGGCGTGTCGCCCCGCGCGCTACGCGAGTGGCATCGCCGCGCCTACGGTGGCCCGCGGATCGTGCTCGCCGCAGCGGGCAATGTCCCGCACGAGCGGCTCGTGGAGTTGTTCACTAGCCGGCTCCCGGGCCCCGACGGTGCCCGGCCCGCGCCGCGGCGCGCGCCGGTGAGCCGCCTGCCCGCGCCGGGCTACCGCTTCGTGCGCCGCAAGACCGAGCAGTACCACGTCGTGCTCGCGGCCCCCGGCATCGCGCGCGACGACGAGTCGCGCTACGCCGTCTCCCTGCTCGACGCGATCCTCGGCGGCTCCGCGTCGTCGCGCCTCTTCCAGGAGATCCGTGAGCTCCGCGGGATGGCGTACAGCGTCT
Organism: Gaiella sp.; assembly: GCA_036558885.1. GTDB lineage: Bacteria > Actinomycetota > Thermoleophilia > Gaiellales > Gaiellaceae > Gaiella. The sequence continues at coordinate 2,031 of DATBET010000072.1, forward strand.
ACACGTACGGCTCGCAGTACGCAGAGACGGGCCAGGTCGGGATCTACGTCGGCACGAGGGAGGACAACCTCGACGAGTGCCTCGACGTGATCGGCGCGGAGGTCGGCGACGTCGCCGCCGGCAACCTCCGCCCGGGCGAGCTGGACCGCGCGAAGGAGAACATCGAGGGGCGGCTCCTCCTCTCGCTGGAGAGCACCTCGAACCGCATGAGCAGGCTCGGCAAGGCGCTCGTCACCGACATGGAGCTCGTCTCGGTGGAGGAGACGCTGCGCCGGGTGCGCGCGGTCACCGAGGACGACGTCGCCGAGGCCGCGCGCTCGCTGTTCGCACCCGCGCGACTGTCGGCGGCCGGGATCGGGCCGCGGGAGAGCCGGTTCCGCCGGGCCGTCGCCCGCGTCAACCCCGCGCTCGCGGAGCGCGCGTGAGGATCTGCCTCTTCGGCGCGGCCGGCAAGGTCGGCTCGGTGCTCGCGCCCGGTCTCGCCGCCGCCGGGCACGACGTCGTCGACGGGCGCGCCGACGGCCCGGGCGGCTGCGACGCGGCCGTCGACTTCACGCGTCCCGACGCAGTCCTCGAGAACGCCTCGGCCTGCCTGGCGGCGGGCGTGCCCGTCGTCGTGGGGACGAGCGGGTTCGACGCCGACGCGCTCGATCGCGCCGCCCGCGACGCCGGCGTCCCCTGCTTTTTTGCCCCCAACTTCGCGCTCGGCGCCGTGCTGATGATGCGCTTCGCGGAGGAGGCCGCCCGCACCCTGCCGCGCGCGGAGATCGTCGAGCTCCACGCCGAGACGAAGCTCGACGCGCCCTCGGGCACGGCGAAGGCGACCGCGGCCCGGATGGGTGGCGAGGTCGCGATCCACTCGGTGCGGCTCCCCGGGCTCGTCGCGCACCAGGAGGTGATCCTCGGCGGCCCCGGCGAGATCCTCACGATCCGCCACGACACGACCGCCCGCGAGGCGTTCGTCCCGGGCGTCCTCCGCGCGGTCGAGGCCGTGCGCACGCTGCCGCCCGGCCTCACCGTGGGCCTCGAAGCGCTGCTGTAGACCTCTATGCCCGCGCCCGCAGGGCGGCGAGCAGCTCCTGGTGGCGCCGCTCCTCGTCGGAGATCTCTTCCTCGGCGGGCTTGCGGCCGCGAGACATGATCGCGTTCATCGGCTCGACCACGAAGAAGAAGACCGCCGCGGCGATCGCGAGGAAGCTGATCACGTCCGTGATGAACGCCCCGTAGCGGAAGACCGCGTCGTTGATCGTGAACGTCAGGTCGTTGAAATCGGGCTTTCCGATGATCATTGCGATGATCGGCATCACGAGGTTGTCGACGAGCGAGTTGACGACTGCCGCGAACGCGACGCCCATCACGAACGCCACCGCGAGCTCGACGATGTTGCCGCGCAAGAGGAAGTCCCTGAACTCCTTGAGCATGGTGCCTCCTGTCGTCGCTTGGCTGTCGGCGCCATCCTGACCGAAACAGGAGCCTCTACAATCGCCAGGGTGCTCGGCGAGGTCCTGACGGCGATCGTCACCCCGTTTCAGGAGGACGGCGCGGTCGACGTCGACGGCTTTCGCGCGCTCTGCGAGCACCTCCTCGACAACGGGTCCGACGGGATCGTCGTCACCGGCACGACCGGCGAGGCGCCGACCCTCTCCGACGACGAGCGGCTGACGCTCTACGCCGCGGCCGTCGAGACGGTCGGGGATCGTGGGACGGTCGTCGCCGGCACGGGGACGTACGCGACCGCGCACTCCGTCCACCTCACCGAGCAGGCGCACGCGCTCGGGGTGGACGGGTTCCTGGTCGTGACGCCGTACTACAACAAGCCGCCGCAGCGCGGGATCGTCGCGCACGTCCGGGCCGTGGCCGCGGCCACCGACAGGCCCGTGATCTTCTACGACATCCCGGGCCGCGTCGTCGTCGACGCGGAGCCCGAGACGATCTCTGCCCTCGCCGAGATCCCCAACGTGTGCGCGGTCAAGCAGGCGAAGCCGAGCCTCGACGCGGCACGCCACGTCGTCTCCAGCGGGCTCGACCTCTACGCGGGGGACGACGACCTGATCCTGCCGTTCCTCGAGGTGGGCGGCGTCGGGGGGGTCTGCGTGCACACGCACGTCGTGGGGCCCCGGGTCAAGGAGCTGATCACGCGCTACCGCGAGGGTGACGTCGAAGGCGCGCGCGCGATCGACGCGGAGCTCCGTCCTGCGATCGAGATCCTCCGCGTCCAGTCGAACCCGATCGCGATCAAGAAGGCGCTCCAGCTCCTCGGCCACGACGTCGGCGGTCTGCGGCTGCCACTCGTCGAGGCCGACGAGGAGGAGACCGCGGCGATCCGCGACTGCCTCGAGCGGCTCGGCCTGCTCGCCGCAGTTGCGTAGAGCTCGGCGCTTTCCTCCGGCGAGACCGTCCGTAGACTCCGGTCCGTGACACCGCTCCGCATCATCCCGCTCGGCGGTCTCGGCGAGGTGGGGAAGAACATGACGGTCCTCGAGCTCGGGGAGGACCGGATCGCGATCGACGCCGGGCTCGCGTTCCCGCGCGACGAGCACCTCGGCGTCGACCTCGTGCTGCCCGACGTCTCGTATCTCGAGGGACGGCGCCTGCGGGCGATCGTCCTCACCCACGGGCACGAGGACCACGTCGGCGGGCTGCCGTACGCGCTTCGCCGGCTCGAGGTCGGCGAGGTGGTCGGCACACGGCTGACACTCGCACTCGTGAAGTCGAAGCTCGACGAGCACTCGCTCGGCGCGACGACGGTGCTCACGGAGGTCGAGCCGGGTCAGGCGCCGCTGGTGCTGGGCCCGTTTCGACTCGAGTTCGTGCGCGTCGCACACTCGATCCCGGACTCGATCGCGGTCGTCGTCGACACGCCCGCGGGCCGGATCCTGCACACGGGCGACTGGAAGCTCGACCACACGCCCGTCGACGGCCTGAAGACCGACGTCGGCGCGCTCGCCGAGCTCGGGAGCCGCGGCGTCGACCTGCTGCTCGGCGACTCGACGAACGCCGAGCGGCCCGGCATGACAGGCTCGGAGCGCCTCGTCGGCGAGGCGTTCCGCCAGCTGATCCCCCTGCGCACGGGGCGGATCGTCGTCGCGTCGTTCGCGTCGAACATCCATCGGGTGCAGCAGGCGGCCGAGGTCGCGATCGCGAACGGCCGCAAGGTGGCGGTCGTCGGGCGCTCGATGCGGAAGAACATGAACATCGCGCGGAACCTCGGCTACGTCGAGCTGCCGGAGGAGTCGATCGTCTCGCCGAAGGAGGCGATGGACCTGCCGCCCGACCGCGTGCTCGTCCTCTGCACGGGGAGCCAGGGAGAGCCGATGTCCGCGCTCACGCGCATCGCGTACGGCGACCACGCGAACGTCGCCGTCGAGCGCGGGGACACGGTGATCATCTCGGCGAAGCCGGTGCCAGGGAACGAGCTGCGCGTGCACGACTCCATCAACCACCTCGCGCGGCTCGGCGCCGAGGTGCTCCACCAGGAGATCGCGCCCGTTCACGTCTCGGGACATGCGTGCTCCGAGGAGCTGCGCACGCTGCTCTCGCTCGTGCGCCCGAGGGCGGTGATGCCGATCCACGGCGAGTACCGGATGCTGGCGGCGCACGCGCAGCTCGCGCGTGACGCGGGCCTGACGGACGAGCACATCGTGATCGCCGAGAACGGCTCCGTCGTCGAGCTGACGCCGGAGGGCGTCCGCCTCGTCGACCGGGTGACCGCCGGTGTCACCTTCGTGGACGGGCTCGGCGTCGGCGACGTGGAGGACGTTGCCCTGCGCGACCGCAGGCGGCTTTCGGAGGACGGGGTGCTGATCGTCGTCGCGACACTCTCGCTCGAGGACGGCGGCTCGATCTCACCACCGGAACTGATCGCACGCGGCGTGGGGGAGGACCCCGATCTCGTCGACGATCTGCGCGAGGAGGCGAGCCGCATCGCGGCCGAGCTTTCCTCGAACGGGCTCGCGGAGATCAAGCTCGTCCAGGAGCACATCCACGACGCGATCGGCCAGGCCGTCTACGACCGCACCCGCCGCCGACCGATGATCCTCCCTATCGTGATCGAGGTCTGATGCGGGGCTGGGCGGACGTGATCGAGTGCCATGCGGCGTCACCGCGCACGGCGGCCCGCCTCGTGAGGCAGCTCCGCGCGTGCGAGGCGGCGGCGCTTGCCTTCTGCCGGCTGCTCGAGCGGTGGGGGCGCGGGGATCCCGTCCCGGCGACCGCGGGCTCGCGCGAGGCTGCGCTGCGCCACGCCGCCGACCGGATCGAGACGGCGCTGGCGGGCCTCGATGCGCCGCTCTCCGCGTACCTGCTCGAGCTCGAGCCGGAGCGGACCGAGGGGCGCAGCTGGTACGGGGGGCCCGGCGCGGGCGAGCTCGTCGAGTGGCGCCCGGTGCTCGAGCGCGCCGGTGTCGGCGCCTGCCCGAACCGCGTCGCCGCGGTCTACCTCGAGCTCGCGGTGCTGGTGCGCGCGCTGCAGGGGCTCGACGACGCGGCCCGCCTGGACGCCCCGCCCGACCGCTCTTCGCTCTGGGCGGGCCTGTTCGACCTGCGCGACACGCTCTTCGCCGCCACGGTCGACGACCTCCGGGCCCTCGCGGCCTGACGGGCCCGTCGCGTTAGGCTCAGCCACGAGAGGGGAACGATCGGGTGCCAACCCGACGACCGAGGGAGGAACGAGTGTCCGAGCACGAGCACGGGCCTGCAGACGGAGGCGCCGAGGGCGTCCCGGGCGAACACGACGGTGGCGCAGACGGCGGCGCCGACAGCGGCGCGCACGGGCCTGCAGACGGAGGCGCCGAGGGCGTCCCGGGCGAGCACGACGGTGGCGCAGACGGCGGTGCAGACGGTGGCGCCGACGGCGGTGCAGATGGTGGCGCCGACGGTGGAGCGGACGGTGGAGCGGACGGCGGCGCCGGCTAGACGCGGCGGATGAGCGTCACGGCGAAGCCGGCTCGGGAGCGCGAGGGCCCCGTCGACCACGACCGGGCCCTCGCGCGCTGCGTTGCCGACCCGGACCGCTTCGCGGACGCCTGGGGCGCCCGCCCGCTCCTCGCGTCGGCGGCCGAGCTGCCGGAGGGGTTCGGCGATCTCTTCGATCTGGCCGCGGTCGACGAGCTGCTCTCTCGCCGCGGGCTCCGAACACCGTTTCTGCGCATGGCGAAGGACGGGGTCGTCGTCGACAGCTCGCGCTTCACGCGCGGTGGCGGCGTCGGAGCCCAGATCTCGGACCAGGTGGACGACGCGGCCGTGCTGAGGTTGTTCGCGGAGGGCACGACGATCGTCCTCCAGGCGCTGCATCGGCTGTGGCCTCCCCTGATCGACTTCGCCGCGCGACTCCGCGACGAGCTCGGCCATCCGGTGCAGGTCAACGCATACGTCACGCCCACGTCGTCACGCGGCTTCTCGGCCCACTACGACGTCCACGACGTCTTCGTGCTCCAGATCGCCGGCGAGAAGAGGTGGATCGTCCACGAGCCGGTCCATCCGGTGCCGCTCAGGACGCAGCCGTGGACGCAGCACCGTCGCGCGGTGGAGCAGGCCGCGACCCAGGCTCCCGTGCTGGACGCAGCGCTGTGCCCCGGCGACGCGCTGTACCTTCCCCGCGGCTTCGTGCACTCGGCGGAGGCGCTCGGGAACGTTTCAGTGCATCTCACCGCCGGCATCCACGTCGTGACCCGCCACGCCCTGGCCGAGGCGCTCCTTGCCGAGGCCGAAGCGGAGCCCGAGCTGCGTCGGTCGCTGCCCGTCGGTCTCGACCTCGCGGACACGGGCGCGCTCGCGGACGAGATCCGCGCGACGGTCGAGCTCGTCTCCGACCGGCTTCGCACCGTGGATCCGGGCGCCGTCGCGACGCGGCTCGACCGAATGCTCGGTGAGGCGATGCGCCCCGAGCCGCTTTCGCCCGTGGCGCACGCCACCGCGGCGGCGTCGCTGGCGCCCCACGACCGAGTCCGGCTCCGCAGCGGGGCAGCGGCCCGCCTCGATTCCGGCCACGACGGCCTGGTCATCCGAACGCCGTGGACGAGCATCGCCGTGGAACCGGCCCTGGCCGCCGCGGCCGCGATGCTGCTCGAGGGCCGAGAGATGCCCGTCGACGAGCTCGGCGGGCCGCCCGACGCAGTCACGGCACTCGTCCGCACCCTGCTCGTTCACGGGGTGCTGGTCCCGGCCACCTGAGCCTCGGGACGTCTGCATGAGCAATGCCCCGGAGCGCTGTGCGCCGGCGGCCGAGCGGCGCGGCGATCCGCTGGTCGCGACGGCGGCGCCCGCCGGGCGGTTCGTCCTCGTCGAGCAGCCGGGCGCCTGGGGCCGGGATGCTCTGCGGGACTCGCGCAGCGCCCCGTTCCTCGCGACGCTTCTCGCCCGCTGCGATGCGACAGGCGCCCGTCTGCTGCTCGTCCGCCGCGCGCATCGCGACCCGACGCCTGCGCGGGCGTTCGCCGTCGCAGACGCGCGACCCGGACGAGAGGCGATCGCCTGGGGCCGCTTCGAGGAGGACGCGGAGCTGGCCGAGATCGATCCGACGCGATTCCCCGCGGTACCGTCGCTCTCGCCGGCGTTTCTCGTCTGCACGCATGGCAGGCGAGACCCGTGCTGCGCTGCGCGGGGCTGGCCGGTCACGGTTGCGATGGGCGACGCCTTCCCGGAGCAGACCTGGCAGTGCTCGCACGTCGGCGGCGACCGTTTTGCGGCGAACGTGGTGGTGCTGCCCCACGGCATCTACTACGGTCGCGTGTCTCCGGCCGATGCGGCGGCGCTCGCGCGGCGGCACGTCGAGGGACGGGTGACTCTGTCGTCGCTCCGGGGCCGCTCCTGCTTTCCGCCGTCGGTCCAAGCTGCCCAGCACTTCGCGCGACTCGAGCTCGGGGTGGACGAGATCGACGCGCTGGCTCCGGCCGGGATCGAGCAGGTCACAGCCGACGAGACCGCGGTCCGGCTCGCGCACGGGGACGGTGCCGTGACCGTCGTCGTGCGGGAGGGCGAGTCCGAGCCGACTCCGCGGCTCACCTGTGGTGCGACGACCCCGACACGGATGCGCGTCTGGGAATCCGTGAGGCTCACGGTGGAGCGCCGGTAGGACGACGGTGCCCGGTCCCCGCATCACCGTCGTCGGCTCGATCAACCTCGACCTCGTCGTCCGCGTGCCGACGCTGCCTCGCCCAGGCGAGACGGTCGCAGGTGGCACGTTCGCCCGGGTGCCGGGCGGGAAGGGCGCGAACCAGGCGGTTGCGTGCGCGAGGCTCGGCGCCGACGTCACGCTGATCGGTGCCGTGGGGCGCGACGCGCTCGCCGAGGAGGCGCTCGCGGGCCTGCGGGAGGCGGGTGTCGCGCTCCAGCTCGGCGAGACCGAGGAGCAGACGGGCATCGCCCTCATCCAGGTGGACGCCGGGGGCGAGACGACGATCTCCGTCGCCGCGGGCGCGAACGGGTCGCTCGGCCCCGTGGAGCTCCCCGAGCACGACGCCGTTCTTTGCCAGCTCGAGGTTCCCGACACGGCGGTGCTGTCCGCCTGGGAGGCGGCGACGGGAACGTTCTGCCTCAACGCCGCACCGGCGCGGCCGGTCGCCGTCGACCCCGATCTGACCGTCGTCAACCGCCTCGAGCTCGACGTCCTCGCGCGCCGCGACGGGCTCGTCGCGGTGACGCTAGGCGCCGAGGGCGCAGTGCTCCTCGACGACGGAGACGAGATCGCGCGGGCGATGCCGCCGGCGGTCGAGGCGGTGGACGGCACCGCGGCCGGGGACGCGTTCACGGCGTGCCTGCTCGTCTCGCTGCTCGAAGGGCGGGACGAGGAGGAAGCGCTGGCCCGGGCGTGTGCGGCGGGCGCCCTGGCGGCCTCGCGCTTCGGCGCGCAGCCGTCTCTCCCGACCGCCGCCGAGCTGGATGCGCTGCCCGGCTCCGACGCGTCGCGATAATCGCGGCGTGCCCGAGCCGATCGTCCTCGATTGCGACCCCGGGCACGACGACGCGATCGCGCTGCTGCTCGCGCTCGCGAGCCCCGAGGTCGAGCTGCTCGGCGTCACGACGACCTACGGGAACCAGACGATCGAGAAGACGACCGCCAACGCGCTGGGCGTGCTCGAGCTCGCGGGGCGCTCCGACGTGCCCGTCGCACGAGGCGCCGCGCAGCCGCTCACCCGGCCGCTCGCCGTCGCGGCGCACGTCCACGGCGAGAGCGGCCTCGACGGCCCTGTCCTGCCGCGGCCGAGCGTCGCGCCCGTCGCCGCGGAGGCCGTGGACTGGCTCGCCGAGACGCTCGGGGCCTCGGCGGAGCCGGTCACGCTGATGCCGACGGGCCCGCTCACGAACATCGCGCGCTACCTCGAGGAGCACGGGGCGGCGGGTATCCGGCGCATCGTCCTGATGGGCGGCGCGGTCGCCGAGGGGAACATGACCCCGGCCGCCGAGTTCAACGTCTGGGCCGATCCCGAGGCTGCGCAGATCGTCTTCGACGCGCAGGTCGACGTGACGATGATCGGGCTGGACGTCACACACCGGGCCGTGACCGGGCCCGACGTCCAGCGCCGGCTCCGCGAGGCAGGCTCGATCGGCGTGTTCGTGGCAGAGCTGATCGACTTCTTCACCGTCTACCACCGCCAGACCTACGGCTGGGAAGGAGCGCCGATCCACGACGCGGTCGCGGTCGCGCACGTCCTCCGCCCGGGGCTCGTCGAGACGAAGCTCCGCAACGTGGAGGTCGAGCGCGTCTCGGAGCTCTGCCGCGGGCGGACGGTGGTCGACCTGTGGCTTCGCACCGGCCGTCCGCCGAACGCGCACGTCGGCGTCGACCTCGACGGAGCAGCCTTCTTCGATCTGCTCGTCGAGCGAATCGGGAGCCTCGGGTGACGGTTACCACCGCAAGTTGCAACTTGTAACTTGCGACCCGTGGCCGACGTCACGATGTTCGTGGAGGTGCCCTCCGGCTCCCGCAACAAGTACGAGGTCGATGCGGAGAGCGGCGAGATCGTGCTCGACCGGCGGCTGTTCACGTCGATGACGTACCCGGCGGACTACGGCTTCGTCGAGGGCACGCTCGGCGAGGACGGCGACCCTCTCGACGCGCTCTGCCTCGTCAGCGAGCCGACCTTCCCCGGCTGCCGCATCCGGGCGCGGATCGTCGGCGTCTTCCGCATGACGGACGCGAAGGGCCCCGACGAGAAGATCCTCTGC
>DATBET010000073.1:0-22823 GCA_036558885.1 Gaiella sp.
CCGAACCCGTCGGTGCCGAGCGCGACGTACCGCCCGGGGACGAACTGGCGGATCTGGTCGGCAAACGTGCGGATGTAGTCCGTCGACGCGATTGCCGGCCCCTTCCGCCCCGCAAGGCATTCCTCCACATAGGAGCGCCGCTGCTCCTGCGTCGGATGGAGCCGGTTCCAGCGCTCGACCTCGAGCCCGTCCCGCCGGAGCTCCGTGAAGCTCGTCGTGCTCCAGACGTCGGCCGCCACGGAGAAGTCGGAGGCGAGCAGCTCGGCCGCCGCCTCGACCTCGCGCAGGATCGCGCCGGAGCCGAGGAGCTGGACGCGCGGCCCCTCGCCTGCCGGCGCCTCGTGGAGGAGGTACATCCCGCGGAGGATCCCCTCCTCGGCGCCCTCCGGCAGCGGCGGGTGCGCGTAGGGCTCGTTCAGCACCGTGAGGTAGTAGAAGACGTCCTCCTGCTCCGTGACCATGCGGCGGAGCCCCTCGCGGATGATCACGCCGACCTCGTACGCGTACGTCGGGTCGTAGGCGACGCAGTTCGGGATCACCGACGCGAGCACCTGCGAGTGGCCGTCCTCGTGCTGGAGCCCCTCGCCGTTCAGCGTCGTCCGCCCGGAGGTGCCGCCGAGCAGGAACCCGCGCGCTCGGCTGTCGCCGGCCGCCCACGCGAGGTCGCCGACCCGCTGGAAGCCGAACATCGAGTAGAAGATGTAGAAGGGGATCATCGTCACGCCGTGGTTCGCGTACGCGGTGGAGGCGGCGATCCAGGACGAGAACGCGCCCGGCTCGGTGATCCCCTCCTGGAGGATCTGGCCGTCGCGGTCCTCGTGGTAGTACATGAAGTCCCCGGCGTCCTCGGGCTGGTACAGCTGGCCGCGCGACGAGTAGATGCCGAGCTGGCGGAACATCCCCTCCATCCCGAACGTCCGTGACTCGTCCGGCACGATCGGCACGACCCGCTGCCCGAGCGTCTTGTCGCGGACGAGCGAGTTGAGGATCCGCACGAAGGCCATCGTCGTCGAGTTCTCCCGGTCGCCGCTCCCCTCGAGCACGCTCGTGAAGGGATCCGGGGTCGGCAGCGGCTCGGCGTCGGTGTGCCGTGCGGGGAGGCTCCCCCCGAGCGCCTTGCGCCGCTCGAGCAAGTGCTCGAGCTCGGGGCTGTCCTCGGGCGGCCGGTGGAAGAACGCGCCCGTCGCCTCCTCGTCGGTGAGCGGGATCCCGAGCCGGTCGCGGATCGCGAGCCGCGCCTCGTCGTTCATCGCCTTCTGCTGATGCGTGATGTTGCGGCCCTCGCCGGCGACGCCCATCCCGTAGCCCTTGATCGTCTTCGCGAGGATCACCGTGGGCTGGCCCGTGTGCCGGACCGCGGCGTGGTAGGCCGCGTAGACCTTCTGCGGGTCGTGGCCGCCGCGGCGGAGCGCCCAGATCTCGTCGTCCGTCCAGTCGGCCACCATCGCCGCGGTCTCCGGGTACTTGCCGAAGAAGTGCTCGCGGACGAAGGCGCCGTCGTTCGCCTTGAACGTCTGGTACTCGCCGTCGACGCACTCCTCCATCAACCGGCGCAGCCAGCCGTCGTGGTCGGCGGCGAGGAGCGGGTCCCAGTTCGAGCCCCAGATCACCTTGAGCACGTTCCAGCCCGCGCCGCGGAAGCTCGTCTCGAGCTCCTGGATGATCTTCCCGTTGCCGCGCACCGGGCCGTCGAGGCGCTGGAGGTTGCAGTTCACGACGAAGATCAGGTTGTCGAGCCGTTCACGGCTCGCGAGCGAGATCGCTCCCATCGACTCCGGCTCGTCCATCTCGCCGTCGCCCATGAACGCCCAGACCTTGCGATCGCCCGCCGGGACGATCCCGCGTGCGTCGAGGTACTTCATGAAGCGGGCCTGGTAGATCGCCATCAAGGGGCCGAGCCCCATGGAGACGGTGGGGAACTGCCAGAAGTCCGGCATCAGCCACGGATGCGGGTAGGACGAGAGCCCGCCGCCACCCACCTCCTGACGGAAGTTGCGCAGCTGCTCCTCGCTGAGCCGGCCCTCCAGGAAGGCCCTGGCGTAGAACCCCGGCGACGAGTGGCCCTGGAGGTAGACCAGGTCGCCCAGGTGGTCGCCCGAGCGGCCTCGCCAGAAGTGGTCGAAGCCGACCTCGTAGAGCGTCTCGGCGGACTGGTAGCTCGCGATGTGGCCGCCGAGCTCGTGGGACTCGGCGTTCGCCTGCAGCACGATCGCGATCGCGTTCCAGCGGACGAGAGCGGTCGCCATCCGCTCGAGCTCCGCGTCGCCCGGCATGGCGGGCTCGTCCTCGGGAAGGATCGTGTTGACGTACGGCGTCGACACGCCGGCGCCGACGGAGACCCCGAGGTCCTGGGCGTGGTCGACGACCGTGTCGAGCAGCGCGCCCATGCGCTCACGACCGTCGGACGCGACGACCGCATCGACGGACTCGAGCCATTCGCGGGTCTCGACGGGATCGGTGTCGTTCTTCTCCTGGAGCATGCGCTAAGCATGCCGGAGACCCGGCGCGGCGGTCCGGGTCACGCCGCGGTCGCCGGCTCGACCGCCGAGCGGCGCGCGGCCTCCGCGAGCAGCCAGCGCAGCTCGTCGAGCGCGCGCTCGTTCGCCTCCAGCTCCATGCCGACCTCGCCGCGCGCCTGGAGGCGCCGGCGCTCGCTCGTCAGCTGCTGGATCTCGCGGATCAGGCCGGCGACCTCGCGTCGGCCGTCTCGTCGATTGGCGAACGTCTTCGTCATCGTGCTCCCTCTGCGTCTCTTGCTCGCCACGCCTAGAGCATGGCGTCTCCACGACCTGACTATTCGGGGGATCGCGCCAGGCGGATGGTGCGGCTATCCACACCTTGTCTCCACGCCTGTCGCGGAGGCGCCCTCGCCAGGCGGTCGCCGCTCACACCGGCCCCTCGAACGTGTCTCCGAGGTAGGCGCGCCGGGCGGCGGCGCCGCGCTCCGAGCCGAGGTACTCGGCCCAGGCGAGGCGCTCGTGCGCGACGACGCCGAGCTCCCAGACGCAGAACGTCGGACGGTGGCCGTCCTCCACGGTCCACGGGTGGAAGCCGGGGTCGGCGTCGTCGTGCTTCGCCCAGACCGTCTCCCAGAGCTCGTTGTCGTTGCGCCACGTCCCGACGAGGAGGAAGTGGAACCCGGCCGACCCGCAGCGGTGGAGGATCACGAAGCCGAGGCCGTCTCCGAGCTTAAGCTCGTCGACCTGGACGGCGTCGTCGAGCGCCCGCCGCGCGAGCGCCTGCACCCCCGGCTGCACGGGGTCGTCGGGACGCGCGACGTCGTACCACTTCAGCACCGCGTCGCCGAGGCCGATGCTCGACGCCGGCCTCGCGTGCTTCGCGACGTGCCGGTATCCCTCGTCGACGCCGTATGCGGTCGCCAGCGAGGTCATGCCGCGGCCTCTGCGCGCGTGAAGTCCATGACCCAGTTCGTCTCCCACGTCTCGCCGCCGTCCGCCGAGAACGCCTGCTCCCAGCGCGGGGTCGGCGTCGTGATCCGCGACCATGTGAAACGCACCCGGATCGGCCGTCCGCCGAGTTCGTCGTCTCCCTCGAAGATGCCGACGTCGCCGTCGAAGGCCCCGAGGACCGGTGGGTCGAGCAGCCCCGGCCTACGGCTGTCCGCCCAGTAGATCGACCACTGTGCCGAGCCCGGATCGAAGAACCTGAACGACATGCCGGTGAACCCGCCGGCGTGCTCGGTGCGGAACATGTCCTCGTTGCCGATGCCGTCGAGGGTCGGCCGTGCGACGACGGAGGAGTCGAACTCCTCCCACTCCGTCGAGCCCGCGAGGCGCTCGCGCAGCCAGCGGTTGCGGACGCTCCAGCGCCCCATCCAGAAGTCGAAGTCCCGCACGGTGGAACGGACCTGCACCGTCTCGCTCATCGCGGCCTCCCAGTCGCTTCCGCCGGAGACGCTACACAGGAAATAGGGCGGATCCCGCCCTCTATCTGTGCTTGACTCCCGTTCATGCAGACGCCCACGGGCCGGTTGCTCGAGCTGCTCGAGCTCCTCCAGGAGCGGCCGCTCACGACCGGGCGCGAGATCGCCGACCGACTGGAGATCGACGCGCGCACCGTGCGGCGGTACATCGAGGCGCTCCAGGGACTGGGCATCCCCATCGAGGGCCAGCGCGGCGTCGGCGGCGGGTACCGGGTGCGCCCCGGCTTTCGCCTGCCCCCGCTGATGCTCTCGGGGGACGAGGCAGTCGTCGTCGTGCTCGGGCTGCTGGCCGCGCGTCGCCAGGGGCTCGAATCGAGTGAAGGGTCCGTCGACGGCGCGCTCGCGAAGCTCCACCGTGTGCTGCCCGACCCGCTCCGCCGCAAGGTCGAGGCGCTCGAGACGACGCTCGGTTTCACCGCCGCCGAGCGGGAGGGCGCGCCCGTGCAGAGCGACGTCGCGCTCCTTCTCGCCGAGGCGATCCGGCGGCGGCTGCGGGTCGGCTTCCGCTACACCGCGTTCGCAGGCGAGGAGACGACGCGCGACGTCAGCCCGCAGGGACTCGTCGTCCACTCGGGCCGCTGGTACCTCGCGTCGTTCGACCACGGCCGGGACGACCGGCGCACCTTCCGCGTCGACCGGATGAGCCGCGTCGCGATCCGCGAGGGCGAGTGGCGGCCGCCGCCGAAGGGCTTCGACGCGGTCGCCTCGGTCAGCCGCTCGCTCGCGCGCGTGCCCTGGCGATGGGAGGTGGTCGTCGTGCTCGAGCTGCCGCTCGACGAGGCTGCTCGGCGCGTCCCCGCGACGGTCGCCGAGCTGGTCGAAGCCGGCGAAGGTCGGACGCAGCTCCGCATGCGGGTCGGGGAGCTCGACTGGATGGCCGGTGTGCTCGCCCGACTCGGCTGCCGCTTCGAGATCGAGGAGCCGGTCGAGTTGCGCGACAGCGTCCGCGAGCTCGCGACGAGGCTGCAGGACTCCCTCGCCGTCGCATGATTGGGCTCGATGCCGGAGGGTGACGCGCTCCACCGGGCGGCCGCACGGCTGCAGCCGCTCGTCGGCGAGAGAATCGAGGCGGAGAGCCCGAACCCGCAGGGCGAGGCCACGGGGGTCGCACGGGCGGTCGACGGCCGCGTGCTCGAGCGCGTCGAGGCGGTCGGCAAGCACCTCGTCCTCCACTTCGAGGGCGGAGTCGTCCTCCGCAGCCACCTGCGGATGAACGGCCGGTGGCGGATCGGCCCGCGAACCGGCGCGACGAGGGCGAGGCCGTGGCTCGTCCTCCGCGGCGGCCGCTTCGAGGCGACGCAGTGGAACGGTCCGGTGCTCACGCTCGAGCGGCGTCCGCTGCGCAGGCTCGGCCCGGACCTCCTCGCCGACGAGACCGACGTCACGGTCCTCGTCGCCCGGCTGCGACGGGAGCCCGGCTCACGGCTCGTCGGCGAGGCGCTCGTCGACCAGCGAGTGGTCTCCGGCATCGGGAACATGTGGCTCGCCGAGGCGCTCTGGCAGGCGCGCGTCTCTCCGTGGGCCGTCCTCGGCACGGTGTCGGACGAGGAGCTCGCGCAGACGCTCGGCTGGGCACGCGACGCGATGCGCGCGGCCGTGCACCGCCGACGCGGGCCGCGGGCCGTCTACCGCCGAGCCGGCATGGGCTGCCGCCGCTGCGGCACGCCGATCGCCTCACGTGGGCTCGGCGACGCGAACCGCACGGCCTACTGGTGCCCGCGCTGCCAGCCCGAGCGGCCCGCGCTCAGTCGATGAGCTTCTTCGTCATCGCCCGGATCGCGACGCGCCAGACGAGGAGGCCGAAGCCGACGAGCACCGCGACGCGGAACAGGTCGTCCCAGCCGAGGTTCCCGAACACCGCCGCCCGGATCAGCTGCACACACTGGTAGAGCGGGTTGAACGCGGCCAGGACCTGCGCCCACTCGGGGAAGCCGTCCAGCGGGAAGAACGAGCCCGCGAGCAGGAACAGCGGGGTCAGCACCGCGCTGACGACGTAGTTGAAGTTCTCGAAGGACTTGGAGTAGCCGGCGATCGAGATCCCGAAGCACGCCCAGCCGAACCCGGCGATCCAGCCGATGAACGGCACGAGGAGCATCCCCCACGCCGGGTCGAGCCCGAAGAAGATCGCGACGACCATCGGCACGCAGCCGTAGACGCCCGCGCGGGTCGCGATCCACAGCGCCTCGGCGGTGACGAGCTCCTCCGTGTCGACGGGCGCCGCGAGGATCGCGTCGTACGTGCGCTGGAACTGGTACTTCACGAACGTCCCGAACATCGCCGGGAACGCGCTCGAGAAGAGCACCGCGGTGGCGACCGTGCCGGTGCCGACGAAGTCGACGTAGTCGTAGCCGCCGATCGTGCTGACCAGCGAGCCGAAGCCGAAGCCGAACGCGAGCAGGTAGATCGTCGGCTCGACCGTCGAGGAGAACGTCGTCGACTTCCAGTACGACGAGAAGTTCACGACCTCGCGCACGAGGACGCCGGTGAGCGCCGAGCGCTCGAGCCGGCCGATCCGCGGCGCGCGCACCTCCGGGGTCGCCATCAGGCGATCTCCTCCCCGGTAAGCAGGACGAAGACGTCCTCGAGGTTGGCCGGACGCCGCTCCCCGTCGTGCCGAAAGCCGTTCCGGCCGTCGATCCCGAGGATCGAGACGCTCGTCCCCGTGCGTCGCGTGCGCAGGCCGGCGGAGACGGCATCGGCCTCCACCTCCGCGAGCCGCGCGGGCGCGCCGTAGACCTCGAGCGCCTCCCTGCCCGCGTACTCGAGCACGAGCTCGGACGGGGGTCCCGCGGCGACCGCGGTTCCATGGGACATGATCAGGACGGTGTCCGCGAGACGCTCGGCCTCCTCGATGTAGTGGGTCGACATGAGGAGCGTCGTGCCCTCGCTGCGGAGAGCGTCGATCAGCGCCCAGAGCTCCTGGCGCACCTGCGGGTCGAGCCCGACCGTCGGCTCGTCGAGCAGGACGAGCTGCGGGCGGTGGACGAGCGCCCGCGCGATCAGCAGGCGCCGCCGCATCCCGCCCGAGAGCTTGTCGACGCGGTCGTCGCGGCGGTCGACGAGCTTCGCGAGCTCGAGCGCACGCTCGATCGCGTCGCGCCGCTCGTGGTGCGGGACGCGGTACAGGTGCGTGAAGACGAGGAGGTTCTGCGCGACCGTGAGAGTCGTGTCGAGGTTGTCGAGCTGGGGCACGACGCCGCAGCGCGCACGGGCCTGCTTCGACTCGCCCGGCAACGTGAAGCCGAGCACCTCTAGCTCACCCTCGTCCGCGATCGACTGCGCCGTGAGGAGCCGCATCGTCGTGGACTTCCCGGCGCCATTCGGCCCGAGCAGGCCGACGCAGGTGCCCATGGGCACCTCGAGATCGAGGCCGTCCACCGCGGTGATCGGGCCGTAATGCTTGACCACGCCGCGCATGCGGATCGCAAGCTCCAGCTCCACGGAGCCAGGATGCCAGCGCCGCCGTCGTGAGACGCGGTGCAGGTGCGACGCCGGGGCTTCGCAGGTGTTCTGCTCCTACCATTCCCGTCCGCATGAGACGTCGTCTTGGAAGCCGGTCCCGGGTCGCGCTGCTCGCCGGCTCGGTGCTCGTCGCGTGCGCCCTTCCAGCGGGGGCCCAGGCCCACGCGTACCTCGTGGACTCCGACCCGCCCGCGGGTGCGCGCCTCGCCTCGGCACCGGCCCGCGTCGTCCTCCGGTTCAACGAGGGCTTCGTCTCGGGGAGCGCCCGCACCTCGCTCCGGACGGCCGACGGCGCGCGCATCGACCTCACTCGGCCCCTCGAGGGGGGCACGACGATCGTCCAGCAGCTCCCTCGCGGCCTGCGCGGGATCTTCCTGCTCTCGTGGACGCTCCTCTCGGACGACGGCCATCCGGCGGAAGGGTCGCTCCCGTTCTCGGTCGGCGCGACCGGCGCGCTGCCGCCCGCGACCGCGTCTTCCGGGCCGATCCAGTGGCCCGAGGTCGCCGCGAGCTGGCTCTTCTTCGCGGGCCTCGCGCTCGCGTTCGGCGGGATCCTCAGCGAGCGGCTCGTGTGGCGCGCGCCGCCCGTCGCCGCGCCCGTGGCCTTCGGGATCGGCGTCGCCGTCGGGGCCGGCGCGGCGACACTCGTCCTCCTCGCAGGCGATCGGGCCCACGGCGGCCTCTCTGCGGGCCTCGACGCACCCGCACTGCACGCGGTCTCGACCAGCAGGCCGGGCGCGCTCACCGTCGGCGCGATCGCCTGCCTGCTCGCCGGCGCGGTTCTGGTGGCCGCGCGCCGGCCTCTCGTCGCGCTCGTCCCGCTCGCGGCGAGCGGCTCCCTCGTCGCGCTGCGCGGCCACGCGGGCACGAACGGCGACCGTTGGGCGACGCTGGCCGACGCGGTGCATGTGCTCGCCGCCGTGGCGTGGACCGGCGCACTCGCGCATCTCGTCCTCGTGCTCGCCGCGGCTGCCGCGCTCGGCTCCGCAGCGGCGGTGCCCGTCCGCCGCTACGCCGAGCTGGCCCTGCCCACGGCGCTCGTCGTGCTGGGGACGGGTGTCCTCACGGCCCTCGCGGAGTTTCGGGACCTCTCCTCCGTGCTCGACACGGGCTACGGCCGGACGCTTCTCGTGAAGAGCGCCCTCGTGCTCCTGGCCCTCGGCCTGGCCCTCGCGAGCCGCCTCTTCGCGCTGCGCGCGGATCCTGACGTCGACGTGCCGCTCCTACGCCGGCTCGCCCTGCCCGAGCTCGGCGTGCTCGCTGCTGTCCTCGCGGCGGCGGGGCTCCTCGCCAACCTCGCGCCCCCGAGAAGCTCCACCCCGACGGCCGCCGGCGACGGCGGTCAGCGGACGGCGAGGAACGCGACGTCGCGCGCGACTCGCGGGGAGAGCTTCGTCGGCCAAAGCGCGAGGTCGACCGGGCCTCCCGGGGTCGCCGGAGAGCGCGAGAACGAGACGAAGTCGCTCTCCCAGAACCGCAGCGTCGTGCCGCGGACGCTCGCGGGTAGCAGAAGCGAGAAGCGCCCGTCCCTCGCCGGCCACCGGGCCGCGAGCGGCTTGATCACCCCGGCCGGGCCCGAGACGCCGACGAGCAGGCCGCGGTAGAACGCGCCCTCCTCGGGCGTCGACGTCGGTAGCGGCAGCGTCGTCCCCCCCGCCGGGAGCTTCGCGTCCATCGTCGCGCTGTGCAGGCGCGAGAACGACACGTTGCGGAGGCCCGAGCCGTAGGAGACCCTCCCCGACGCGACCTGCACGCTGAGCTGGACGGGGTCGCTGCCGGACTCGTCGGAGGCCGAGAAGTAGGACACGTAGTGGCCGTTCTGGTCGGACGGCTCCGAGAAGGTCCAGAAGTCCCGGTCGGTCGTGCGCGTCACGACCGTCGCGCCGGGCACGGGCTTCCCGCTCGCGTCGGTGATCGTCCCCTGGAGGCGGTACGAGAGCAGCACGACGCCCGGCGCGGGGACGCCGTCTGCTCGGACGGCGCGCCCGGTGACGAGGACCCCGCCGCGCGAGGGCGCCGCGCGCAGCCCGACGAGCCTGTACGCGACCGAGACGCCGCCCGAGCCCTGGCCGAGCGTCTTCCGCTGGGCCGCCGTCAGGGCGCGCCCCCCGAGGGTCGCGCGCGAGGCGTCCGCGACGTGGAGTGGGTGGCGGCGGGCCAGCGTCGAGTCGACCCGGACGGAGAACCGTCCCTGCCCGTCCGTGCGCAGCGGTACGCGGTAGCGGTCGAGCGCGACGACGGCGCCCGCGACCGGCCTGCCGCCGAGGAGGACGCGCCCCGTGATCGCAGCCTCGTTGGAGCTGTCGGCGCGCCAGAGCTCGAGCGGGACGGCGCCGCCCGAGACGCTGATCCGGGCTCCGCCCCCGGTCGCCGCGAGCGAGCGGGCTGCCACGCGCTCGGCCGGCGAGGCGCCGGTCACGGGCCAGCGGGCACCTGCCTGGACACTGGCGGTGGTCCTCGCCGTGGGGCCGCTCCCGAGCGCGAAGACGTAGAGCTGGGAGACCGTGCCGCCGTTCGACGAGGTGGGCGTCCCGCCGACCGTGACCGCGAGGTACTCCTTCCCGCCCGCCGCGAAGACCGTCGGCCCGGAGGCGATCGGGTTGCCCGTCTTGAACGTCCACAGCACCTTGCCGTTGCGAAGCTCGAAGGCGCGCACCACGCCGTCCCCGCCTCCCGCGAAGCCGAGGCCGCTCGCCGTGGTGGTCACCCCGCCGCGCTCCGGCTCGGGCGTCGTGAACTTCCAGACGCGCCTGCCGCTCGAGACGTCGATCGCGCTGATCGACCCGTGGTCGTGCCAGCCTGCGAGCGCGCCGCCGAAGTTCCCGTTCTGGAGACCGAGGTAGACGTCGCCGAGCAGGAGCTTGCGGCGCTTCTGGGTCGGCGTCAGCTTCTGCTGAACGAGGACGGCGGCGGTCTCGGCCGCGGCGTTGAAGACGTAGTTCGTGGCCGGGTCGTACGACGCCGGCGAGTAGTTCAGGCCGCCGAGTGACGACGGGAAGACGGTGACCGGCTCACCGGGTCGGAGCGGCGGATGCTCGACGCGGTCGATCACCTTCACCCGCTCGTGGAACGGCTTGCCCGTCCTCGCGTCGAACGCGAACCAGACGCCCTCCATCGTCGCGACGGAGACGACGTCGTGGACCGTGCCGCCGACCTTGCCGCGGTAGACGAGCGGCGGCTGCGAGACGTCGTAGGCCCACTGGTTGCCGGCGATCAGCTGCTGCCACCACTTCAGCCGTCCGGTCGTCAGGTCGACGGCGACGAGCGCGTCCGTCCGCGGGTTGACGCCAGGGCGCAGGGCCTTGAAGTAGAGGGGCGTCGCCGAGCCCGTGCCGAAGTAGACGGTGTTCGTGCCGACGTCGACGGTGACCGGCGTCCAGACGGCCCCGCCCCCGACGACCCGCGAGGTGCGCCGCCACGACTGGAGGTCCGGGGGGATCGTCCAGAAGGCGCTCGGCCAGGCGGGCCGCAGGTCCGTCGTGTACGCCATCACGAAGCCGCGAATCCCGTACTCGGAGCCCGCCGCGCCGACGAGCACGCGGTGGTTGGCGCAGACCGGCGCGCTCGTCTCCGAGTACCCGTAGTTCGTCGACGCGTTCCAGACGTCGTTGCTGATCCCGACGATGTCCAGCACCTTGCCGTCGCTGGGACGCAACGCGACGAGCCTCATGTCGAGCTGGGCGAGGAACAGGCGCCCGTCGCAGTACGCGAGGCCGCGGTTCGCGACGATGCCGAAGTTCTTGAAGAACCCGCTGTTCGGCGGCTTGTACTGCCAGAGCACCTTGCCGGTCGCGCCGTCGAGTGCGAAGACGTTGTCGTCGTTCGTCGTCACGTACAGGCGGCCCCCGATCGCGAGCGGGTACGACTGCTGGCCGCGGCGGACGTC
This sequence comes from Gaiella sp., assembly GCA_036558885.1. Classification (GTDB taxonomy): domain Bacteria; phylum Actinomycetota; class Thermoleophilia; order Gaiellales; family Gaiellaceae; genus Gaiella. The sequence goes on from DATBET010000073.1 coordinate 11,292, forward strand.
GGGGTCGAGCTTCTGGAAGTCGACCGAGTACGCCTTGTCGAGGTGCGAGACGTTCGCGGGCGTGATGTCGGTCAGCGGCGAGTGGCGGTCGTTCGACGGCGTCCGGCCGAAAGACGTCCAGTCGCCGCGCGCCGGCGCAGGCGCCACGCCGCCGGTCGCCGCGGCGCTCGCAAGCGCGAGCCCCGTCGCGGCAAGCACCGCGGCGAGGACGACCCGGCGCGCGCTCATGCGGCTCGATCCGCCACGCTCACGACTTCAGGGTATTCACCCGGAGCCCTGACGCCAAAGCGGAGGGGGCCGAAGGCCGTCGCCGCCAGGCCGAGCGCGAGCGCCAGGGCCAGGCCCGCGAGCACCGGGGCGAGCCGTCGTTCGCTCTCGACCACGACGGCGCGTCCCGTGGGCCCGGCCTCCGCCAGGCGCCGGAGCGCCGCCGCGGCCTGCGACGCCTGCCCGGAGTCGAACGCCTCGCCGCCCGTGACCTCCGCGAGCCTCCGCACCGCCGCCGACGCGGCGTCGTCCGGCCGGTAGGCGGCCTCGGGCCTGCCGTCGGCCCGGTACACGCGCTCGACCGGAGCCCCGACGCGGACGACGAGGAGCGAGCACCCGCGGGGCCCGCGAAGCGCACTCGCGACGCCGACGGTCGAATACGGGACCGTCTCGCCGTCGGTGACGAGCACGCACGTCCGCCGCGTCGCAGAGGCCGGGAAGAAGCCCGACGTCGGCACCGCCGCGAGCGCGTCGAAGCTCGTCGCGTTGCGCGCCACCACCTGCGGCGGGGGCGCCTCGATCGTGACCGACCGCCGGACGACGTCCTCGAACGCCGCGTCGTCCGGCGTGGCGAAGACGTAGGGCAGGACGCGGTCGGTCAGCCCGGCCACGCCCGCAGGGACATCCGGCACCGCTCGACGAAGCCCCAGCAGGGCGTCTCTGGCACGGTCGAGCCTCGTGGGCCCGTCGGGTCCCGCGGACGCGAGCATCGACCGCGAGACGTCCACGACGAACAGCACCTGCGAGGAGCGGCGCACCGGCTCCGACCCGGTCGTCCGCACGACGGGCTGCGCCGCCGCGAGGCCGAGCAGCGCGCAGATCGCGACCGCGACCGCGGGGCGCCAGGGGACGCGTCGGCGGGTCGCCGGCGCGAGGCCGAGCACATCGGCGGCGCGCCGGCCCCGGCGCGCGGCGAGCACGACGACGGCGACGGGGGCGATCGCGCCGAGCGCGGCGAGCACGGCGAGGGTTGAGAGCAGCTCGACGGAGCCGAGCACGACCCTAGTACCCCCGCCCCGGGGTGCCCGAGCCCGCGCCGCGCCGGCCGCTGCTCCCGGGCCCCGCGCCGTTGCCGGGACCGCGCCGGACGGCCGCCGCGCGCAGACGCCGCAGCGCGAGCTCCAGGTTCACCTTCGCGTCGAGGTTCGACGGATCCTCGGTCACCGCGGCTCGGAACGAGGCGGCGGCAAGCTCGTCCGCGTCCGCCCGGGGGCCGAGCGCCTGGAGGACGCCGAGGAGGTCGTTCGCCTGCGAGGCAGCCGGGGATGCGGCGCCGGCCGCGACCCCGGTCAGGGCCGCCTCGGCGGCCGACCTGACGCGTGCGCGCGACTCGCCGTTGTCGAAGCCGCGCCGGGCATGGGCGGCGGCGGCGAAGAGCTGGACGGCGCGGCGCAGCTCGACCTCCCGCGATGCGTGTACCGCGCGTCCGGCGGGATCGCCGGGGAACCACCTCTCGGCGCTCCAGCGCGCCCGTTCCGGCGCCTGCGCGTAGAGCTCGTCCCCCGTGCGCAGCGCGTCCCGCCACGAGCGGGCGTCGTGGGCGAGCGCGGCCGTGCACGCGGCGGCCGCCGCGAGCGCGACCGCCGCGCCGGCGAGCACCGGGCGCCTCACGCCTCCCCCCACCGCAGGCGCTCGCTGAGGGCGAGCAGCAGCGCGAGGGCCGCGGCGGCTGCCAGCGCGAGCGCGACGAGCGGGGCCGGCGAGGGGGCCGCGGCCCGGAGCCCGCCGGTCTTCTCCGCCGGAGCCGCCTCCAGGTCGCTCGGCTGGGCCAGCAACCGCCCCACGAGGCGCGCGTCCTCGGGCGACGGATCGAGGCCGACCACACGCAGCGGGATGCCGAGCTTGCGGTAGGCCAGCGCGACGGTCGTCAGGGCTTCGATGTCCCCTGCGTCGTCGTCGAGGTCGCTCACCAGCACGACCGCCGGGTGGCCGAGGTGCTCGTCGCGGACGACGTCGAGCGCGCGGGCGAGGCCCGTGGAGATCCTCGTGCCCGCGCTGAACTGATCCGACCACGGGTTCGCCCGCGCAGACGGGGCGGAGCCGGGCGTCGTCTGCGCGGGCACGTCGAAGAACTGCTCGAAGGCGCGGAGCTCCCTTGCCGGGGTGCCGGGCGGCAGCGCCTGATAGGCCGTGTCCGAGAAGAGCACGAGCCCGAATCGCCCGCCGGACCCCGCGAGCCGGTCGAGCGTAGCCGCGATCCTCGCGTACGTCTCGCTGGAGATGCTCGCGGAGACGTCGAGCACGACGATCCCGTTCGTGCCCGGCGGCAGGAACGCGGTCGGCTGGGGGTGCTGGCCGAGCGCGACGACGAGCGCGAGCGCGGCGGCGGCGACCACCGCGGCTGCGGACGCGAGGCGGAGCCGCCGTGTCCGCCTGGCCGTGCTCTCGAAGCGCCCGAGATCCGAGAGCGGGATCGCGTTCGTCGTCATCGCACGCTCCCCTCCGCGCGCTGCGCGAGCACGCCGGTAGCGGCACGATCGGGCGCCTCCTCCGACCAGGCGAGGCGGGCGGCGTCGTCGGCCAGCGACCCTGCCCCGGCTGCGGCGACGACACGCGAGACCAGGCCCGCGGCGCGCCTGCGGTCCGGTGCGGGCCGCGTCTCCGACTCGCGCAGGAGCCTGAGCGCGCGCGCGAGCTCGGCTTCGCGCGGCCGCGCAGTCGGACGCGGCCGTAGCGCGAGGACCGCGAGCAGCGCTGCAGCCAGGAGGAGCACGACCGTCGCGATCACGAGCGGGACGAACAGCCGGGCCGCGCCGCGGCCGGCGGTGGGCAACGCGGTCTGCTGCCGGTATGGCGGGGGTGCGGCACGAACCGCCGACCGCTCGATGCGCGGCTCGACCGCGAGCGTGAGCGGGACGGCTCGGAGCGTGACCGGAGCGCCGCCCGCTCGCCGGGCCGTCACCCGCGCGGCGGGGAGGCGGATGCGGCGGACGCCGTCGACGGGGGCGCAGCCGAGGTCGAGGCACACGAGCCTCTGCTCGAGCCGGACGACGAGGGCGGAGCCGTCTCGGTCCCGCGTCGTGCGCGCCGGGCCGACCTGCACGAACGGCCCCGTGTCCGCGAAGACGCGGACGCTGTCGGGGTCGACGTCGTCCGCGTCGAGCCGTGCCTCGACGACGTAGGTCAGCTCGTCCCCCACGCCGACGCTCGACGGCTGCGCCTCCGCCCGGAGCTGCGGCGGCGCGGCGTACGCGGCGCCCGCCGCCAGCCCGACGCCGACGAGCACGGCGACGAGGAGCCTCATGCCCAACGGCGCCGGAGGGCGCGGCGCCGCGCGGCCCAGGCGTGGAAGAGCCGGGCGAGCTCGTCCCGGTCGCTCGTCCCCACGACGACGGGATCGAAGCCGAGCCGGCGGAAGCGGGTGATCGACTCCTCGAGCCGGCGCTCGTTCGCGGCCGCCTGTGCCTCGGCGCGACGACGGCCGAGCCAGACATCAGTGGCTCGTCCGTCGTCTGGCGCGGCAAACGGGACGAGCACGCCGCCGATCCGAGGGAAGGACTGCTCCCAGAGCGGGTCCTGGACGAGCACCGGAGTCACGTCCCAGCCGAGCCCGCCGAGCCGCGCCCAGAGCCGGCTCGGGACAGGCTCCAGGAAGTCGGAGACCACGAACACGAAGGTTCCGAGCGGAAGCGCGGTACGGCGGCGCACGAGCAGCTCGAGCGTGCGCGCGAGCGCCCCGGGCGGCGCGTCGGCGGGACCGGCGGCGCGCTCCCGCAGCCAGCCGCTCGAGGGCACGCGGCCAGGGGGCACGAAGAACGGGCCGCTCGCCGCGGCCGCGGCGAGCCCGACGTCCCCGTGCGCCGCGCGTGCGCTTGCCGCGACGAGCTCGACGATCCCCGCGATCGCCGCGGGCTTGTCCAACCACGGCAGCGGCTGCCGATAGATGCCGAGCGACGGCCGCCGGTCGCAGACGAGCATCACGCGGGGCGCGCGCTCGGCGAAGAACTCCCGCACGACGAGCTCGTCCTCTCCTCGCGCCGCCGAGAGCCGCGCCGACGCGCCCCAGTCGATCCAGCCGATCCGGTCCCCGGGCCGGTACGGGCGGGATCCTGCCGCCTCGTCGCCTCCGCCGCGCTCCGGCGTGCGCAGCGCACCGGGGTGGGTGCCGCGGAACCGGCGCCGGGGAACGAGCGCGAACGGCCGGGGCCGGGAGTCGCTCATCCCGCGCGCGGGCTCTGGCGGTCCCAGTCGGGCTCGGGCCGGGGGGCCCGCTCGAGGCATGCGGCCCAGACCCGGTGGACGAGCTCCTCGCGGGAGGCGCCCTCGTCGACGAGCAGCTCCTCCCCCGGCAGCAGTCGGTGGACGACCACCGGCTCGAAGAGGGCCTCGACGTCCTCGGGCACGACGTAGTCGCGCCCGGCGGTGAGCGCCCAGGCGCGGGAGGCGCGATCGAGCGCCAGGCTGGCGCGCACCGAGGCGCCGAGCGCGAGGAAGGGCAGCTCCCGCGTCGCGCGCACGAGGTCGACCGCCCAGCGCTTCACGAGCGGATCGATGTAGACGTGCTCGACCGCGTCGCGCAGCGCACGCAGGTCGTCGAGCCCGACGACCGGCCGGAGCCTGCCGAGCGGGTGCCCGTGGGCCTGCTCGTCGAGGATCCTGACCTCCTCCTCGACGGCGGGGTAGCCGAGCGAGGTGCGGACGAGAAAGCGGTCGAGCTGGGCCTCCGGCAGCGCGTACGTGCCGTCCTGCTCGATCGGGTTCTCGGTCGCGATCAGGAGGAACGGGTCGGGGAGCGGCCTCGTCGTGCCGTCGACCGTGACTTGCAGCTCCGACATGCCCTCGAGGAGCGCCGATTGCGCCTTCGGGAGCGCGCGGTTGATCTCGTCGACGAGCACGATGTTCGCGAAGATCGGGCCCGGCCGGAACTCGAACTCCCGCGTGGCGGGGCTCCAGATCGAGAGGCCGGTCACGTCCGTCGGCTGGAGGTCCGGGGTGCACTGGATCCGGGAGACGGAGGCGTGCTCGACGCTTCCGGCCAGCGCGCGCGCGAGCACGGTCTTCGCGGTGCCCGGCACGTCCTCGAGGAGCACGTGGCCGCCGCAGGCGAACGCGGCGATCACGAGGCGCACGGCCTCGTGCTTGCCGACCACGACCGTCTCGACGTTGGCGAGGATCCGCCGGGCGGCGGCCGCGCCCGCCCCGACCGGGTCGGCGGGAACGGGGCTCGCGCCCGTGCCGGGCGTGCTCATCCGCGGCGGTCGACGGAGGGTCCCATCGCCGCATCGTAGGCGAGGCCGGAGCCGCTCAGAGCAGCTCGACGAGCGGGAACGAGCGGTGGTGGCGGGGCGGCACGAGGAAGTTCTGACGGTGGGTCGCCCGCACGACGCTGTTCAGACCCTGCTCCTCCGCGCGTGGGTGGAAGGGAGTCGTGCGGCCCGCACCGTAGCGACCGTCCATCGCGAGGCGTGCCCGGTGGAAGCGGTCGCTCGTAGCGGCGAAGGCGACGAAGTGGAGGCCGGCGGCCGGGTGCTCGGCCATCCCGTCCCGGGCCGGGCGCGAGCTCCAGAAGAACGGGTTGTCGAGCGTGTTGAAGTCGGCCCGCTGGATCAGCGCGGTGCCGCTCGGATAGCGGTTGCCGTGGCGGTCGACGACGGGCGCCGTGAGCCGGGTCACGGGCTGCAGGGAGCCGCTGTGGCCGACCAGGCCCTTGTCCGCCGCCTCGGCGAAGACCACCGGCTCGCTCTGGACGTCGGCAGGCCCCTCCGGCAGCGTGAGCGTCCCGTCCGGCACCGCGAGGCCCGGCCTGAAGGCGGCCCACACCCGCCGGATGTAGGAGAAGCGCGCGTACCAGGTGTCGAGGTCCTCGTGCAGGTGCGACAGGTGCATCGTCGTGCCGCCGCGGAAGTACCCGTCGGGCCACTGGTCCGTCACACCGGGCAGCGACTCGAGGTTCGCGATCAGGTCGGGCCCCAGCGCGCGCCGCTGCGTCGAGGTGAACCCGAGGAACAGCTGCGCGTCGTCCGGGATCAGGTGCGCGGAGGGGAGGCCCGCCCTGACCGCGAGCTGCTTCGGCAGGCTCGTGCCGCCGGCCTCGGCGCCGCCGACGAAGCCCTTGCGGATGCTCGTGATCGCGACCAGGTCGCCGAGCGAGTCGAAGATCGCCCGGGCCCCCGTCGCGACGTGCTCGAGCGAGTCGCTGCGGAGGAGCACGCAGAGGTGGTTCCGCTCGAGCCTCGTCGACTCGGGATCGCTGGGGAAGCGGATGCTCTCCAGGATCGCCTCGCGCCGCGCGCCCGCCCGCTTCGAGGCCTCGAGGTCGAGCGGGAGGTACCGCGGGAACCGGCGGCCGTCGGCCAGGCGCGGGACGAGCTCGCGGAAGTAGGAACGTCCCCAGCCGACGGTCGTCCCGAGGCCCGCGGGCGTCGCGGGGAACTCGCGGTCGAGCGCCGCGAGCGCGTGCTCGAGGGCCTGGCGCGCGACGCGCAGCTCCCGCCGATCCCGGCCGACGCGGAGCCTCGCCGTGACGATCTGGTGATGGCGGGGCGGGACGACGACCTCGACTCCGTTCTTCGTGACGATCCTGACGCCGCGCAGCACGTGCTGCTCGGCCGGGTGTCTCGACCCCTCCGTGGCGGCGCGGGCGATCGGCGGCGCGAGGCCGTCGACGAGCCCGTAGAGGCCGGTGGCGGCGAGCGCTCCCAGGGCGCCGCGCCGCAGGAAGGCCTCACGCGTGAGATCCGGTGCGGCGTCCCGACGGTCGATTCGGGTCAGTCTACGTCCCCGGGATCGCGTACGCGACGAGCTCGAAGACCGGCGCCGGGAAGTCGGGGTGGTCGGCGCCGGCGCCCACGAGCAGCGTCCGTCCCGATGCCGAAGGACATGCGTTGATCCCGGCCCGCATCCGCGCCTGCGCGAGAACCGAGCCGTCCCTCGTCGAGAGCCCGTAGACGCGGCCGTCGTACGTGGACGTGTAGACAACGCCGCCGACGACGGTCGCGCAGCCGAAGACGGGCGACGAGAACCGCTTCGCCCAGAGCCGCCGCCCGTCCGAGGCATCCAGCGCGACGAGCTCGCCGGTTCCCTTCGAGTAGTCGGTCGAGTAGAACCCGAGCGCGCTCGACCCGTAGGCGCTCTCGCGGAAGCAGAGGTCGACGACGGGCACGAAGATCCGTCCCCCGTCCGCCGCCATCGGGGTCTCGACCCCGCCGAGCAGGCCGGGGCAGACGCTCACCGGCCGCGTGGGCAACGGCCCGCGGTCGTTGCGGTGCCGCCCGACCTCCACCTCCCACCGGCGCGCGCCGGTCGACCGGTCCCAGGCGATCACACGGCCGGCCTTCCCGGCGCCGACGACCGCGTCGCCGAGCAGGAGCGGCGGCAGCTGGAAGTCGTAGTCGCGGACGTCGTGAGGCGTGACCTGGTCGCTCCAGAGGAGCTCACCGGTCTTGCCGTCCAGCATGAGCAGGGAGTCCGTGTGCCGGACGGGGCCGGGGTACATCCCCCCGTTCGGCCGCGCGCGCGAGCCGCCCCACGGGTACGGGTTCGCCGTGCCCCAGTAGACGTGGCCGTCGGCGCCGACCGACGGGGGATGCCACGCGCCGCCGCCCGACGCCTCGCGGGGGAAGCGCCACGGGCCGACGATCGTGTCGAACCGCCAGCGGACGGCACCGGTCCTCGCGTCGAGCGCGTAGAGGGTCCCGCGGCCGCCCGGCGCCTGACCGGTCGAGCTCGTGTAGACGAGGCCGTTGGCGACCACGGGCGCGATCGTCACGGGGTTGCGCGATCGCGTCAGCCGCGTGCGCCAGCGCTCGGCGCCGGTGCGGGCCGAGAGCGCGAAGGCGCTCGTGTCCGTGTTGCCATAGACGACGCCGTCCGCCACCGCGAGCCCGTTTGGACCGCCCGACGGCCTGCCGTAGTGGTGGCGCCAGAGCAGCCGGCCGTCGGCGAGAGCGAGGGCATAGACGTTGCTGTTCAGGTCCTGGAGGTAGACCCGGCCGCCGGAGACGACCGGCGTGGCGGCGTCGATCCCGGAGAAGCCCGGCTCACCCCGGAGCCGAAAGCGCCACCGAACCCGCAGCGTCTGGGGCGAGGTCGGCGCCGCCGGCCCGGCGATCGCGCGCGTGCTCGAGCGGTTCGCGTTGGGCTGGGACCAGCCGGCTGGCCTGGCCGGGCTCGCTTCTCTCGTGTCGCCGCAACCGGCGAGCACGACGAGACACAGAGATCCGGCGAGGGCCGCCGCGCCGACGCGACCCGCCACCGCCGGTGCGCCGCCCTAGTTGCCGAGTCCCGAGAACACCACGACCTGTCCGCGCATGTTCCGGGTGCAGTTGAGGGCGCAACGGTACATGTAGTTCCCACGGTCCTCGAAGGACAGGACGATGTGGTCGACCTGGCCGGGCCCCAGCGGCTTCGTCTTCAGGCCCGAGACGACGAAGTTGTGCGTCTTCTTGCCCTTGTTGACCACGCGGAACCAGATCGTGATCGCACGCTCGACGCGTTTCGGGCTCACGACGAGCCGTCCGTCCAGGATCCGGACGGAGACTCTCTGCAGCGGATCGACGCCGGTCGTCGCGGATGCCGTTTGCGTCGCCGCGCCGACGACCGAGACGAGACCCGCGAGGCCCACCGCACACGCGACCCTGAGCCGTCCTAGCATGGGAGAGCCTCCTGTGACTTCGAGAAACGGCTCCCGAGGGAGCCCGTGATCGTGAGTGTATAAGCCGTGCAATCGCTCATGGGAAGGGCGCCGAAGTCGACGGTGAACGCCCCCGCGGAGCTCGCGGTCGCCGACCGCTTGTGGGGGCCGCCGCCCTCGACGAGAGTGATGCTGAGCTTCTCGCCGGGGCGGAAATGGGTGCCCGCGAGGAGGACGTCCGTGCCCGTGAACTTCAGCGCCGCGGCGGGCTTGCAGGAGGCGGTGACGGTCCGCTTGAAGGTCGCCTTCGTCCCGGCCGCGCCGACGGCGCGGAGCGTGTAGGCGGTGCACGCCGTGAGCTTCGCCTTCGGGAAGGAGACCGTCACCGCGCCGCCGGCCGTCGCAGTGCCCCGCGCAGTTCCGTTCGCGCCCGCGCTGAGCGTGAGCGTCACCCGCTCCGCCGGCTTGAACCCGGTCCCGCGGATCGTGAGCGGGCTCAGCTTCACGACGCGCAGAGTCGCCTTCGCGGCCGCGGCCGGAGCGACGGCCGCCAGGGCGCCGAGCAGGAGGGCGAGGAGGGCGGCAAGGGCCGCCGCCCTCCTCGAAGTGGCGGACGTGACACGGCTCATGTGGGCTCTTACTTGACCGACTTGATGTACGCGACGATCGCCTTCGCCTGCGACACGGGGATGTTCCCGATCGCCGTGGTCATGATCCCGGACGAGTAACCCTCGACGATCTCCGCGTCGGGCTGCTCGATCGCGTTGATCAGGTACCCGTCGGTCGCCTTGGTCGTCGTGCCGTCGTCCAGGTGAACGGTGCGACCGGCGAGGCCCTTCCACGTCGGGCCCGTCGACTTCGCCCCGGTCAGCGTGTGGCACGCCTCGCAGCCGAAGCTCTCGGAGAGGCGCTTTCCCTGCGCGACGAGCGCCGGCGTGACCGTGACGGTCATGTTCGCGTACGGGTTGGTGGCGTTCCCTCCGCCCGCGGAGGCCGCCTTCACGGTGCCGCGGATCTCGCCGTTGGGGTTGGCCTTCGTGTGCACGTTGACGTACGCCTTGCCGGCGATCATCGCGGCGGCGGCGAGCGCGGTGACCGAGGAGTTCCCGCTGCCTCCGGAGCGGCACGGCCCGCACAGCGGCACCACGACCTTGCCGGGTTTCCCGGGCGCGCCCAGATGGACGTGGGCGGCGAGCGCGGGGCCCGAGAGGTGCGCGAAGCTGAGCTTCCACTTGAGCGTGGCCTTCGTCGCGCTGACGACCTCGAGCTTCCCGGTGAACGTCCCCGTCCCGGACGTCGCCCCCTTCGGCTTCGGCACCTCGAGCTTCGTGTTGAGCGTCGTCTTGACGGTGTACGAGCCGGGTGTCAGCTTCGTTGCCTCGCGCGTGCCGGAGTCGCCGGCCGTCGCCAGACCCGCCGCCACACCGACGACGACGCCCGCCGTCGCCGCGATCACCGTGACCCTCAGCCTCTTCCTCATGCGAGACCCCTCCACGTTCGTCGTGACACTTGCGGTTCTCTTACCCCGACTGCCCCGTTTCGACGCGGCCGATCCACACTAGCTGGACGACCTCGATCCGAGGGGAGCGGCGACGCGAAGTCGCCGCTCCCCCACTGCTTGCTGCGCCTACGGCAACGCGAAGGCGTAGACGTCGTCCCCGTGCTTGCCGGGTGACTCGAACGTGAACGCCGTGCCACCGTCGTAGATGGCGATGTACTGCTTGCCGTTGACGCTGTACGACATGCCCGGCGCGGCGACGTTCGCCGCGAGCATCGTCTTCCAGAGCTCCTTGCCGGTCTTCGCGTCGTACGCGTCGAACTCACCCGTGCCGCGGCCGGCGAACACGAGCCCGCCCGCGGTGGTGAAGATGCCGCTGTAGCACGTGCGAGGCCACTTCACCCGCCAGGCCGCCTTGTTGTTCGTCACGTCGATGGCGGTGATGTAGCCCTGGTTGAACGTGATCCCGGCGAAGTTCACGCCGATGCTCGACTTCCCGGCGAGGTAGCCCGCGTTGATCTTCGCGGCGGGAATGCCCTGGATCGCGAAGTCGCTGTCGGCGGCACAGAAGTACGCGTAGTGCGTGTTCGGGTTGTAGGCCGACGGGTTCCAGTCGACGCCGCCCTGGGCGCTCGGCGCCATGGCGACGGCGTGGTCGACGGACGGCGGATCCCAGAGGCACCCGACAACGATCGGCTTGCCGGCGAATTTCGCTGCCTTCCCCGTGTAGTTCGACTTCTTGGCGCAGGTCTGCGGCGAGATCCTGTCGCCCACCGGGATCGGCTGCGTCGGCCACGTGTTCATCTGCTTGGACTGTGGAACCTTCTTCTCCGTGATGCCGATCAGCGGCTGGCCGTTCGTGCGGTCGAGTATGTAGAACCAGCTCGTCTTGCACGCCTCGCCGATCGCCTTCCGCTGGACGCCCCCGATCGTGACGTCGAACAGCATCGTCGCGTTCGGGCAGTCGTAGTCCCACAGGTCGTGGTGCACCATCTGGTACCACCAGCGGAGCTGCCCCGTCGTCGCGTCGATCGCGACCATCGACGACGTGAACAGGTTCAGGCCCGGCCCGCGCCCCGTCCAGGGCGCGGCGTTGCCGGTCGAGAAGTAGATCGTGTTCGTCGCGGGGTCGACGGACGGCGTGTTCCAGACGGTCGCGCCGCCGGTCGAGAACCCGAGCGCGCCCGGCGCCCAG
>DATBET010000074.1:0-12124 GCA_036558885.1 Gaiella sp.
CGGGCTCGAATCCGGGCTCGACGCAGGACGCGATCTGCGCCGCGCTCGTCGCCCGCGGGCTCGAGGTGCACGCTCGACACGGCGCGTCTCGCGAGGAGTTCGACGCCGACCTCTTCGCAGTGGCGGACACCGCGCCTGAGATCGTCGTCGACGACGGGTGCGAGCTGACCTCGCGGATCGTCGAGCACCGCCCGGCGCTGGCGAGCGAGCTTCGCGGGGTCACCGAGGAGACGACGACCGGCGTGGCGCGCCTGCGGGCGATGGAGGCGGCCGGGCGGCTGACGTTCCCGGCGATCGCCGCCAACGACGCGCGCTGCAAGCACCTCTTCGACAACCGCTACGGCACGGGCCAGTCCACCCTCGCCGCGATCGACCGGCTGACGAACCTCACGTTCGCCGGGCGGGAGTTCTGCATCGTCGGCTACGGCTGGGTCGGCAAGGGCCTCGCGCGCTACGCGGCGGGTGAGGGTGGCCGCGTGACGGTCGTCGAGGTCGATCCCGTCGCCGCGCTCGAGGCGCACATGGACGGCTATCGCGTGGCGCGTCTCGAGCACGCGCTGCCGGCCGCCGACGTGCTGATCACCGCGACCGGCGCGGTCGACGCCGTGCCGCGCGAGGCGCTGACGCTGCTCAAGGACGGCGTCCTGCTCGCGAACGGCGGGCACCACGAGCGCGAGATCGCGATCGACGCCCTCGGGCCGGGCGACGAGGTGCGGCCGGGCGTGACCGAGCACTCGCTCGGCGACGGGCGCCGCGCGTACGTGCTCGCCGAGGGGCGCCAGACGAACGTCGCCGGGGGCGACGGTCACCCGGTCGAGATCATGGACCTCTCGTTCTCCGTCCAGGCGCTCGCCGCGCACCTGCTGGCGCAGGGCGGCCTCGAGCCGGGCCTCCGGTCCTTCCCCGAGGCGCTCGACGCGGAGATCGCCCGGACGAAGCTCGCGACGCTCGGGATCGAGCTCGGCGAGCCGACCGAGGCGCAGCGCGAGTTCAGGGGGCGCTGGTCGATCGACTGACGCCCTCAGGCCGCCACGGCCCGGGCGAAGACGTCGTCCAGCATCGCCTCCGTCAACCGCCCGGTGAAGGTGTTCTGCTGGCTCGGGTGGTAGCAGCCGACGAGGACCAGCCCACCGAGCCGGAGCTCGGCGCCATGACCGAATCGCGGCCTCGGCCTCGGCACCGCGACCCCGCCGCGGGAGAGCGCTCCGAGGGCCGCCGACCAGGCGAACGAGCCGAGCGCGACGATTGCCCGAAGCGTCGGCAGGACCAGCTCGACCTCGCGGTCGAGCCATCGGGAGCACGTGTCCCGCTCGGCCGTCGTCGGCCGGTTCGCCGGCGGGGCGCAACGCACGGGCGCGACGACGCGCACACCCGTGAGCCGCAGGCCGTCCGCCGCGTCGGTCGCGGTCGGCTGGGAGGCGAGGCCCGCACGGTGGAGGGCGCCGAAGAGCCACTCGCCGCTCCGGTCGCCCGTGAAGACGCGCCCCGTGCGGTTCCCACCATGTGCTGCGGGAGCGAGGCCCACCACGAGCACGTGTGGGCGCGGGTCGCCGAAGCCCGGGACCGGCCGGCCCCAGTACGGCTCCTCCGCGAAGGCGCGCCGCTTCTCGATCGCGACCGTCTCGCGCCAGCGGACGAGCCGGGGACACGCACGGCAGACGGACGAGCGAGCGGCCACCTCCCGGAGGCCTGCGCCGGTAGCGAGGCTCGCCACCTCGCGCGCGTCCTGCGCAACCGGCGTGTCGGCGTCTGCGCCGTCGCCCGGCCAGCCCGTGCCGGGGGGCACGGGGCTCGCGAAGAGCGAGCCGGTCGTGGGATGGGGCAGCCTCGCGCCCGACCCGGCGTCCACGCGCGGTCAGCGGGCGAGCTCGGCCGCGAGCTCCGCCGTCTCGGTCGGCGTGGTGCCGACCCTGATCCCCTTGGCCTCGAGGGCCTCCTTCTTCGCCTCCGCCGTCCCGGAGGAGCCCGAGATGATCGCGCCCGCGTGCCCCATCGTCTTGCCGGGCGGCGCCGTGAAGCCGGCGATGTACGCCACGACCGGCTTCGTCATATCCGACTCGATGAACTCCGCGGCCTTCTCCTCCTCGTCGCCGCCGATCTCGCCGACCATCACGACGTGCTCGGTCTCCGGGTCGCTCTGGAAGAGGCGGAGCACGTCGACGAACGAGGAGCCGACGACCGGGTCGCCGCCGATCCCGACGATCGTCGAGTTGCCGAGCCCCATCTGCGTCAGCTCGTGCCCGATCTGGTACGTCAGCGTGCCGGAGCGGGAGACGAGCCCGATCGAGCCGGGCCTGAAGATCTCGGCCGGGATGATCCCGACGTTGGCCTTTCCGGGTGAGAGCGCCCCGGGGCAGTTCGGCCCGAGCGCGCGAACGCCCTTCGCCCGCGCGTAACCGTGGATGCGGAGCATCTCGTGCGCCGGGACGCCCTCCGTGATCGTGATCACCGTGTGCACCCCCGCGTCGATCGCCTCGTAGATCGCGTCGGCGGCGAACGGCGCCGGCACGAAGACCATCGCGGTGTTCGCCCCGTGCTCGGAGACCGCGTCGACGACGGTGTCGAGGACGGGGATGCCCTCGACGTCCTGACCGCCCTTGCCCGGCGTGACACCCGCGACGACCTTCGTCCCGTACGCGCGGTTGCGGAGGCCGTGGAAGCGTCCCTCCGAGCCGGTCAGGCCCTGGACGACGAGCCGCGTGTCGTCGTCGACGAGGATCGCCATGCGTCAGCGGCCCTTGAGCGCCCGGATCGCGATCTTGTCGAGCGTCAGCCGCCCGTCGGCGACGCGGTCGCCGAGCAGCACCTCGACCTGCGCCGCAGCTTCGCCCGTGCAACCGGTGCGCTCGAGCCACGACCGGTAGTCGATGCTGTGCTCGAGGACGCGGAGCTCCTCGAGCGAGAGCCCGGCCTCCTCCACGAAGCTCCGCCACTCGGCCTCCGTGTAGTTGCGGACGTGGGACGGGTCGCGCAGCGCCTCGGCGTCCTCGACGTCGTCGCCCATGTGCAGCGTGTCGACGAGCAGCACGCGGTCGGCCGACACGCGGGCCATCTCCGCCACCGCGACGCGAACGTCGGCGAAGTGGTGGGCGGCGGTGCGGCAGGCGACGACGTCGAATGCGTCGTCCCCGAACGGCAGGGACTCGGCGCGGCATGTCACGTCGGCGCGCATCCCCGGCGCGCGGTCGCAGGTCACGACCTCGAGCCCTTTCTCGCGGAGGCGACGTCCGACGTGCCCGCCCCCGGTCGCGACGTCGAGCGCGCTTGCCGCGCCCGCGGCCCATTCGACGAGCAGGTCGAGATCGTCTCCCTCCCGGTGCGCGTCGGACTCGACGTACCCGTGCGCGCGGGCGCTCCAGGGCTCGCCGGTCACGCGGCGAGCTCCACGGCGAGCTTCGCGGCCTCGAGCATCGTCGGCGAGACGCGGAGATTGGCCGGCGCCGCCTCCACGAGGAGCCGCCTTCCCTCCTCCGCGTTGGTCCCGTCGAGTCGCACGACGATCGGGAGGTCGAGGGACGTCTCGGAGAGCGCCTGGAGGATCCCCCGCGCGACCTCGTCGCAGCGCGTGATGCCGCCGAAGATGTTGAAGAAGATCGCCTTGACCTGCGCGTCCTGTGTGATCACCGAGAGCGCGTCGACGACGCCCTGCGCATCGCCGCCCCCACCGAGGTCGCAGAAGTTCGCGGGGCGGCCGCCGGCGAAGGTGACCACGTCGACCGTCGACATCGTCAGCCCCGCGCCGTTCCCGAGCACGCCGACCTCGCCGTCCAGCTTCACGTACGTGACGTCCTTCTCCCGGGCGAGCGACTCGAGCGGGTCGTCGGCGGCCACGTCCCGCATCGCCGCGATCTCGGGATGCCGGAAGAGGGCGTTGTCGTCCACCGTGAACTTCGAGTCGAGCGCCTTGACCGTCCCGTCCGGGGTGACGATCAGCGGGTTGATCTCGCAGAGGAGGGCGTCGAACCGAACGAACGCGTCGTGGAGGCGCTCCACGATCGACGCGATCTGCTTCTGCTCGGACGGGTCGCCGACGCCGCCCGCGTAGACGAGCCGCCGCGCCTGCCACGGACGGAAGCCCTCCAGCGGGTCGACGTGGAGCCGGACGAGTGCCTCCGGGCTCTCTGCCGCGACCTCCTCGATGTCCACGCCTCCGCGCGTCGTGAACATGTAGAGGGCCCGCTTCGCGCCCCGGTCGAACGTCAGCGAGAGGTAGTACTCCTTGGCGATGTCCGAGGCCTGCTCGATCCAGAGCTTCCGGACGACGTGCCCGCGGATGTCGAGCCCGAGGATCTCCCCGGCGCGCGCCTCGGCCTCCGCCGGACTCGCCGCGAGCTTGATCCCGCCTGCCTTCCCTCGGCCACCCGTGAGCACCTGCGCCTTGACGACGACCTCGCCGGCCAGCTCCTCGGCCGCCGCCCGGGCCTCCGCGGGCGTCGTCGCGAGGCGACCCTCCGAGACCGGGATCCCCGCCTCGCGGAAGAGCTCCTTGCCCTGGTGCTCGTAGAGGTCCACCCGGCGCGGGAGGCTACCGGAGACGCCGCGGCGGCCGGATCACACCCGCTTCGCCTCAGGCGGCGAGCGCGACCAGCAGCTCCGCCGTCTCGGCGGGTGACGTGATGTAGGGGAGATGGGCCGCCTCGAGCTCGTAGAGGTCCCAGCCCGGGCTCGACGCGGCGTCCGACGCGTGACGGTCGAAGCCCGGGTGGGGCCAGCCACGGCAGCGCACGTATGTCCGACGCGGCGCGTCTCCGAGGGGTCGTCCGAGACGCAGCGGGTCGGTGAAGTGCCGGAACGGAGTCGGCCGCAGGCGAGGGAGGATCCAACGGACGTCCGCGTCGTGCGTGATGCTCCAGGCCGTCGGCAGGATGCTGTCCCAGGGCGGCTCGGCGAAACGCGGCAGCGCCCAGCCGTCGCCTTCCGACTCGACCAGCTCCTTCATCACCGCGCGCCTCTCGGGTGGAATCAGCGAGAGAACGCTCTCGCCGTCCGACGGAACGAACGCGTCGACGTAGACGAGGCGCGCCACCCGTTCGGGCACGCGATCCGCCACACCCGTGATCACGGCCCCGGACGAGCTGCTGCCGACGAGCACGACACCGTCGAGATCCTCGAAGACCAGCGTGTTGACCACGTCGTCGACATGCGTCGAGAGGCCGACGTCCGCGATGGCCAGGTGCGCCCGGTCGCCGAGCCCTGTCAACGTCGGCGTATAGACGCGCCGGCCCGCGGATCGCAACGACGTTGCGACTTTCCGCCAGCACCAGCCGCCGAACCACGCGGGATGGACGAGGACGAAAACGCGTTCGGCCATCGGGCCGACCTCCCACTTTCGATGAACGATGATGTTTCATTAACACATCGTGGAGGATTGCGCAAGCGTTCGTGTAACACTCGTGTTACATGCCGCGGACGTATCGGAAGACGAGGCGCGCGGCGACGACGGCCGCGACCAGACAACGGATCGTGGACGCCGCGGTCGGGCTCCACATGAGCATCGGCCCGGCGCGGACGACGGTCAGCGCGATCGCCGAACGAGCCGGCGTGCAGCGGCTCACGGTGTACAGGCACTTCCCCGATCCCTCGTCGCTGCTCCGCGCGTGCGTCGCGCACGGATGGAGCAGCTATCCGCCGCCCGACCATCGCGCCTGGGCGAGCGAGCCTGACCCCGAGCGTCGCCTCAGGCTCGCGCTGAAGGAGCTGTACGCGTACTACGACGAGGTCGGGGACGCGCTCGGCGTCATCGTTGGAGACTTCCGGCGCATGCCAGAGCTCGCGGCGCTGAACGCGCCACATCTCGCGCGCTGGGAACGGATGCGGGAGACTCTCGAGCGTGGCTGGGGAGCGCGCTCCCGTCGTCGGCGCGCGCTCCGCGCCGCGCTCTCGCTCAGCCTCGAGCTCGCGACGTGGGAGTCGCTGGTCCAGCGTGAGGGACTGTCGCGCGAAGAGGCGGTCGAGCTGATGGTGCGCATGGTCCGCTGCGCCTGAGCCGGCGCCCGGCCTCCGACGCCTTGCGCGCGGGCATTTCGACGAAGAGGCGTGTGCGAGCATGCCCCATGCCGCCGGCCCGCTGGGTGCTCGCCGCCGTCGCAGCCTGCGCGCTGGCCGGTGGGTGCAGCTCGAGCGACTCGACCACCCCCCTGCCGCCCGGCCCGGCGCCCCCTCAGCAGGCATCGCTCGACTGGGTCGAGCGCTACCCCGCCGACGGCCCTGCGCTCGTGTTCCGCGCCGCGCGGTTCGCGGTGACGAGGACGGGCTGGAGCGCGGAGGTCGGCCTCGAGAACCGCACGAAGACCACGTGGGCGCTGATCGAGTCCCCGACGACCGGCTTCGGGGTGATGCTCTTCACGAGCGACCAGGTCGCCGAGGTGGAGAGCCGAACGCGCGAGGACGACCTCCCCGGGCTCCGCGAGGCGCGGTCCTTCGACCCTCGGCTGCCCGCGAGCCTGCCGCCCGGCGCCAGCTGGCAGGGCACGATCTCCGCGCCCGGGAAGCTCGCGGCGGGCCTCCACGTGCGGATCGTCTTCGGCCGGCTCGATGCAGTGGGGGACGCTCCGGAGGGGATGCCGGCGCAGTTCTCGTGGATCACCGACAACTCGTACGCGCTCCGCGGCGGCTGATCGTCGTTTCGCGGACCGCGGTGGGCTCCTTGCCGCAGCCGCTGTCCTCGCCCGCGAACGTGACGGCCGTGACTTCTCTTCCGTCGCGGCCGTCAACGACGGTGGCGACATCCCCTCGTACGGTCGTTTCAGGTGCGACACGGAGAGGAGGGAGACGCACATGAAGCGAATCGTGATCGTCGCGGTGCTGGCGGCAGGTGTGGTCGCCGCTCCGGCCGTCCTCGCGGCGGACGGCGGCAGCGGACAGAACGCGGACGACCCGTACGTGAACGCCCACGCGATCGACTCGCCGCTCGGACCGCTCTACGGCCCGGTCCGGGCAGGCCCGTCGGACTCGACGTCCTACGGCTATCTCGCGCGCTGAGCCAGGCGGGGCCGGCCCGGCGGGCGTCGCCGGGACGGCCCAGCTCAGCTCGTCGAGCGTCTCGACCGCCGTGCGCCTCACGCGGCCGGGACCACGCGACACAGGAGCTGCCCGCTCGTGATCGCCGCCCCGGGCGCGACGGACAGGTCGTGCACCACGCCGACGCGCGGGGCGACGATCTCGTTCTCCATCTTCATCGCCTCGACGACGCAGAGCAGCTGGCCCGCCTGCACCTCGTCGCCGTCCGAGACCTCGACCTTCAGCACCGTCCCCTGCATCGGGCTCACGACCGCACCGTCCGCCGGCGTCCCCCCCGCCGCCGCGCCGCGCTCGCGCCTGCCCCGCGCGAGCGCCGTCCACGGCGGCTCACCGACCTCGAGCCGCACCTCGTACGACCTTCCGTCGACCTCCACGGCGACGAGACGCGGCACCGTCCGGATCGCTCCGTCCGGGGCGTCGGGCACACTCGTTGCCCGATGAGAAAACGACTCCTCCAGCTCCTGCGCGCGTGCCGCCAGCTCCTTCGACTCGACGACGCCCGCGCACGTCGTCCCCGCGACGAAGCACGGGTGCTCGAGCAGCGCCCGGTGGAAGCCGAGGAGCGTGGACGGCCCCTCGATGCGGAACTCGGCGAGGGCGCGCAACATCCGGGCCCGCGCGCGCTCGCGGTCGACGTCGTGGACGATCAGCTTCGCGATCATCGGGTCGTAGAGGCCGCTCACCTCGTCGCCGGCTTCCACGCCGGAGTCGACCCGGACGCCGGGCCCGGCAGGCTCCGCGTAGGCAGTGATCCGCCCCGGCGCCGGGAGGAAACCGGCGCCGACGTCCTCCGCGTTGATCCTGCACTCGATCGCGTGACCGCGGAGGACGACGTCGGCCTGCGTGACCGAGAGGGGCTCGCCCGCGGCGACGAGGACCTGCTCGCGCACGAGATCGAGCCCCGTGACGGCCTCCGTCACGGTGTGCTCCACCTGGATCCGCGTGTTCATCTCCATGAAGAAGTAGTCGCCTGCGGGCGTGAGGAGCCCCTCGACGGTCCCGGCCGAGCGGTACGCGGCCGCGCGTGCAGCGTCGACCGCGATCTGGCCGATCCGTTCGCGCAGCGCGTCGTCGACCGCCGGCGAGGGCGTCTCCTCGACGAGCTTCTGGTGCCGCCGCTGGATCGTGCAGTCGCGCTCTCCGAGGTGGACGACGTTGCCGTGGCCGTCCGCAAGCACCTGGACCTCGACGTGGCGAGGGTCTTCCAGGTACCGCTCGACGTAGACCGTCTCGTCCGCGAAGTACTTCTCGCCCTGGCGCGTCGCTGCCTCGAACGCCCGCACGGCCTCCTCCGGCCCGTGGACGAGCTCCATTCCCTTGCCGCCCCCGCCCGCGGCCGCCTTGACGATCAGCGGATAGCCGAGCTCCTCGCCCAGCTGCGCGATCTCGTCGCCCGTGCGAACGGGGTCGACCGCACCGGGGACGATGGGGACGCCGGCCGCGCGCATCACGGCGCGAGCCGCGGTCTTCGACCCCATCAGCTCGATCGAGTCCGGCGGCGGGCCGATCCATGCGAGCCCGGCGTCCTCGACGAGCCGGGCGAACGCGGCGTTCTCGGCGAGGAAGCCATAGCCCGGATGCACCGCCGCCGCGCCGGCCTGCAGCGCGACTTCGACGACGGCGTCCGCGCGGAGGTAGCTCTCGGCCGCCGGCCCCGGCCCGAGCCGGTAGGCCTCGTCCGCCGCGCGCACGTGCGCGGCCCTCCGGTCGGCGTCCGAGTACACGGCCACACAGCCGATCCCGAGCTCGCGCAGCGTGCGAAACACGCGGATCGCGATCTCGCCGCGGTTGGCCACGAGCACCTTCGGGAAGGCTGGCATGCGCGGCGTATTCTCCCCGAACCGTGACGCTGCCCGACCAGCTGACTCTCGTACGGGCGCTCGCCGTGCCGGTCGTGGTCGTCCTCTTCGCGTGGGACTTCTCGGGGCATCTCTACTGGGCGACCGCGGTCTTCGCGATCGCGATGGCGACGGATCAGGTCGACGGGTGGCTCGCGCGCAGGCGGAACCAGACGTCCGCGTTCGGCTCGCTCCTCGACCCGATCGCCGACAAGGTGCTCGTGCTCGCGGCGCTCGTCATGCTGATCGGGGAGGGCGTGGCGCCGGCATGGATGATCGCCGCGATCGTCGCCCGAGAGATCGCGGTCTCGGGACTGCGGCTGGCCGCTCTCGAACGAGGCGTGGTGATGGGCGCGCGCGACCTCGGGAAGCTCAAGACGTGGGCCCAGACCGCAGCCGCGATCGTGGCGGGTCTGCAGGCAGCGGGAGCGTGGGACGCGGACGTCGCGTGGTGGGTGCTGCTCGTCGCCACGATCCTGACGTGGATCTCGGGGCTCGACTACGCCCGTGTCGCACCGCGCGTGCTGCGCGGCGAAGGCGCCGCGACGTAGAAGCCCACATCCGCAGGGCGCGGCGCGGCGGGCTCCCGCGCAACGCCCTCGCGGAGCGCCGCCTGCCGCCAGGGCGGGAGGGACGCGCGCTCCGTCGCGTCGAGCAGTCCCTCGTCCCGGAGGACGGCGGCGAGCGCGAGCTCGAGCCCAGGGCCCGGATCGGGGTGGAGCCGAAGCGCCACGAGGGGACGCTACACGAGCGCTCCACGTTCGTCCTCGTGCTTCGTCTCCTCCTCGCCTGGTCGCCGTCGAGAACTCGATGCATCGTTGATTCTTATTTGACGCATATCATTTGCTTATGTACCTTTCCGATGGACAAAGGGGGTCACGAGGGCAGGGCGCCGTCACGGCCGTTTCAGAGCAGAGGAGAGCCATGCAGCGAAAGGGAATTGTCTGGGCCTCGGCGCTCGTCGCCGTGCTCGCGGCGGCGGCGGCCGCCGGCGCGGCCACGACCGCTGGGAACACCTCGAAGGACGTCACGCTGAACCTCGTCGCCTACTCGACGCCGCGGCCGGTGCTGACGCGGCTGATCGACGAGTTCCGCAAGACGCCCCAGGGCGCCGGAGTCACGATCCGGGCGTCCTACGGCCCCTCCTCCGCCCAGGGTCAGGCGGTTGCCAACGGACTGCCTGCCGACGGGGTCATCCTCAACACGGGCAACGACATCAACGACCTCGTCGACAAGGGGCTCATCGACGCGAACTGGGACAAGCAGAGCTACAAGGGCGTCGTCTGGAACTCGGTCGTCGTGTACGGACTGCGCGACGGCAACCCGAAGAAGATCAAGGGCTGGAACGACCTGATCAGGCCCGGTGTGCAGGTCGTGACGGTGAACCCGTTCACCGGCGGGATCGCGAAGTGGAACATCCTCGCCTCCTACGTCGCGCAGCGACGGCTCGGCAAGACCGACGCGCAGGCGCTCGACTGGCTGCGCCGGTTCTACAAGAACAACGTCGTCTCGCAGGACTCGTCGGGCTCGAATGCCACGAACACGTTCCTCTCGGGCAAGGGCGACGTCCTGCTCACGTTCGAGAGCGAGGCGATCAACGGGAAGCTCCCGTACGTGATCCCCCGCCAGACGATGCTGATCGACGTGTACATCGCGGCGATCAAGTCGAGCCAGCACAAGGCCGAGTGGACCGCGTTCTCCCGGTTCCTCAAGACCTACCCTGCGCAGAAGATCCTCGCCCAGAACGGCTACCGGCCGGTCGAGAAGCAGGCGCTCGCGGAGTTCAAGAGCAAGTTTCCGACGCGGCCGGGCGAGACGACGATCACCAACAAGCTGCTCGGCGGCTGGCGCGCGGTCGACAAGAAGTGGTTCGACCCGCGCAAGAGCGTCATGCAGCAGATCGAGGCGTCGCTCGGAGTCCCCACTGACTAGCACGGTCACCGAGACGCCGCGCCTGCCGGCGCCTGCGCCGGCCGCGCGCCGCAGGGAGAGAGCCGTCACGCCGGCTCTCTCCCTGCAGGTGGGCTTCGTCACGACGTTCCTGCTCGTGATCGTCGTGCTCCCGATCGCGGCCGTCGTGTGGAGGTCGACCGGCGAAGGCTGGTCGGGCTTCTGGGAGGTGGTCTCCTCTCCGCAGGCCGTCGCGGCGTTCGAGCTGACGCTGATCACGTCGACGCTCGCGGTGCTGACCACGGCCGTCTTCGGGACGATCATCGCCTGGGTCCTCGTACGCGACTCCTTCGCCGGGAAGTCGGTCGTCAACGCGATCATCGACCTGCCGTTCGCGTTGCCGACGATCGTCGCCGGGCTCGTGATCATGGCGCTCTACGGGCCGCGCACGCCGCTCGACTTCACGATCGGCTCGTTCCACTTCGATGCCAACCTGACGTTCACGCGCGGCGCGATCTACGTGGCGCTCCTGTTCGTCACGCTCCCGTTCGTCGTCCGCGCGGTGCAGCCGGTGCTGATCGAGTTCGACCGCGAGCTGGAGGACGCGGCGCGGTCGCTCGGCGCGGGTCCCTTCGCGACCTTCCGGCGCGTCGTGCTGCCGGTGATTCTCCCCGGGATCCTCTCGGGGGTCGCGATGGCGTTCGCGCGGGCCGTCGGCGAGATCGGGGCGATCGTCCTGATCGCCGGCAACCTCCCGTTCAAGACCGAGGTGGCCTCGATCCACCTCTTCTACCGGATCGAGCAGGACCCGGCGGGCTCCGCCGCGATCGCGGTCGTACTGCTTCTGATCTCGTTCACGGCATTGATGGGCATCGGCGTTGTGCGCTGGCACGTCACGAGGCACGACCGTGGGTAGGCTCGGGCTCCGCTTCGTCGCGCTCGGCTACCTCGTCGTGATCCTCGTGGGCCCGCTTCTGATGATGGTGTGGCGGACCACGGAGGACCTGGACGGCGCCTGGGCGGCCGTCACGGCGCCGGACACGATCTCCGCCTTCAAGCTCACCCTGCTCGTCACGGTGATCGCGGTGGCGGTCAACACGGTGTTCGGGATCGTGTGCGCGCTCGTGATCGTGCGGGGGGACATCCCCGGCCGGGGGTTCCTCAACGCCTTCATCGACCTTCCCCTTGCGCTCTCGCCGGTGATCGTCGGGTTCTCGCTGGTCGTCCTGTACGGGGCGAGCGGCTGGCTCTCCTGGTTCCACGACCACGGCTTCGAGATCCTCTACGCGACGCCGTCGATCGCGCTCGCCACGATCTTCGTGACGCTCCCGTTCGTGGCCCGCGAGGTCGTGCCGACGCTCCGCGAGATCGGCACC
>DATBET010000075.1:0-5755 GCA_036558885.1 Gaiella sp.
CGTCCCGGGTCGCGCGAACAACCAGTTCAACCTCCTCTCGCAGGCACGCCGGCAGCCGGGCTCGACCTTCAAGACGTTCGTCCTCACCGCGGCAGTGGAACGGGGCATGGACCCCGACTCGACGTACTACGTCTCGGCGCCGTTCACGTATCGCCCGGTCGAGAACGGCAGCTGCGAGGAGGAGACCTGGTGGTGCGTGAAGACGTACGACTCGAGCTACACCGGCTGGACGTCCGTCACGCAGGCGACGCTCCGCTCCGACAACACCGTGTACGCGCAGCTGACCCTTGACGTCGGCCCCGCGCGCGTCGCCGCGACGGCACGCAAGCTCGGGGTGCGGACGCCGCTCGACGTGCGCGGCCAGTTCGTCGCTCCGATGGGGCTCGGCTCGATCGCCGTGTCCCCGCTCGACATGGCCTCGGCCTACGCGACGCTCGCGGCCGGCGGGATCTATTCGGAGCCGACCGCGATCCGCAAGGTCGTGCTGCCGGGCGGGAAGCTCGACACGCGCTGGGCGAAGGACCGGCACAGGACCCGCGTCGTGTCGGAAGGAGTCGCCTCGGTCGTGACGAGCATCCTCGAGGACAACATCCGCTACGGCACCGGCACCCGGGCGGCGCTCGACCGTCCGGCCGCCGGCAAGACGGGGACGACGAACGAGCACGCGGACGCGTGGTTCGTCGGCTACACACCCCGGCTCGCGAGCGCGGTGTGGATGGGCTACACGCGTGGCGAGGTGCCGATGCTCGACGTGCACGGCATCTCGGTCTCCGGTGGGAGCTTCCCCGCCGAGATCTGGCGGCGGTTCATGTTCCCCGCCCTCGAGGGCACGCCTGCGGTCGACTTCCCAGAGCCGAGCCAGCCGCCCGTCTTCACGACCTGGGAGCGCGGGCCGAACGCGCTTTCGTACGACCCGTACTACGTCGCGCCGGCGACCACGGAGACCACCGACACGGCTCCCGCCGCGGGCGGCGGGAAAGGCCGCAAGGGGCCGTCCGACTCGACGCCCAAGGGCGCGGGCCGGTAGCCGGTCCGTGAGACCGCGCCCGGCGCTCGCCGCCGGGGTCGCGACCGCCTGTCTCGTCGGCGCGGCCTCGCTCCTCGCGTGGGTCCCGGACTCCCCCCTTGTCCCCCGGGACGGCGGCACCCGCGACCAGGGATCGGCCTGGCTCTTCCTCGTCCTGCTCGTCGCGGCGTTCGCCTGTTACGTGGTGGGCCTCTTCGTGCTGCGGCGGGGAGCGCCGCCCGTTCGGGCGGTGGCGCTCGTGGCGGTGCTCGTGCAACTCCTCCCGCTCGGCGCTCCCCTCCTTCTCTCCACGGACGCGTGGACGTATTGGGGGTACGGCTGGATCGCTGCCGAGGGCGGCGGGAATCCGTACGTCGATCCGCCCGCGGACTTTCCGGAGAGCCCCGCCGCGCCGTACGTCGGCGCCGCCTGGCGCGACTCCACGACGGTCTACGGCCCGGTGTTCACCGGTCTCTCCGAGCCCGTTGCCGAGGTTGCCGGGTCCTCCTCCGACGCGGCGGCCTGGCTCTACAAGACCCTCGCCGCCGCGGCGATCCTCGCGGCGTGTGCCGCGGTCGCGCGGAGCGCGCAGCGGCCGGCGCTCGCGTTGGCGTTCGTCGGCTGGAACCCCGTGCTCGCCGTGCATGCGGCGGGCGGCGGCCACAACGACGCGCTCGTGGGCGGACTCGCAGCACTCGCCGTCGCGCTCGCGCTGCGGCGCCGCCACGACCTCTCGGGCGCGCTCTGGGTGGTCGCGGTGCTCGTGAAGTGGGTGCCGGTCGTGTTCCTCGCGCTCGCCTCCATCGCCGCCCGCGCCCGCGGGCGCCCCCTCGGCGGACGCGGCATCGCAGTCGCCGCACTCGTGCTGTGCGCGCTCGCCACCTGGCGCTACGGCTTCCACTGGCTCCGCGCCGCCGAGCCGCTCGCCGCGAACGCGGCGCGCGAGACCAGCTACGCGCTCCCTTCGCGCCTCGAGCAGGTCGGGCTCCCGCACGACATCGCCCTCGGGATCGCGTTCGCGGCGCTCGGGGCGGGCCTGCTCTGGCTCGCACGGGACGCCGCCCGTGGGCGCGCACGGCTCGGTGTCGCGGCGTGTCTGGCGCTCGCGACGACGCCGTACCTGGCGGTCTGGTACCTCGCCTGGGCGGTCCCCCTCGCAGCGCCCGAGGAGGAACGCGCCTCGCGCCTCGCAGCGCTTGCGCTGACCGCCTACCTCCTCCCACAGACGATCCCGCTCTAGCCTTCCTCGCGGTGCAACACGAGCAGGCCGTCCTCGGCAAGGACGACGCGGTAGCGGCCGCTCGTCCGCAGGGCGTTGGCCGCACGCCGGACACGGTCGGCCTGTCCCAGCTGGTCCCGGTAGCTCGGCCGCTCGAGGTCGACGGCCACCCAGCGGGCCTCGCCGAGCACGGGGAAGCTGAAGACGCGCCTGCGCTCGGAGAGGTGCGCGCCGAGCCCGTTGGTCGCGCTCACGGCGGCGCCCGCGGGAACGAGCCGCACGGCTCGTGCGGCGATCCTCGCGTGACCGACGACGACGTGCTCGCGCGTCCCGAGCTCGGAGCCGAGCGGGACGTGCCTCCACGCGGGGAGTGGCCCGAGCAGGATCCCCGCGACGAGGGTCGAGGTGACGACTGCCCGCCCCTCGGGTCGTCGCGCCCACGCGTACCGTTCCCTGAGCCGGGCCGCGCCGAGCACTGCGGCGACCATCAGGCCGGGGAGCGCCCCGGCCGTGTAGTGGAAGTGGATCGACGTCTGCGTCCGCGTGTCCGAGAGCAGGCTCAGGGCGAGATCGGGGACTGCGGTCAGCGCGGCGAGCGGCGCGAGGAGCGGCAGCGCGAGCAGGGGCAGGAGGAGCTCCGCCAGGTACGAGAGATCGCGGCCGTGGGTGACGGCGGCCACGATCGTCCCGGGATCGGTGAACGCCGTCTCGAGGATGCCGCTCGGTGACCCACCGACCGTGTCGTAGCGGCCCTCGAAGCGCGACCCGCCCGAGATCGAGTAGTGCGGGATCACGACCGCGAGCGCGACCACCGTGACCGCCAGCCCGCCGACGGCGATCACCGCGCCCGCCCGTCGGCGGCCGGGGCGGAGGGCGTACCAGAGGCCCATCAGGGCGACCACGAGCCCGATCTGCTCCTTCGTCAGGCACGCGGCGAGCGCGACCGCGGCGAACGCCACGAGGCGGTCCTCGTCGAGAAACCAGAACGCCCAGAGCAGCAGAGGCGTTGCGAGCGCGACCGCGTGGAAGTCGTCGAGCGCAAGCCACTGGGTCGCCGGGTGGAGCAGGTACGCGAGCGCGAACCCCGCGGCGGCCCAGTCGGAGCCGAGGTGCTTGCGGCCGAGCAGGTAGACCGGCACGGCCCCCGTCGCGATCGCGGCCGCCTGCAGGACGAGCAGGAGCGACGGGTCGGGCCACAGCCACCAGAGCGGGGCGAACGCCGCGAGAATCGGCTCGAAGTGCGCGCCGAGCCGCGAGATCTGCGCTCCCGACAGCGCCGTCACCGAAAGGAAGTCCCCGTGCGCCGTCGACCACACGGCCTGGACGGCGTTGCCGAGGTCGAACCGCCCGGTCCAGAAGGCACGGTGCTGGAGCGTCGCGAGCGCGCCGAGGCCGCCCCCGTACGAGAGGACGCCGACGGCGACGAGGCCGCCGGGACGAGCCCTCACGGCGCGACCGCGTGCTCGAGGAGCGATCGCCAGTGGGCACCGAGCACGGCTTCCGAGGCGCGCGCCTCGTACGTCGCACGTCCGGCAGCACCCAGGCGCGCGGCCAGCCCCTGCTCTTCCGTGATTCGGCGAACGGCCCGCGCGAGCGCCGGAGCATCGCCCGGCGGCACGAGCAGCGCGTCGACGGCGTGGGTGAGGAGCTCCCGCGCCGCGGGCGTGTCCGCGGTGACCACGGGCCGTCCGCAGGCGAGCGCCTGGAAGACCTTGTTCGGGATCACCCGCGCCGCCTTCGCGGTCGTGCCGAACACGCCGAGCGCGCACCCTGCCCGCCGGTATGTGCCGGGCAGCGCGTCGTAGGCGATCCACGGGACGTGCTCGACGTTCGGCGGCCGGTCCTCGAGGAGCGGCGCTAGCTGCCCCTCGCCTGCGACGACGAACGGCACGTCGGGGACGAGCGCGGCGGCGGCGAGGATCGTCTCCAGCCCGTGCAGCGGGATCAGCTTGCCCACGAAGAGCACGTGGAACGGCGCCGGCTCCGCGGGCTCGGGCCGGAACAGCCGGTCCTCTGCGCCGACGAGCGCGACGGCGACGCGCTCGGCCGGGAGGCCGAACGACTCGCGGAAGTACCCGGCGTGCGCCGCCGTGTCCGCGACGACGAGGTCGGCGCGGCGGAACGCGTACCGGTCGAGCGAGCGCAGGACGGCGGCGGGTGCGGAGCTGCGCGAGATCACCGCACGGTCGTCGACGAGCGTGTCGGCGAGCGAGACGAGCGGGTTGAAGACGACCGGCCGCCCGCGGGCGACCCGACGGGCAAAGGGCATGTCCGGATGGCCCGGATAGCCGACGAGCACCACGTCGAAGTCGTCGAAGCCCGGCCGGGAGAGCGCGAGCTCGGCTCGCCCGAGCCGCACGAGGGTCCGGGGCCCGGGCGACCAGTTGTGCCGTGCCCACACGGTCCGGTGCCGCTCCACCACCGTGACGCCGGCGCCGCGGAGGCAGGAGATCACCTGCGTGTTCCGTGGGGACGCGCGATCGTACGTCCCGAACGAGAGGACCTTCACCCTGCGTCAGCGGAGGATCTCGTCCACGAGCCGGGAGGGCCGGTCGTCCGCCGCGCGGAACCGCTCGCGATGCTGGCTCGTGACGAGCTCCGAGAGCAGGCCGAGCGAGAGGAACTGGATGCCGACGACGACGAGGAGGACGCCGAGCATGAGCAGCGGCCGCCGCCCGATGGGCTCGCCCATCAGCTTCTCGATCGTGAGATACACGAGGATTCCCGTCCCGATCGTCCCGAGCACGAGGCCCAGCCCCCCGAACAGGTGGAGCGGGCGATGGCGGTAGCGGCTCATGAACGTGACCGTCAGGAGGTCGAGGAAGCCGCGGGCGTAGCGCTCGACGCCGTAACGGCTCCGGCCGTGCTCCCGCGGCCGGTGGTTGACCCCGATCTCGGTGACGCGAAAGCCCAGGTCGTGGGCGAGAACCGGAACGAAGCGGTGGAGCTCGCCGTACAGGTCGAGGTCGCGGGCAACCTCGGCGCGCATGGCCTTGAGCCCGGAATTCATGTCATGGAGGTGGACGCCTGAGAGCCAGCCGGTCACGGTGTTGAACACGCGCGACAGGGCCCTGCGCCCGAACGGGTCGCTGCGGTGCGTCTTCCAGCCGGACACGAGGTCGTACCCCTCGTCGAGCTTCGCGAGGAGGCGCGGGATCTCGGCGGGGTCGTCCTGGAGGTCGCCGTCGATCGTCACGAGGATGTCTCCCTCCGCCACCCTGAAACCCGCGTCGAGCGCCGCCGCCTTCCCTGCGTTCCGGCGCAGGCGGACGACGCGCACGTTCGTCGTGGACTCGTGCAGGCGCACGAGCGCGGCGTGCGTGCCGTCGCGCGAGCCGTCGTCCACGTAGACGACCTCCCAGGGCTCGTCGAGCTCCCCGAGCGCCTGCGCCAACTCGTCGTAGAGGGGCTCGACGGTGCGTTCCTCGTCGCGCACGGGGACGACGACCGAGATCACGCGCGGAGCGTACCCCGTGTGTAGCGTGCCCGCCGTGGCCGAGCTCCTCACCGTGGAGGACGCGCTCGCCCGC
>DATBET010000076.1:0-12367 GCA_036558885.1 Gaiella sp.
CCCGTTCGCACGCACCGTGGACTCGCTCGAGACGCTCGCCCTGGACGACCCCGTGTTCCTCGTCGGGGCGGACGAGTTCGCGTCGTTTCTCGCCTGGCGGGACCCGGCCCGCGTCCTCGAGCTGGCCAGGCTGGGGGTGGCGACGCGGCCGGGGGTCGAGCGCGAGCGCCTCGACGCGGTGCTTGTCGCGCTCGAGCGTCCCGAACGTGTCTCCTTCTTCCCGATCGAGCCGCTCCCCGTCTCGTCGTCGCAGCTCCGCGCCCGCGTGGCCGCCGGGGGGTCGATCGACGGGCTCGTGCCGGCCGCCGTCGCCGCAGAGGTGGCCGTGCTCGAGCTCTACCGTCGCGTTGAAACGGCAGAGTGCGGGGGTATGCTTGGCACGGAACCGAACGAACGGACGACACCGACCTGACATCTCTCGAACACGCGCGCCGGATCGCCGCCCTCTGCGAGGAGAAGCTGGCGACGGGCGTGACCATCCTCGACATGCGAGCGGTGTGCGATTACACCGACTTTTTCGTGCTCGCGACCGGGAAGAACGCCCGTCAGACGCACGCGATCCACGAGGAGGTGCTCGGCCGCCTCAAGGCCGACGAGCGGCTCCTGCCCCGCTCGACGAGCGGCCTGCCCGAGGCGACGTGGATCGTCGACGACTACCTCGACGTCGTTCTGCACGTCTTCACCCCGGAGACCCGCGCGCACTACCGGCTCGAGGACCTCTGGAGCGACGTGCCGAAGCTCGAGGCCGCGGCGACCGCCTGACCTCCGGTCTCCGACCTCGAGTCGGACACCTGACGCGCGAGCTAGCATTCGGTCCCCCAGGGGCCGTAGCTCAGCTGGGAGAGCGTCGCGCTGGCAGCGCGAAGGTCACGGGTTCGAGCCCCGTCGGCTCCATCCGATCCTTATCGGGAGCGTTCCTCATGGTGATTCGCTGGTACGGCCAGTCGGCCTTTCTGCTCTCGGGCTCGAAGCGCGTGCTGATCGACCCGTTCGGGCCGATGACCGAACGTCTCGCGGCGCGCGGCATGACGTTCCGACACCCGCCCGTCGCGGGCGTCAACGCCGATCTCGTCCTCGTCACCCACGAGCACTCCGACCACAACGCCGTGGAGGCGGCCGAAGGCGAGCCCGTCGTGATCCGCTCGACGGCGGGCACGCTCGACTCTCCCGTCGGCGACGTGGTCGCGATCGCCTCGGAGCACGACGATCGGGCCGGAACCGCGCGCGGGCCCAACACGATCTTCTGCCTCACGCTCGACGGCGCCCGGCTCTGCCACCTCGGCGACTTCGGCCAGACCGCTCTCCGACCGGAGCAGCGGGAGGCGATCGGGCACGTCGACGTCCTTTTCGTACCGGTCGGCGGCGGGCCGACGATCGGTGGCGCGGCGGCTGCCGAGCTCGCCGGTGAGCTCGGCGCTCGGGTGGTCGTCCCCATGCACTACGGGCACGAGGGCGTCGACTTCCTCGAGCCACCCGATGCCTTCGTCGAGGCCCTCGGTGCCCGTGTCGAGCGCCTGGACGGGAGCGAGGTGGAGCTGGACGACGTGCTCGCGGGCGACGACGGCTCTGTCGTGCTCCTCTTCGCGCCGCCGCTTTCCTGACCGGCGGCGCCACGCCGGGTAAGGGTCCGGCACGATGGGTGCGCGCATGTCGTCCTACGGGCACCTCGGCCTCGAGCGGCTGGAGCGGCGGCTCGGCCCGAGAACGCGCGGAAGGGCTGCCGCCACCGCGCTCGGGGCGCTACTCGGCCTCGGCGGGGTCGCCCTCGGCGTCCTGCTGCACAGCGTGACCTCCGGTGCGGAGTACGCACAACTCGTC
Organism: Gaiella sp.; assembly: GCA_036558885.1. GTDB lineage: Bacteria > Actinomycetota > Thermoleophilia > Gaiellales > Gaiellaceae > Gaiella. Next base: position 1,819 of record DATBET010000076.1, read on the forward strand.
GGAGCCGTCGCGCTCGCGATGCTGCTGGGCGGCGTGCCTGCCGGCGTCGGGGCGACCGTGGTCGGCTGGGGTCTCGGCGCGTTCGTGCTCGACGATCCCCGCTGGACGGTTGCCTTCGACGACAAGGACGAGCTCCTGCGCTGGTCGACGTCACTCCTCGCCGCCGCTGTCGTCGTGGCGGTGGGCTGGGCCATGCGGCGGGGTCACGAGCGGGCCGCGGTGGCCGCGGTCGAGGCCGAGCGCTCTCGTCGCCGCCTCGAGGCCATCCAGGAGCTCACTGCGAGCCTCTCGGCCGCCGTACGCCCGACCGACGTCGCGCAAGCGCTCGCCCGCGGCGTCGTCGAGGCGCTCGGCGCGCGGCGCGGCGCGTTCGGCCTCGTCGACGGAGACGAGCTGGTCGTCGTCGAGTCGAGCGAAACAGTCGTGCAGCGCGACGACGTCCCCGCCGTGCGGACGCCGCTCGCAGCGCGGACGCCGCTCGCCGCGGCGGCACGGGAAGGCCACGTCGTCTGGGTCGAGCGGCACGCGGAGCTCGTCCGCGCGTTCCCCGATGCGGCGCGCGCCTCGCGCGGGGCCGCGAGCGTCCTCGCCGTGCCGGTGCGCCGCGCCGGGTCCGTGATCGGCGCGATGGAGTTCGTGTTCCGAGAGCCCGCGGCCGTCACCCTGGAGCGGCGCGCGGTCGCGACGCTCGCCGCAGAGCTCGGCGGCCAGGCGCTCGAGCGCGCGCGGCTGTACGAGCTCGAGCGCCTCGAGGCCGAGCGGACGGGCCGGTTGCAGTCGCTCACGGCCGCGCTCGCCGTGAGCCTCGTCCCGGCCGACGTCGCGGAGATCGTGCGCGAGCAGGGCATCGGCACGGCGGGCGCCGACGCGGTGGCGGTCCATCTCGTCGCGGCGGCCGGAGACTCGCTCGAGCTGGAGGGCGCGAGCGGGGTGGACGCGACTGGGCTCGCGGCGCTCGCCCGCCTGCCGCTCGGACGCGACGGCGCGCTCGAGACGGCGTTCTCGCGTGGCCGCGCCTCGTTCCAACCATCGCTCGAGAGCCTTCACCCGGAGGATCCCCTGCGGGCGAGCCTCGAGGCCGAAGGGCTCGTCTCCTCCGCAATCTTCCCGCTCGGCGCGAGTCGTCGAGTCCACGGCGTGCTGCTGCTCGGCTGGCGCACGGCACAGGCGCTGGAGCCGGACGACCGGGCCTTCGCGGGGACCTTCGCGAGCCAGTGCGGCCAGGCGCTCGACCGCGCGATCCGCTACGAGAGCGAGCGGACGATCGCCGAGACGCTCCAGCAGAGCGTCCTCCCGGAGGCGCTGCCGGAGGTGCCCGGGGTGTCCTTTGCCGCCCGCTATCTGCCGGGCGAGGCCGGCGTGGACGTCGGCGGCGACTGGTACGACGCGTTCACGCTTCCGGACGGCCGCACCGCGCTCGTCGTCGGGGACGTCGTGGGCAAAGGGGTGCGCGCAGCCGCGACGATGGGCCAGCTCCGAAACTCGCTGCGGGCCTTCGCGTCCGAGCACGACGACCCCGGCGAGGTCGTGCGCCGTCTCGGCGGGATGGTCGACGCGCTGCCCGACGCGCCGTTCGCGACCCTCGCCTACCTGGTGCTCGACGTCCCGGGCGGCCGCTGCCGGTACGTCATCGCGGGGCACCCGCCTCCGCTTCTCGTCACCTCGTCGGGCACGGCCGCCTACCTCGAGGGCGGCCGGTCGCTGCCGCTCGGCGTCGACGGAGACGCCCCGGTCGAGGTCGGCGACGCGACGCTCGAGACGGGAACGACGATCGTTCTCTACACCGACGGGCTCGTGGAGCGGCGCGACGCGACGCTCGACGAGGGCTTCGAGCTCGTCCGCGAGACGGCCGGCTCGGTGAGCGCGGGGCCGGACACGCTGATCGACCACGTCCTCCGCGGGGCGTTCGGCGACGCCGAGCGGGAGGACGACGTCGCGATGCTCGTGGCGCGCCTCGAGCCTCTGTCGGCGGACGCGCTCGAGCTGCGGCTGCCGGCCGACCGAGAGGGTCTCGGCCGGATGCGCGCGAGGCTGGGCGAGTGGCTGGGCAAGCTCGGAGCGGGGCCTGACATCCGCCACGACGTGCTTCTGGCGGCCTGGGAGGCCTGCGCGAACGCGGTGGAGCACGCCGAGGGGCCGGAGGGCAAGATGTTCACCCTGCACGCCGATCGAGAGGACGACGTGGTGCGGTTGCGCATCGGCGACACGGGCCGCTGGCGAGCGCCCGACGGCACCCCCGGTGAGCGCGGGCTCGGCCTGCCGCTGATGCGCGGGCTGATGGACCGCGTCGACATCGTGCACGCCGCGGAGGGGACCGTCGTGATGCTCGAGCGCCGCCTGGATGGCGCGCCCGCGCCGTCGCCGACTGGTGTTTTCGGCAATACAGCCCTGGGTACGAGAGAATCGTGGAAGCCGAGATGAGCGACGTCCCCACGACCCACGAAACCCGCGCGGTCGAGGCGCTCCGCCACTCGTCCGAGGTTGCCGTCCTCGTGATCCATGGTCAGGCCGACCTCCACACGGCGCCGGAGCTCCGTGAGCAGCTGCACGGCGTGATCGACGACGGCGCGTTCCACGTCGTGGTGGACCTGACGGACGCGACCTTCGTGGACTCGATGACGCTGGGAGTGCTGCTCGGCGGCGTCAAGCGGTTGAGGCCGCAGGGGGGTCAGCTGCGGGTCGTCGTCACCCAGCCGGGCCTGCGCAGGATCTTCGAGGTGACGCTCCTCGACCGCGTTTTCACGCTGTTCCCGACTCGTGCGGACGCGCTCGACCGGCTCTAGCCGCGCGCCGGCGCCGCCGCGCCGCCCGGCTCAGGGATAATCGCTCGCGTCGATGCTGACGATCTCGTCCAGCCCCGAGAGCTCGAGCACGCGCGCCACCTGCGGCGAGGGGCGTGCGACGATGAACCGGCTCCCCGTCTCCCCCGCGCGGCGGCTCGTGTCCGCGATCACCTTCAGCGCGGACGAGTCCAAGAAGGTGCACTCGGCAAGCACGAGCGTCGTTGCCTCCCCGGCCGCCAACCCCTCGTCGAGCGCCGGCCGCAGGCGTCCGACCGTCGCCAGGTCGAGGTCCCCGCGCACCGCGATCTCCCGCCCGGCCCCCGACGTCTCGACGACGATCTCGAACTCGCCGCTCTCCACGGCGTCGAGTCTACGCGCGCGGCGAATGGCCGCCGCCGGGAGGCGAACCGCGTGACGGACGTCGTCTCGATCACGCTGCCCGCGGCGCCCGGCTGGAGTGGAGTCGTCGAGCTCGTGCTCGCCGGGCTCGGGGCGCGGCTCGACATGCCGTACGACCGGATCGACGAGCTCCAGCTCGCGACCAAGGCCGCCCTTGCCGACGCCGTCGGCCCCGACGTGCGGGTGGACGCGTCGGCCGCCCCGGACAGCGTCGCGGTGCGGGTCGGCCCCCTCGCCGCCACGTCTGCCGGGGACCCGGCACGGCAGCGCGTGCTCTCCGCCCTCGCGGACGGCGTCGAGCTCGAGCCGGGCGAGGACGGCGCCACGTGGGCGGTGCTCACGTTCGCGCGCGGTGGAGCACGGTGACGTGGCATCCGGCGACCAGCGCGCGCTCCTCGTCGCGTATCTCAAGGAAGGAGACGTCCGGGCCCGGGACAGGCTCGTGGAGGAGCTGATGCCGCTCGTCCGCTCGCTGGCGAACCGCTACGCCGGCCGCGGAGAGCCGACGGAGGACCTCGTCCAGGTCGGCGCGATCGGCCTCGTGAAGGCGATCGACCGGTTCGAGCTCGAGAAAGGCGTCGAGCTCTCGACGTACGCGGTGCCGACGATCGTCGGCGAGATCCGGCGGCATTTCCGCGACAGGACCTGGGCCGTCCACGTCCCCCGCCGCCTGAAGGAGCTCTCCATGCGGCTCGCGCGCACCCGTGACGAGCTCTCGGCAGAGCTCGGTCGCTCGCCCACGGTTGCGGAGCTCGCGGCCGCGGTCGGCGTCGACGAGGAGGAGGCGATCGACGCCCTCGAGGCGTCGAAGGCGTATGCGCCGCGCTCGCTCGACCAGCCGTACGACGAGGACGAGCCGGGCAGGGTCCGGGGCCTAGCCGACGAGGAGCAGGGCTACGCGGCGCTCGAGCGGGGATCCGTCGTCCACCAGGGCCTCGAGGCGCTGGACGAGCGCGAGCAGCGGATCGTCGTGCTGCGCTTCCTGCGCGGCATGTCCCAGTCCGAGATCGCGGAGGAGGTCGGCATCTCGCAGATGCACGTCTCCCGGCTCCTGCGAAGATCGCTCGAGGTCATGCGCGGCCGCCTCGAAGAGCCTGAGGTGAGGGCATGACGGGACGCGTCGTGCTGGAGGTGCCCGCGAAGCCCGAGTTCCTCCTGCTTGCGCGGCTCGCTGCGACGAGCGTCGGCCGCTCCGCCGGCGCGTCGGAGGAGACGATCGCCGACCTCAAGCTCGCCGTCACGGAGGCGGTCGCGAACGCCGTCCGCCACGCGTATCCGCCGGACGACCCGGGGCGGGTCACGGTCGAGCTCGTGACGACCCCCGGCAAGCTCGAGATCGCTGTCTGCGACACGGGCAAGGGCCTCGGCGGATCCGATCATCGGCCTTCCAGCCGGCCCGGGGGGAACGAGAGCGGCATGGGCCTTTCGATCATTCGCGCGATCGCCGACGAGGTCGACCTCGGCGAGGGCCCCGACGGACGGGGCACCCGCGTGAGCTTCGTCTGCGCGCTCTGACCCCCGGTTCGAGGGGAACCGCTAGGGCTCGGCGAGCGCGTGCTCGCGGTCGTCCCGCAGGTCGAGCACACTGTCGAGCCCTGTCAGCTCGAACGCCCGCGCCACAAGAGGCGGCGGGCGCACGATGCGCAGCCGACCGCCGCCCTCCCGCATCCGCCGGTGGGCGCCGACGAGCGCGCCGAGGCCGGCAGAGTCGATGAACGTCACGTCCGCCAGGTCGACGACGACGAGCTCGTCGCCCCCCTCGGTTGCGGCGCGCAGGTGCGACCGGAGACCGGGGGCGGTGTAGGCGTCGACGTCGCCGCGGGCACGCACGAGCACGACCCCCGGCACGGGCCGGGCCAGCTCCAGCTGCTGGGGCTGCATGCCCCGGTTCTACCTCGCTCGTCGGCTCCTGCCGCTCAGTCGATCCGCTCTTCGCGGACGACGGTACCGCCGGGGCCGCTCTCGACCGCTCTGCGATGGGTCCCGAAGCTGCCCCAGCTCGACCAGAAGACGAGGGAGAGCAGGAGGCCGGCGGCGCCGACCACCATGAGGATCACGCCGATGGTGTTGAGATCGACGCCCGATGCGTCCGCGGTGACCGCCCACGTGAGGATCGCACCGGCCGCAATAAGAAGCAGGCTCACGCCAACGCCCATCTCCAGACTCCCTTTCTCTCGATGGTGTCGCCGGCCCGTGCCGTTCGGCGCACGTCCCGGCGCTCTCGAGAACCATCGTTCCCGGCCGCGAGGCGGGCGAAACGCTGCCGCGGATCGGGCGGAGGGGCAGGGCGGCGACCGCCCCGCCCCTCCGAACGAGGCCGCTCTCAGGCGCCGACGAGCGTGATCGTGCGGACGATCTCGGCGGTCGTCGCCGTGTTCGCCGCGACCTGGATACGGTAGGTCTTCTTCTTCGCGACCGTCAGGCCGGTCACGCGCGGCTTGACCGTGCAGTCGATCGCGAGCGGCGAGGCGCCCTGGCCGACCGAGACGAGCTTCGCGCCCTGGTAGCCGCGAATCGTGTAGCCGACCGTCGTTCCGGTCGGGTTGTTCGCGCAGTACTCGCGCAGGTACACGGTCACGACCGGGTTGCGGGTGCCGCCCTTCACCGTGACCTTGCCGTTGACCGGGTCGAGAGGCAGCGCGGCGGGCCCGAAGCGCGGCTCGGCCCGCTTTGCGTTCCCGTCGAGGCGGTAGATGCCGCTCTGCCAGAGGCTCCCGTTCGAGTCGCGCATCACGAACCAGACGAACATCCCGACGCGGGCGTCCTTCCGCGCCATTGCGAGCGCCTGCGGCAGGTACCTCGCCTGCTGCAGCTCGGTGACGCCGGCCGGCTCGCCCGGCTTCGTCTCGTTGCCGTACTCCGTGATCCAGACCGGGACGTTCTTCCGGCCGAACGCCTTGTCGAGGTCCTTCTCGAACTGCGGCATCGTCGTCAGCGTGACGTTCGGGTAGCGCACCTTCTGCGTCGGCTTCTGGGCCACCGGGAACGGGTACGGATGATGCGCCCACGCGTCGAATTTCAGACCGCCGAGCTTCTTGCCCTCGGCGGCGACGCCCTTCATGAAGGTCGCGGGCGCGACGGTGTCCGTCTGCCCCTGCTTCGGCTTGTCACGGCCGTGCGACGAGGTCTCGCCGATCGCGACGAGCGCCGTCTTGTTGCCCTGCTTCAGCCCGGTGGCACCTGCCTTTGCGAGCTTCGCGTAGGTGCGCGTCGAGACGATGCGTCCGCTCTTGTTGAACTGGGGACGCAGGAACGTCCCGAGGTTCGACTCGTTCCAGATCGAGAAGAACCGCACGTAGGGGTAGCCGGCGAACCGGCCGGAGTAGCGCGACGCGACGGCGCGCGCGAAGTTCTGGAAGTCGGTCATGTTGCGCGGCGCGACCTGTGGCGCCTGCCCCCCGTTCGCCCACTTCGGCGTCCCCCACAGCGTGATCAGGACCTCCATGCCGCGCTGCTGCGCGTTCCGCACGAGCTCGTCGACGTCCTGGAAGTTGTAGGCGGGGTCGAACGAGTCGGCCGCGTTCGCCGGCCTGTTGACCGCCGCCCGCGACCAGTCGACGACCGTCCGGACGATGCGCGCGTCGTTGCTGCGCGCCTGGTCGATCGCCTCCGTGCGCTGCGGGTCCCACCGGAACATCGGGTCGTCCTGGAAGCCGACCCACATGCGGTCGGCCGCGCCGGCGGCGGGAACGAGCACGGCGGCGCTGATGCACGCGATCAGTGTCAGACGGGTGGTGAGTCGCACGGCAACCTCCTCGGCCGGGATCGGGACGCGGGGCACGGTAGCCCTACCGCGTAAGGGCGGTGTGAAGTACCGTCAACCTGCGGGATTCGCCGTGGGCGTGCCGATCCCCTGTCTCGGCCCCGGCCGTCCTCGCGGCGATCGCGTAGACTCGAGTCGTGCTCTGGGAGGCCGTCTTCCTGCTCCTCATCCTCAAGATCCCGCTCGTCTACCTGTGCCTCGTCGTCTGGTGGGCGATCCGGGCCGAGCCGCGCGAGGAGGAGCCGGCCTCCGTCCCCGCGGTGAGCGACACGCCCTCCTCGCCGCCGCCTCCCACCGCTCCGGTCGGCCGTAGGCCGCGCGTCCCGCACGGGCCGAGCCGCAGGGACCGCGGTCGTCCTGGGCCCGACAGGGTCGGGCCGCGCCCGGCCGTCGCACGCGGTGAGGCGCGCCGGTGAGCGCGGTCGAGGAGACACGCCGCGACCGCTCCTCGGCGACCGACACGATCGCCGGGCTGCTGGCGGTCGCGTCGATCGTCCTCTCGGGCGTCGCGATGGGGCTCGGCCTCCTGCTGCAGCTGGACGCGCATCCCGCGCGGCTCACGCCGGTCGCGATCGTCCTCGCGCTCGTCGCGGCCCGGATGAGCCCCCGGTACCAGTCGCTCGCCCTCAAGGCCGCCGTGTTCGGTGGGATCGCCTGGGTGATCGGCATGACCGTCGCCGTCGTCACCGACAACTCGCTGTTCTAAGGCGAAGCTCTCCGGTTCGCGCGGGCGGCGCGGCCTGGTGTGGCTCGCCACGGAGCGGTGTCAGGGCCGCCCATCATGCTCCGGCGCCGCTGCTACAACACGTCGGCGATGGCAGCGACCGAGCCGAGCGGCCTGAATGCCGCCTACGTCGCACAGCTGCGCGAGGACTACCTCGACAGTCCGGCGAGCGTGCCCGACGAGTGGCGCCGCATCTTCGAGGGCGACGGCGACGGCGACGGCGGCGGGGACGGCAACGGCGAGGCCGAGCCTGCGGTTGCGCCGGCGGCGCCCGCCGCGCCGGAGACGGCAACCCCGGTTGCCACGGCCGCGCCCGCGGTCCCGGCGCCACCCGCAGAGGCGCCGCCGAAGGCTCCCGCCGTCGACGAGGAGCTGCTCGCCGGCGTGGCCGCCGCGATGGCGCTCGTCAAGGCCTACCGCATGCACGGCCACCTCGCCGCCCGGCTCGACCCGCTCGGCTCCGAGCCGATGGGTGACCCCGCGCTCGACGAGACGCGGCTCCACCCGCCCCTCACGCGGGAGCTCCAGGCGCGGATCCCCGCGAAGCTCTTGCGGCTCTCGGTGCCCGGCGAGACGCTCCTCGAGGCGCTACCCCGGCTGCGCGAGGTCTACATGGGCTCGAGCGCGTACGAGATCGAGCACATCTCCGACCATGCCGAGCGCGTGTGGCTGCGGAAGGCGATCGAGTCGGGCCGCTTCCGCCTCGAGGAGGACGACGAGGCGCGCGTTGCGCTCCTCCGCCGGCTGTCGCAGGTGGAGGGGTTCGAGCGCTACCTGCGCCGCTCGTTCCTCGGGCAGAAGCAGTTCTCGCTGGAGGGGCTCGACGTCCTCGTCCCGATGCTCGACGAGGCGATCGAGCTCGCGGCGGCGGGCGGCGCCCACGAGGTCGTGATCGGGATGGCCCACCGCGGACGCCTGAACGCCCTCGTGCACACGGTCGGCCGCTCGTACGAGTCCGTACTGCGCGAGTTCGAGGGGGAGCGGTCGTACGACGCGCTCGTCGTCGACCCCGAGGGAGGGAGCGGCGACGTGAAGTACCACCTCCCGGCGTCCGGCACACGGGTCGCCGCCGACGGGGAGATCGAGGTGACGATCGCGCCCAATCCCAGCCACCTGGAGGCCGTCGACCCCGTCGTCGAGGGCTGGGCGCGGGCCGAGCAGACCGACCGCTCGTCGGGCGCCGGGCTGCACGACCCGACGGTCGCGCTCGCGATCCTCATCCACGGAGACGCTGCCTTCGCGGGGCAGGGGATCGTCGCGGAGACGTTCAACCTGCAGAGCCTCGAGGGCTATTCGACGGGCGGCACGCTGCACCTGATCACGAACAACCAGGTCGGGTTCACGACCGACCCCGCGGAGGGCCGCTCGACTCGGTACTCGAGCGACCTCGCGAAGGGCTTCGACGTCCCGATCGTCCACGTGAACGCCGACGACCCCGAAGCTGCCCTCGGTGCGGTGCGCCTCGCCCTCGCGTACCGCGAGGAGTTCGGGCACGACTTCGTGATCGACATCGTGGGCTACCGCCGGTTCGGCCACCAGGAGCAGGACGAGGCGGCCTACACGCAGCCGCTCCAGGCGGAGCGGATCGAGTTCCAGCGGACCGTGCGGGAGAGGTACGCGGAGCGGCTCGTCCAGGAGGGCTCGGTGACGGCCGAGGAGGCGGAGGGGCTCGTGGAGGAGGTGGCGACGACGCTACGCGCGGCGCACGAGAGCCTGCGCGCCTCGATCGCGGAGCCGCCCGCTCCCCAGACCGAGCTGCACCCCGGCGCCGGGACGGGGGACGTCGTCACGACAGCGGTCGACGCGGACCGGCTCCGGGCGCTGAACGAGGAGCTTCTCCGTGCCCCGGAGGGCTTCACCGTCAACCCGAAGCTCGCGCGGCAGCTGGAGCGGCGGCGCGAGACGATTGCACAGGGAGGGATCGACTGGGGCCAGGCGGAGGCGCTCGCGTTCGCCTCGCTGCTCGAGGACGGGATCCCGATCAGGCTCTCCGGCCAGGACACGGAACGCGGGACCTTCGCCCACCGCCATCTCGTCCTCCACGACCCGCACTCGGGCGAGACGGTCGCACCGATCCAGCACCTCGAGCGGGCCGCCGCCTCGTTCGAGGTCTACAACTCCCCGCTCTCGGAGTACGCGGCTCTCGGCTTCGAGTACGGCTACTCGGTGTCGGCCCCCGAGGCGCTCGTCGTGTGGGAGGCACAGTTCGGCGACTTCGTGAACGGCGCGCAGGTCGTCGTCGACCAGTTCATCGTCGCCGGGCGCTCCAAGTGGAAGCAGACGTCGCGACTCACGCTCCTCCTGCCGCACGGCTACGAGGGCAACGGGCCGGAGCACTCGAGCGCACGGCTCGAGCGGTTCCTCCAGCTGGGCGCGCAGGAGAACATCCGGGTCGCGAACTGCACTACGGCGGCGCAGTACTTCCATCTCCTCCGCCGGCAGGCTCTGGACGCGGTCGCGCGGCCGCTCGTCCTGATGACACCGAAGGGGCTGCTGCGGCTGAAGCAGGCGTCCTCCACGCTCGACGAGCTCGCGAACGGGCGGTTCAGCCCCGTGCTCGACGATTCCGGCGCCGACCGCGAGGCCGTCGAGCGGCTCGTCCTCTGCTCGGGCAAGGTGTACTACGACGTGGTCGGCCACGAGCGGCGCGAGGCGGCCCACAGGGTGGCCGTCGCGCGCGTCGAGCAGCTCTACCCGTTCCCCTCCGACGCCGTCGCAGAGACGCTGCGCGCCTACCCGCGGCTGCGCGAGGTCGTCTGGGCGCAGGAGGAGCCGCAGAACATGGGGCCGTGGCGCTCGATCCGCCACCGCCTCGAGGAGACCGTGCGGGCGACGAGCGCCGGCGGCGTGCAGTACGTGGGCCGCACGTGGAAGGCGAGC
>DATBET010000077.1:0-1635 GCA_036558885.1 Gaiella sp.
CTTCTTCAACGCGCACCTCGACTTCTTCGAGGAGATCGCGAAGTACCGCGCCGCGCGACGCATCTGGGCGCGTGAGCTCCGCGACCGGTACGGGGCGCGCGACGACCGCTCGCTCCTGATGCGGTTCCACACGCAGACGGCCGGCGTGTCGCTCACGTGGCAGCAGCCGCTCGTCAACGTCGCGCGCACGGCGCTCGAGGCGCTCGCCGCAGTGCTCGGCGGCACGCAGTCGCTCCACACGAACTCCTACGACGAGGCGCTCGCGCTGCCGACGGAGGATGCCGCGCGCCTCGCGCTGCGCACCCAGCAGGTGATCGCCCACGAGACGGGCGTCGCGAACGCGATCGACCCGCTCGGCGGCTCCTACCACGTGGAGGCCCTCACGAACCGGCTCGAGGAGGAGGCGTACGAGCTATTCGGACGGATCGACGAGCTCGGCGGGATGGTCACGGCGATCGAGCAGAACATGCCGCAGCGGGAGATCGCCGAGGCGGCCTTCCGCTATCAGCAGGAGGTGGAGAGCGGCCGGCGCGTCGTCGTGGGCGTGAACCGCTACCGCACCGAGGACGACGAGGAGACGCCGATCCTGCGCATCGACCCCGAGCTCGAGCGAAGGCAGATCGAGCGCCTGCGAGCATTCAAGGGGCAACGCGACTCGGCGGTGGTCGAGACGAGGCTCGCTGAGCTCGCGGACGCCGCCTCGCATCCCGACCGGAACCTGATGCCGGTGATCGTCGACGCCGTCCGCGACGGCGTCACGTTGGGCGAGATCTGCGACGCCTGGCGCCGCGCCTGGGGCACCTGGCGGGAGCAGCCTGTCTTCTAGCTCGCGAAGCGCGATTCCGCAGGAGCGGAATCGCGCCGCTGATCCCCGCCTACGGCGGGGCAGATCCCTGAAGGCGTCGGCTTCGCCGCCGCAACTGCCTCGACGGGACGCCCGCCGTCGTCTAGCTCGCGAAGCAGGCATCCGCTCGCGCGGATTCCTGCCGCTTGATCCCCGCCTACGGCGGGGCAGTCCCTGAAGGCGTCGACTTCGCCACCGCAACTGCTTCGACGGCACACCGCCCGCCGCTTCGTCAGCCTGCGGGCTCGATATCGAGCTCCATCCCGTCGTAGGCGAGGTCGAGGCCGTCGGGGAGGTCGAGCTCCGACGGGCGGTGGGTGAGCAGGAGCCGGCGGGCTCCCGAGGCCCGGTAGGCGTCGAGCGCCTCGTCGACGCTCAGGTGCCCGCGCGGCAGACCGTCCGCCTCGCCCGTGGAGAGCGTGGCCTCGCAGACGAGGAGGTCGACGTCGCGCGCTAGCTCGGCGATCCGATCGCTCGGGCCGGTGTCGCCCGTGTACGCGAGGGTCGTCTCGTCGTTCGAGACACGAAACCCGTACGTCTCGAGGGTGTAATGCGGCAGCCGGACGGGAAGGACGCGCATGCCCGCGGCGGTGAACGTCGTCTCGGCCTCGTACTCGGAGACCACGAAGGTCCGGTCGAACATGTCGGGAAACCCGAGCCGCGAGCCGAGCTCCTCCAGGTATGCGCGGCCCCCGCGGTACACCCAGAGCTCCGGCTGCTCGTCGCCCTGGCCACGCCGGTAGAAGCTCCCCCACACCCACGGGACGAGGTCGCCCCAGTGGTCGAGATGG
>DATBET010000078.1:0-31631 GCA_036558885.1 Gaiella sp.
GAGAGGTTCACCTCGAGCAGCGCGGGCACCGTCAGGCGCCTGGCGGCGGACTCGGAGTCGAGCGAGTGGACGAGCTCGCAGATGCCGTTCACGACCTTCACCTTGTTCGACTGGAGGTGGCCGATGAAGTGCCAGCGGAACGCGTCGCCGTACGCCGCGTGCTTCGCCTGGAGATCCTGGGCGCGGTTCTCCCCGACCACGTCGACGCCAGCCTGCGCGAGCAGGGCGAGGCCCTCGAGGGAGACGTACTTCGTCGCGACCACCACCGTGACGCCGGGCCCGGCCTCCTCGCGGAGACGCGCGTACCGCTCGCGCAGAGTCTCGACGTTCATCCCAGAAGCTCCCTCGACAGCTCCAGGAGGGTCTCTCGCTCGTTCAGGCCGGGTTCGTCCAGCACGTCGTCGAGGAGCCGCGCGAGCGCCGCGCCGAGCGCCGGCCCCTCCTCGAACCCGAGCTCGAGGAGGTCGGTTCCGTCAACCGCGAGGTCGGACAGCCGATGGGGGCTGTCGCGCTCGGCCTCGAGGTCGCGCGCGAGCAGCTCCAGCGCCGCCCGCTCCTCGGGCGGGACGTCCTTCACCGAGAGATCGGCGCGCTTCAGGTGCACCAGCTCGCGGGCGAGCTCGAGCCCGTGCGAGGCGAGGAATCGGCGCGCGGCGGCGGCGTCGACCGACCCGTCGAGCCGGAAGTCGTGCGCCGCGACCAGGCGCACGACGGCCACGCGCAAGGCGTTGGGGTACCGCAGGCGGCGCAGGATCCTGCCCGCCGTCGCTGCGCCCGCCGTCGCGTGGGACGTCCCGTCGGCATCCGGCTTCGCGACGTCGTGGAGCAGCGCCGCGAGACGGACCGGCAGGTCGTCCCCGGCGTCGGCCGCGGCCTGCACGACCGCGAAGAGGTGCTCGTCGAGCGTCAGCGGCTGGCGCGGAGAGCCGTCGACGTAGCCGATCGCCGGCTCGAGCTCCGGGATCACCTCCACGAGCGCGCCCGTGTCGCGCGCGAGCCGCAGCGCCTCCGCCGGTCGCGCCCCGAGCAGGAGCTTCGAGAGCTCCCCCATTCCGTCGACCGCGATGCCGCCCCCGATCCGCTCGGCGGAGACGTGTCGGAGCCCTCGTGCCCCGGCGCGCATCTGGGAGAGCGTCTCGGGCGCCAGGGCGAACTCGAGCTGGGAGAGGAGCCGCAGGCCGCGCAGGATGCGCAGCGGGTCCTCGCGGAAGCTCTCCTCGCCAACCGTCCGCAGGAGCCGGCGCTCGAGGTCGGCCACGCCGCCGAACGGGTCGACGAGCTCGTCGGTCTCGAGGCGGCGCGCGATCGCGTTGACGGTGAAGTCGCGGCGGCGCATGTCGTCCTCGACCGTGGCGGTCCGGTCGGCGACGATCTCGAAGTCGTGGTGGCCGGGGCCGGTGCTCCGCTCGATCCGAGGCGGCGTCAGCTCGATCCCCGAGGGAACGAGGGCGCTGACCGCGGGATCGCGCGGGTGGAAGCGCACGCCGACGAGCTGGCCGTGCACCTCCATGTCCTCGACGCGGCCGTGCGGCTCCAGCGCAGCGCGCAGCCCCGCGTGGTCGACGCCGGGGACGAGAAAGTCCTCGTCGGAGTGCGGGATCCCGAGCAGCTCGTCGCGCACTGCGCCGCCGACGGCGTACGCGTCGAGCCCCAGCGAGCGGACGTAGCTGCGGATCGCGGTCGACACGGGCCGATTGTCCCGCACCGCCGGGCGCGGACGGGCGCACTAGAGGTGCGCGATCGCCTCGATCTCCACGAGCGCGCCCGACGGCAGCTTCGCCACCTGGAACGTCGAGCGCGCCGGCGGCCGGTCGCCGACTCTGGTCGCGTAGACCTCGTTCATGCCCTGGAAGTCGTCGAGATCGGCGAGGAAGACGCTCGTCTTGACGAGCTTCTCCAGGGAGCTCCCCGCCTCCTCGAGGATCGCCGCGAGGTTTGCGAGCGCCTGCTCCGTCTGGGCGCCGATGTCGCCCTCGATGGACGTGTCGCCCGGCTTGAGGCCGAGCTGGCCCGCGACGAACACCAGTCCGCCCGCGACGATTGCCTGGTTGTACGGCGCCCCCTGGAACGGCGCGGGGGCTGCCTCGGTGCGGATCACGGCCTTCTCCACTGGAGCTCCCTTCGTCTCTCTACGCGGCGGTCGCGCGGGCGAGCGCGACGCCGAGGGCCTTGAAGATCGCCGCCAGCGCGTGCCCCGTGTCCTCGCCCTCCATCAGCCGGACGTGGACGGTGAGGCCCGCCTCCTCGGAGAGGCGCTGGAGGAAGCGCGCCGCGAGGTCGCTGCCGAGGCCGCCCGCGCCCGTCAAGTCGGCGTTCGAGGCGACGAGCGGCCGGTCCGAGCGCTCGACGACGACCATCGCGAGCGCCTCGTCGGCCGGCACAGTCGCCTCGCCGAGCGCCCCCTCCGCGAGGCGGGGCCCGACGGCGCGGCCGAGAGCGGTCCCCGCCGCGTCGACCTCCGCCTCGGGGTCGTCGGGCTCGATCTCGAGCGTGAGGTCGAACCCGCCCGCGCGCGCGAGCTCCGTGAGCAGGTGGTCGAGCACCGGCACGCCCGTTGCGACGTTGACCGCGCCGGTGCCTTCCATGATGCGGGCCCCGCTCACAGGTCGGCCCGCTCGATCCGGGCGCCGAGCGCGCGCAGCCGCTCGTCGATCGCCTCGTAGCCTCGGTCGATCTGGCCGACGTTGCCGATCGTCGAGCGCCCCTCGGCGCACAGCGCGGCGATCACCATCGCCATACCCGCCCGGATGTCCGGGCTCTCGAGACGTTGCCCGTACAGCCGGGCCGGGCCGGTCACGACGACACGATGCGGGTCGCAGAGCACGATCCGGGCGCCCATCGAGACGAGCTTGTCGACGAAGAACAGCCTGCTCTCGAACATCTTCTCGAACACGAGCACCGTGCCGTGCGCCTGTGTCGCCGCGACGACCGCGATCGAGGTCAGATCGGCGGGGAACGCGGGCCAGATCCCGCTCTCGATCTTCGGGATCTGGTCGCCGAAGTCGTCGACGACGCGGAGCTCCTGATCGGCCGGGACGCGGACGGCGCTGTCCTGCACCTCGAGCCGGATCCCGAGCTTGCGAAAGGCGGGCACGATCGAGATCAGGTCGTCCGGCTCGACGTCCTCGATCACGATCTCGCCGCCCGTCACTGCCGCGAGGGCCGCGAAGCTCGCGACCTCGACGTGCTCCGAGCGGATGCGATAGGCCCCGCCGGCGAGCGAGGGGACGCCGACGATGCGCAGCACGTTCGACCCGATCCCCTCGATCTGCGCGCCCAGGATGACGAGGAAGCGGCAGAGATCCTGGATGTGCGGCTCGCACGCGGCGTGCCCGACGATCGTCTCCCCGTCGGCGAGGACGGCGGCCATCACCGCGTTCTCGGTCGCCATCACGGAGGCCTCGTCGAGGAACAGGCGCTTCCCCCGCAGGCCGTCGGTGGTCAGGTCGTAGTCGCCGTTCAGCGCGACGTCGACGCCGAGCTCGGCGAACGCGTGGAAGTGGGTGTCGAGCCGCCGCCGGCCGATCACGTCGCCGCCGGGTGGCGGCACCGTCGCGCGGCCGAAGCGGGCGAGGAGCGGCCCGGCAAGGAGGAACGACGCGCGGATCTCGCGGCCAAGCACCGGGTCGAGCGCGGTCCGCTCGACCGACGAGGTGTCGACCGTCACTTCATTCGGCCCGCTCCATGACGCGTCCGCGCCGAGCGCGGCCAGCAGCTCGACCATCGTCTCGACGTCGCGGATGCGCGGCACGTTCGAGAGGACGACCGGCTCGGAGGCGAGGACGGTCGCGGCGAGGATCGGCAACGCGCCGTTCTTGTTGCCCGCGGCGCGAACAGTCCCCGACAGCGGACGCCCGCCCTCGATCACGAACGACTGCATGCGGGGCGCTATCGTACCCGGCTCCGTGGAGGTGACCCGTGACAGGGCCTGGGAGACGCTGACGCGCTACACGACGAGCGAGTCGCTGCTCCGTCACGCCCTGGCGGTCGAGGCCTCCGTACGGGGCTACGCCCGTCGATCCGGGGACGACGAGGAGCTCTGGGCCGCGGTCGCGCTGCTCCACGACTTCGACTACGAGATCCACCCGACGCTCGACCAGCACCCACAGGACGGAGCGCCGATCCTCCGCGAGGAGGGCTACCCGGAGGTCGTGATCCGTGCCGTCCTGTCGCACGCCGAGCACCTGGCGCTGCCGCGCGAGACGCAGCTCGAACGCACCCTGTTCGCGTGCGACGAGCTCTCGGGGTTCGTGCACGCATGCGGGCTCGTCCGGCCGACGGGCCTCGACGGGCTCGAGCCGAAGTCCGTCCGCAAGAAGCTCAAGCAGCCGTCGTTCGCCGCCGGCGTCCACCGTGACGAGGTATACGCCGGCGCGGACCTCCTCGGCCTCGAGCTCGACGAGCACATCGCGAACGTGATCGAGGCGCTCCAGCCGATCGCGCCCGAGCTCGGCCTGCGCACCGCCGCGGACGCGGCCTGAACGTCAGCCCTCCAGGGCTGCGGCAAGCCTCTCGAGGTCGTCGTCGCTCGTCCACCAGCCGCACGAGGCGCGCACGAGCCCACGGCCCGGGAGCTCGCGGACGACGATCCCCGCCTCCTGCAGCCGCTCGACCAGCGCGGGCGCCTCTCCGGCCTTCACACGGAACGAGACGAGGGTCGAGCCTGCCGCCGGCTCGGCGAGCTCGACCCGTGGGGCGAGCAGGGCGCGGCAGCGGGCGGCAGCCTCCTGGGCGCGATCGGCCCACCATTCCGGCCGCAGGGACAACGCCGCGAGCATCGCCCGGACCGTGCCGTTCGACCACCAGCCCGAGTCGAACCGCCGCGCGCCCTCGTGTGGCTCGAAGCGCCCGTCCGGCTCGTAGGCGCTCTGGGCGAAGTAGCCGGGCGAGACGAGGGAGAGGCGCTCGGGGTCCCGCACCACGAGCGCGCCGGTCGAGTCCGGCCCGCACAGCCACTTCTGGCCCGAGATCGTGAGGAAGTCGTAGCCGGTCGCGTCGTCCTCGATCGCGCCCACCGACTGCGCGCCGTCCGCGAGCACCGGCACCCCGCACCGCTCCCGCAGCTCGCGCAGCGGCAGGACGGCGCCGGTCGTCCAGAGCACGCGCGAGGTCGCGATCAGACGAGTCCGCGGCGTCACGGCCGCCGCGATGCGCTCCGGGTCGGGCGGTACGACGACGACGCGGGCGCGCGAGGCCCCGAGCGGCCCGAGCAGGCCGAAGTGCTCGTCCGTCGTCGTGACGATCTCGTCGCGCGGACCGAGCCCCAGGCCGCGCAGGACGATCCCGCAGCCCTCCGTCGTGGAGCCGGTCAGGGCGACGTTCTGCGGATCGGAGCCGACGAGCCCGGCCAGCGCGGCGCGGAGCTCGGCGCGCAGCGCGATCGTCTCCTCGAAGTACGCCTTGCCCGAGCGCCCGCGCTGCAGGTCACGCTCCACCCCCGCGCTGAGCTCCTCCGCGACCGGCCGGGCGAGTGGCCCGAAGGTGCCGGCGTTGAGATACGCGATGGTCTCCAGCACCGGGAAGAGCGAGCGCGCCTCGGCGAAGGTCACGCCCCGACCTCGATCCTCGCCTCGACGACGGGGTGGTCGGAGAGCACGACACGATGCTGCCGCCGCTGCTCGAGCGGCCAGGCGACGACCGTCATCGCGGCGGCGCCGCGAACGAGGACGTGATCGATCCCGTCGACCGGCTTGGAGTACGCCGCGAGCAGAGGGTCCCGCACGTTGAAGTCCCCTGCGAGGACGAGCACGTCACCCGGCGTCGCCGCCTCCTCGACGAACGCCGCAGCCCGGGCGGCCTCCGCCCGGGGGACGTCGGGCCGGGCGAAGTCGTTCGAGGCGTGGAGGTTCCCCACGGTCACCCCGGGCGCGCCGGCGATCCGGACGGCATGGACGAGACGCCGTTCGCGCCGGTTTTCGCTGATCCGCTCGTGGCCGAGGGCGGTCGCCGCGTGGCGAGGGGCGACGAGGATCGCATTGGCCTGCCCGGCGAGGCCCGAGCGGAAGAACCCCTGGTGCATGCGGGTGACCCACGTGCCGAGCGGTCCGGGCCAGAGCGGCGGGCGCGTGATCGCGTCGAAGTGGTGCATCCCGGACCACGCCTCGACGCGGGCGATCGCCCAGACGGGGAGCTCCTGAAGGCAGACGATGTCCGGCGCGTCCCGGGTGACGAGCTCGATCATCCTGTGGAGGTGGCCGGCGCGCCCGGGCGGATCGGCGTTGCCGTGAAAGACGTTCCAGCTGCGGACGACGATCTCCACGGGCCCGAGGCTACGGGTACCGTCGCGCTTCTGCAGCCCATGCGCGTCGTCCTCGCCGATCCACCCGCGTTCACTCCTCCGTACGACCACGAGCTCGCCTCGGCGCTCGCGCGGGCGGGAGCCGACGTCGAGCTCCTCACGTCGCGGTTCCGGTTCGGCGAGCGGCCCGCAGCGGACGGTTACAGGCTCGTCGAGACCCTCTACCCCCGCTCGAGCGGCGCGCGGCGAGCGGCGGTGAGGCTGCCGCTCAAGGCGCTCGAGCATCCGTTCGCGACACGACGCGTGCTCGCCCGCCCGGCGGACGTCGTCCACTTCCAGTGGCTCGCGGTGCCCGAGCTCGATCGCGTGCTCCTGCGGACCGGTCGCCCGCTGGTCTTCACCGCCCACGACCTCCTGCCCCGCCGCACCGCCCGCCGCGAGGGCCTTTGGCGCACGCTGTTCGAGCGCTTCGACCGCGTCGTCGTCCACTCCGAGCGAGGCCGTGGGGCACTGGCGGCCTTCGGCGTGCCGGACGGGAAGCTGCGCGTGATTCCTCACCCGGTCTTCCGCAGCGATCCGCCACGCGCCGACGACGGCCGCACGGTGCTCGCGCTCGGCGTGATCAGGGCCTACAAAGGGCTACCGGACGCCCTCGAGGCCGTCCTCGCCGTGCCGGGCGCCCGGCTGCTCGTCGCGGGCGACCCGCGAATCCCGCTCGACGAGCTCCGCGCACGGGCGGGTGCACGGGCTGAATGGCGTCTCGGGTACCTCGGGCGCCCTGCGCTGGAGCGGGCGTTGTCCGAGTCCACGGTCGCGGTGTTCCCGTACGCCGCGGAGCTCGACCAGTCCGGCGCCCTCCTCCAGGCGCTGGGCGCCGGGGTGCCGGCGGTCGTCTACGACGTGGGCGGGCTCGGGGAGGTCGTCGGGCGGTTCGAGGCGGGCCGGGTCGTGCCCCCGGGCGACGTCGACGCGCTGCGGGAGGCGGTCGCACGCCTGCTCAGCGACGACGGCGCGCTCGCGTCGGCACGTGCAGGCGCCGCGCGCGCGCGGGGCGAGCTCACCTGGGACGCCTCTGCGGCCGCGCACCTGGCGCTGTACCGGGAGCTCGCGTGAGGCTTCGCCGCGGGCCCTTCGACGACCTGGTCGACCGCCAGCTGGCGCTCTTCGCGAGCGACGAGGCGGCGTTGTTCACCGAGGCGGAGGAAGCCGAGGCAGCCTGGGTTCGCGCGGGCCGGGACGACGCCGAGGAGACCTACGGCGACTTCCAGCTCGTCGTCGACGCGATCGCGGACCGGCTGCTCGAGCTGCGCGAGGCGTACGCCGCGACCCTCGCCGACGACAAGACGGATGCGTACCGCGCCGCGTTCGCCGTCCGGGTGAAGCGCCGCTTCGGGCGCTACGCGTCGCTCGTCTCGGACGTCGAGCCCGGCTGATCCCTGTCGAGACCCTCCTCTCGCTGACGCGGACGCAGCGAGCGCGCGAGCTTCAGGTGCGTCGCTGCCTCCTCGTGGCGGCCCTGGTTGCGGAGCGCGCGCCCCAGCGCGTAGTGGGCGTAGTCGTCCGCCGGCGAGAGGTCGAGCACCTTGCGGAACTCCGCCTCGGCCTCTGCCCAGCGCATGATCCGGAAGTACGCGATCCCGAGCGCCTCGCGGATCGAAGCTTTCTCCGGCTCGAGCCGCTTTGCCTTCTCGAGCGCGACGGTTGCCTGCGCGGGCATGCCGTCGCGGAGGTGGCTGCGGCCCTGCTGGTAGAGGTCGTAGGCCGCGCTCACCTTCTCACCTTGCCGATGGTGTCAAGCCGGGCCGGAGCGAGCGGAGGGAGAGGGCGGTGCGAAGTCGCATCGCCGGCCGCTCTCGCGAGCGGGCGTACCCGAGCACCCGCGCGAGCTCCTCGCGCGCGAGCCGCGCGGACGCGTCGGCGCGCTCGGTCGGCCCATAGCGGGCCTCGGCCAGCGCGGAGCCGAGCGAGCCGCACGAGGTCGCGAGCTCCCGCTCCGCCGTCCGCTGGAGCATCGCCACCGTCGCATGTGGCTCGACGCGCAGCCCCCGGTCGACGAGCGCGTCGACGAGCTCCGCGCGCACGCCCCACGCGAGCCGGCGCGGGTCGCGGCGTCCGAGCCGGCGCGTCCGCCGGACGAGCTTCGCGCCGACCACCAGCCCCGCCGCGACGAGCGGCAGGGCCGGGAGGGCGACGATCCACCAGGCGATCCCTTCCCGCTCCGGTGCCGCGGCGGCGACCGGTGCCACCCGCTGCGCCGGCGTGTCTCGGAACGCGCGATCGAAGTCGAGGAAGCGCCCGGTGCCGAGCGCGGCGACCGCGTCGGCGGAGTCGGACGCAAGCGTGTAGACCGCGGACAGCGTGCCCCGACCGGGCGTCGGGTCGAAGGTGAGCCAGCCATAGCCGGCGAACCACGCCTCGACCCAGGCATGCGCCTGGTAGTCCGTCACGGTCCACACGCCTCTCTGCCAGGTGCCCGCGGTGAAGCCGACCGCGACGCGCGCCGGGATCCCGAGCATCCGCAGCATCACGGTCATCGCCCCCGCGAAGTGCTGGCAGTAGCCGGCGTGTGTCGTCTCGACGAAGTCGACGAGCGGCGGCGCTCCCGTGCCTCGCGGCGGCTGCTCCTCGTAGCGGAAGAGGCGCCCGTTCCGGAACCAGCGCTCCAGCAGGAGGGTCGCCTCGTACGGGGAGCGTGCGCCGGCCGTGACGCGCTGCGCCTCCCGCCAGACCGGCCGGTAGGCCCACAGCGGCTCGTTGCGGACCTCCCTGAGCAGACGGGCGACCTCGCGCGGGCGGTCCGGCGAGCCGTACCCGGGGAAGCGGGCGTTGACGAGCTCCAGGTACCGCGCCGCCGCGCCGGGGTACCGGGGCGGGGACTTCGCGAGCTCGCGCGGGACGGGCTCCGGCGCATAGCTCCACACCGAATACGTCGTCCCGGAGGTGACCGGGGCCGAGGTCCGCATCACGCCGCCGCTCAGGAAGGAGACCCGCCCGAGCGCACGGCCGTCGACGAGCGCCGGCGCACCGGCCGCGACGACGTGGTCGTCGACGTACCCATCGATCGTGACCTGCTGGTGGAGCCAGCTCCCGGGCGCCCGGTCGCGGGCGGGGACGAGCGGGTCGCGGGGCAGCGCGCGGTGGGCGCTGCCCGCCTCGACCGGGTAGAGGTTCTCGATCCACCGGTCGGCGACGAACGTGTCGAGCGTCGACGCGCGCCAGTACTGGGCGCGCTTCGGCGCACGGACGCGGAAGAGCACCGTCGGCCGGGAGGGGAACGAGATCCCGGAGTAGCTCGCGTCCCAGACGAAGCGGAAGTCTCCGGTGCCGTGGCCGCGGGCGAACGGATCCCAACCGCGCCAGTCCACGTGCGTCTCCCCGGGCGCCACCCCGCCCGACGCGGCAGCGGATGCCGCCACGACGACGAGCGCCGCCAGCCCGAGCCCGGGCACGACGCGCCGCAGCCTGCGGGCGCGGAGGAGGACGGACGCCCAGAGCACGCTGCCGAGCGCGAGCGCGCCGAGGCGGAACGCATGCGCGTCCTCCAGGAGCGTCGCCGGAAAGCCCACCCCGATCGCGACCGCCGCCACCACGACCGTCGGCCGGCGCGCCGCCACCCCGAGGGCAGCCGCCAGCGCGAGCCCGAACGCCGTGCACGCCACGAGCCCGTGCAGCGAGGGGAACGCGAGCGGGTCGAACGGCGCCCGGACGGCCGGCGCGTCGTGGAGCGCCTTCCAGGCGTGCTCGAGCGCGCGGTGCGGCAAGGTGTCGAAGCCGATCGCGAGCGCCCCCACGACGGAGCATGCGATCAGCGCGACGCGGGCACGTCGTGCCACGGGCACGGTCGGGGCGAGGGCGAGGACGGTCAGCGCGACGAACGCGCCCCATGACACGGGCCGCTCGAGCAGTGACCACGCGAGCATGATCGTGGCGGCCGCGGGCGCCGCGGCGAGGGGCTCCCGCACGACCTGCGCCCTAGCCAACGGCCCGCTCCTCGAGCCCCGACAACGCGTCCTCGAGCGACGTTCCGTGGCGCAGCACCGCGACCGGGGCGCCGGCGGCCGCGAGCCGCAGGAGGGCCGGCGAGGGACCCGCCGGGGCCTTCCCCGCGTACGTCGGCGCGTCGACCGCGACGAGCGCCGGGATGCGCCCCGTGGCCGCCCGCGCGACGAGCGCGTCCGCCACCACCTCCGGGCGTGCGGTCACGACGACCAGCTCGGCCACCGTCGCCATCGCGCCGCGCGGGGCGACGAGCGAGACGAGCGGCGTGCCGTCGATCCCCTCGACGGCGGCGAGCGCGTCGAGCGCCCGCTCCCATTCCGCCCCGAGGGTGCGCACGCGATGGATGTCCGGCGCGGGCGCCCCGATCACGAGCAGCGCCCCCCGCGCCCGGGCCGCGTGGGCGCGCACGAGCCCCGCGGCCGCGCGCACTGCCTCGTCGAGGCTCGAGTCTCCGGGCGTGCCGGCAACAGCCGTCCGCTCGACGTCCAGCACGACGGCCACGCTGTCCCTCGGCGCGTCCTCGAGCTCGCGCACCATGAGCTGCCCCCGTCGCGCCGACGTCGGCCAGTGCACCGCGCGAAGCGGCTCCCCCTCGACGTACTCACGCACTCCGTGGGGCTCGAGCCCGCTCGGGCGCCGCACGGGCTGGCGGCGCCCGCCCTCCCCGCGGCTGCCCGCCTCGCTGAAGAGCAAGCCGAGCTGGGGCACGCGCGGGCGCACGAGCACCGCGCCTGCCGCGGGCACGGTCAGCTCGATCCTGCTCAAGCCGAGCGGGTCGTCCACGAGCAGGCGGCCGGGGCCGAGCTGGTAGCGCCCTCGCGGCGCACGTGCGACGACGAGCTGGGTGCGTCCTCGCGCGCCGAGCGCGACCCGCCGCTCGCCCAGCGGACCGACCCGGTCGTGGAGCTCGATCCGCGAGGCCAGCCACGCGCGACCGCGGAGCACGACCTCGAGGCGCAGCGGCTCTCCTTCGACGCTGGGGGCCGTCGCCGGCAGCCGCTCGACGGCGAGGCCGGCCGCCGCGAGCCACGTCCACGCGCGTGCGAGAAGCGCGGCGAGCGCGAGCCCGACGCCGAGGATCGCGAGCGCGGTCGCGCCGACGGCCCAGGCCGCGACGACGACGCCGACCGCGAGCGCGCCCACGCCGCCGACGACCTTCCCGCCGCCGGTGCGCGGGCGGTCGCTCATTGGCCAACCGGGGTTGGCCCATGAGCGGGGAGGGGTGTGGGGAGCCGGGAGGTTCCCCACGTCTTCCAGGAGAAGGGGGCTCGTGGGGGAAACACGGTTTCCCCCAAGGGAGTGAGCCGAAGGCGAACGACGCTCAAACCGGTGCCGGAGTCGAGTCGAGTGCCTCGGTGACGATCTCGTCGGCGGTCACACCGGTCGCCCGGGCCTCCGGCGCGAGGATCAGGCGGTGCGCGAGCACCGGCCGCGCGAGCGCCTGGACGTCTTCCGGCACGACGAAGTCGCGCCGCTCGGTGAGCGCCCGCGCCTTCGCGAGCCGGAGAAGCGCGATGCCGGAGCGCGGGCTGCCTCCCAGCGCGAGCCTGCGGCTTTCACGTGTGTGGCGCAGCAGAGCGACGACGTAGCGGTTGACGCTCTCCTCGACGTGGACTCGCCGTGCCGCCTCGATCGCGTCGAGCAGCTCCGCGTGCGCGGCGACGGGCCGCAGGTGCTCGAGCGGCGGCTCGGTCGTCTGCTCGGCGAGCATCCGCGCCTCGTCGGCGTCGGGCGGGTAGCCGATCGCCATCCGCACGGCGAAGCGGTCGAGCTGGGCCTCGGGCAGTGGGTACGTGCCCTCGTACTCGACAGGGTTCTGGGTGGCGATCACGAGGAACGGCCGGTCGAGCGGGTGGGTCTCGCCGTCGACAGTCACCTGCGTCTCCTGCATCGCCTCGAGCAGCGCCGACTGGGTCTTCGGCGAGGCCCGGTTGATCTCGTCGACGAGCAGGACGTTCGCGAAGACGGGGCCCGGACGGAACTGGAACGAGCCGCTCGGTCGGTCGAAGACGTTCACGCCCGTGACGTCCGCCGGCAGCAGGTCGGGCGTGAACTGCACCCGCTGAAAGTGGAGCTCGAGCGAGCGGGCGAGCGCCTTCGCAAGCACCGTCTTCCCCACTCCCGGGACGTCCTCCACGAGGACATGTCCCTCGGAGAGAAGGCAGAGGAGCGGGAGCCGCAGGGTCTCGGGGGCCGCGTGCAGCGCGGAGGCGAGGTTCTGGACGACGCGTCCCGCGAGCGCGGACGCCTCCTCCGGGCCGGCCGCCTCGAGCGGCGCCGCCCCCTCGCTCACGACCGCTCCTCGAGCAGGCGCTCGACCTCGTCGAGGATGGCACCCGCGATCACGCGCTTGGGTGCCTTCGCCACGGTCCGCTCGCCGTCGTGCGAGACGAGCACGACCTCGTTGTCCTCCGACTCGAAGCCGACGTCGTCGCGGCCCACGTCGTTGTAGACGACGAGATCGACGTTCTTGTCGGTCAGCATCGCTCGCTTGCGCGCAAGACCGTCCTCCCCGCTCTCCGCGCCGAAGGCGACGAGCACCTGCCCCTCGCGTCTCGCCGCGCCGAGCGCCCGCGCGACGTCCGCGGTCGGGACGAGGTCGACCGTCCAGGCGTCGCCGTCCTTCGGCCGCTTCCCGGCGAGTGCCTCCGCCGGGCGGTAGTCGGAGACGGCAGCAGCCATCAGGACGACGTCCGCCTCGCCGCGGGCCAGCGCCTCACGGCGGAGGTCTGCCGCCGTCGGCGCGGCGACGACCTCCACACCGAGAGGCGCGGGCACCTGGAGGTTCGCGGCGAGCATCGTCACCCGCGCACCTCGCTCGCGGGCAGCCTCGGCGAGCGCCACGCCCATCCTCCCCGACGAGCGGTTGCCCACGAACCGCACCTGGTCGAGCGGCTCGCGCGTCCCACCCGCCGTGACGATCACCTGACGGTCGGCCAGCGGAGAGCTGCGCGCGGGCGGAGCCAGCAATGACTCGACCCGCGCGACGATCTCCGCGGGCTCGGTCATCCGGCCGGCGCCGACGAGCCCTTCCGCGAGCTCCCCCTCCCCCGGGCCGACGACCTCGGCGCCGCGCCCGACGACGAGCGCGAGGTTCGCCTGCGTCGCGGGGTGCTCCCACATCGCGGTGTTCATCGCCGGCGCGAGGACGAGCGGGCCCCGATGCGCGAGTGCCGTCTCCGTCAACAGGTCGTCCGCGAGGCCGTGCGCGAGCCGCGCGAGCGTGTTCGCGGTAAGAGGGGCGACGACGAGCACGTCCGCCGTGGCGAGATGCGGATACGGGTCGGCAGGCGGTTCCTTGCGGGCGAGCGCCCAGAACGTGCGCGCGGCGACGAACCGCTCGGCGCCCTCGGTCGTGATCGGCGTGACGTCGTGGCCTGCGCGGACGAGCAGCCGGACGAGCTCGCACGCCTTGTACGCGGCGATGCCGCCGGTGACCCCCACGAAGACGCGCGCCACGGGCACATTGTGCCCGGCGGCGGCCCCGCGATCGTGCGGCCGAGGCAGTTGCGACCGCGAATGCGGGCGCCTTCAGGGATGTGCCCCGGCGCAGGCGGGGATCAAGCGGCGGGATTCGGCTTCTGCCGAACCCCGCTTCGCGAGCAAGCTATTGCGCCGCGCTGTAGGAGAACGCGAGCTTGCCGCGCGCGATCTCCTCCATTGCCATCGTGAGGTAGTTCTTCGAGCGCGACTCCACGAGCGGCGGCGGCGCGTCCTCGAGGCCCATGCCCTCGCCGAGCTGGTGGTGATAGTTGTTGATCTGCCGCGCGCGCTTCGCGGACACGATCACGAGCGCGTAGCGCGACGGCGCCTCGCCGTCGGCCTGCGTCTGCGAAAGGAGCTCGTCGATGCGCGGCTCGATCATCGGCGGAGCATGGTACCTGCAAGCGCGTGCGTGCGACCGCGAGTGCAGAGGCACGCCCGTCGACCGCCAGACACGTCGCGTGCCGTCGTCCTCAGCCGCCCCGATACCTTCTGGTATCGGGGCTCCCTGCGTCCTAGGCCCGCTCGGTCTGGCCGCCGCCGGACGCGGACGAGCTCACGGTCGCAAGCACCAGCTCGCGTTCGACGATCGCGGCGAGCACCTCGCTCGCACGGACGACGTCGTCGTTCCGCACCATGTAGCGGAACCGGTGCGCCTGCTCGAGCTGGTTGCGCGCGAGGGAGATCCGGTCCTCGATCTCGCCGGTCGACTCGGTCGCCCGCTCGCGGAGGCGGCGCTCGAGCTCCGCCACGTCCGCGGCGATGAAGATCGTGCACGCGGCCGGCGACTCCTCCTGGACGCGCAGGGCGCCCTCGAGCTCGAGCTCGAGCACGCAGACGTGGCCGTTCGCCGCGATCCGCTCGATCTCGGAGCGCAGCGTGCCGTAGCGCTTGCGGGAGACGTACTCGACCCACTCGAGGAAGCCGCCCTCGTCAACGCGGCGCGTGAACTCCTCGTCCGTCAGGAACCAGTATTCGGTCCCGTCCGTCTCGCCCGGGCGCTGCGGGCGGGTCGTGGCGGAGACCGCCACCTCGAGCCCGGGGATCCGCTCGACCAGCGCGCGGATCAGCGTGCCCTTGCCGGCGCCCGAAGGCCCCGTGACGACGAACACCGGGCTCGACTCGCTCATGCGGGGCGCCGGCCTCGCCGCTGCCGGCGGCGGGAGCTCACCTGTGGTTGAACAGGTTGACGAGCTCCGCGCGCTGGCGCTCGGAGAGCCCGCCCACGGTCTTCGACTGGCTGATCCGACACTGGTTCAGAAGCCGCGCCGCCTTGACGCGACCGAACTTCGGGACGGCCATCAGCATGTCGAAGACCTTCGCGGTCGAGACGTACTCGGGAGGGTCGAGCAGGATCGACTCGATCTGGACACGGCCGTCCTTCAGGTCCCTCTTCAGCTGCGCACGCCGGACGCGAATGTCGTTCGCACGCTGGAGGGCTTCCATCCGCTGGTCGAGCGAGCGGGCGGGTGCCTGGGCGTGCGTCTTCGACGTGACCATTGAGCGGACGAGTCTAGCAAGCTGCGGGCGCGAATCAAGCAGTACCGTTAAAGCCGATTTGCAGGTATTTTTCCGATCCGACAACAGCAGTCGACCAGGCGTCGAGCGGGTTGTCGAACCCTCGGGCGGCAGCCTCGGCCCGTAGCTCCTCGCGCACGCGGGTCGGTGCGAAGGGGTCCGAGAAGAGGATCGTGCCGAGGGCGACGGCGGTCGCGCCTGCCGCGACGAGCTCCAGCGCTTGGAGCCCCGTCGAGACTCCGCCCATGCCGACGATCGGGACGTCGACGGCGCCCGCGCAGGCGTACACGCACGCGAGCGCGATGGGCCGCAGCGCCTCGCCCGAGTAGCCCCCGAGGGCGCGTGCGAGACGCGGGCGGAGCGTCACGGGGTCGAGCGCGAGCCCGCGGATCGTGTTCACGAGGGAGAGCCCGTCGGCCCCCGCCTCGACGACGGCGCGCGCACCCGAGGCGACGTCCCACTGCGCCGGGGAAAGCTTCGCATAGAGCGGCTTTTTCGTCGCCGCTCGCGCGGCGGCGACGAGCTCCGCCGACGTCTCGGGCGCCTCCTCCACGTTGGGGCACGAGAGGTTCAGCTCGATCGTGGAGACCGCCTCCTCGTCGTCGAGGAGCTCACAGCAGCGCGTGAAGTCGGAGGCGGCGAACCCGCCGACGGAGACCCACAGGTCGACTCCGAGCGCCCGAAGCCGCGGCAGGTGGCTCGCGACGAACGCGTGGATCCCGGGCCCCTGGAGGCCGATCGAGTTGAGCATCCCGTGCTCGGTCTCCGCGATCCGCACGGGCGGGTTCCCCTCGCGCGGCTCGGGGGTGATCGTCTTCGTCACGAACGCGTCGAGCGCCCGGGCGACGTCGGGCGCCGCGAGTGCGTCGAGGCAGCCCGACGCGTTGAGAATCGGGACGCTCACGCGGATTCTCGCGTCTTTACAGCGTTGTCGGTGGCACTTGCCTTCGCGGGCGGAGCCGGGCTTTGCCCGGCGGGAGCCCAGGTGCGGTCGTGTGTTCCAGAAACAGGAAGGAGGGGGCCCGTGGGGGAACCATGGGTTCCCCCACGTACGACAGGCCCCTCCAGACAGAGACGGGCGTAGCGGCCGTTCCACTCGATGACGCAGCCGTAGCAGGCGCCGTAGCCGCACGCCATCGGCGCCTCGCGGGCGAGCTGTGCCCCCGGGACGAGCCGGGCGAGCGCGTCCAGCATGGGCTCCGGGCCGCAGGCGAGCACGTCGCTCGGTTCCGACGGCAATGCCTCGGTGACGAGCACGGGGTCGAGCACGACCGTCGCGTTCGGCACGAGCGCTGCCGCCTCGGCGTGGAAGGCGGTCCTGAAGCCGAGGATCGCCGGCGGCGCGCCGAGGCGCTCCGAGAGGAACGGGAACGGCGCGACGCCGATCCCTCCACCGACGAGCACCGGGCGCGCCACCTCGAGGTCGAAGCCGCGCCCGAGCGGCCCCGTGACGTGGATCTCGTCCCCCACGCCGAGCGCGGCGATCGCCGTCGTCCCCGGCCCGAGCGCCTCGACCAGGAAGCCGAGCTCCCCGGTAGGCGCGGTGCAAAGGCTGAACGGCCGCGGCAGCGGGCGGCCCGGCGCCTCGAGCATGAAGAACTGCCCCGGCGTGCCCGTGTCGAGCCCGCCTCGAGCGAGGCGAAGGAGGGCGTACGGCCCTACCGCTTCGTTCGCGCGCACCGTGAGCCGTTCACGCCGCACGGGTCACCTCGCGTCGTGTGGATTCGACGAGAGCGTGCTCACGCACCCACCGCCGCGAGGCGCTCCTGGAGCGAGAGGGTCGACTCCGCGCGGGCGTTCGCGATCGCGTGGACGGCAGCGGCGGCGCCCGAGACCGTCGTCACGCACGGCACGCGGGCGACGAGGGCGGCCTCACGGATCAGGTACCCGTCGGCCCGGGCCCCCGAGCCCTGCGGCGTGTTCACGACGAGATCGCAGCGGCGCTCGCGGATCAGGTCGACCACCGTCTGCTCGCCGTCGCCGGCGTCCGCCACCTTCCCCACCTCGTCGACGTCGAGCCCCGCGGCGCGGAGCGTCCGCGCGGTCCCGGCCGTCGCGACGAGCTCGAAGCCGAGCCCCGCGAGCGCCGCTGCGATCGGCGCGATGCTCGGCTTGTCGCCGTCCCGCACCGAGAGGAACGCGACGCCCGAGGTCGGCAGCGGCCGGCCGGCCGCGCGCTCGGCCTTCGCGAACGCGGTCGGCAGGTCCGACGCGGTGGCCATCACCTCGCCGGTCGAGCGCATCTCCGGGCCGAGCACCGGGTCGGCGCCGGGGAAGCGCGCGAACGGCAGCACGGCCGCCTTGACGCTCACCTCCGAGGGCCGCGGCGTGCGCAGGCCGAGCGACTCGAGCCGCTCGCCGTGCGCGAGACGGCACGCCGCCTCGACGAGGTTCAGCCCGATCGCCTTGCTCGCAAACGGGACGGTGCGCGAGGCCCGTGGGTTCGCCTCGAGGACGTAGACGGTGGAGTCCGCGATCGCAAGCTGGACGTTGAGCAGCCCGACCACGCCGAGCGCCGGGCCGAGCCGGCGGACGACGTGCTCGACCTCGAGCGCGTTCGCGAGCGTCAGCGACTGGGCCGGCAGGACGCAGGACGAGTCACCGGAGTGGACACCCGCCTCCTCGACGTGCTGCATCACGGCCGCCACGAACACGTCGTCGCCGTCGCACAGCGCGTCGACGTCGATCTCGATCGCGTTCTCGACGAACCGGTCGACGAGCACCGGCCCGGAGACCGCCGCCATCGCCGCGCCGAGGTCCCGCTCGTCGTCGCAGATCCGCATCGCGCGCCCGCCGAGCACGTACGACGGCCGCACGAGCACCGGGTAGCCGATCTCGCGGGCGGCCGCGAGCGCCTCCTCCTCCCCCTGCACCGTCGCCCAGGGCGGGCAGCGGACGCCGAGCTCGCGTGCGAGCGCGCCGAAGCGCTCGCGGTCCTCCGCGAGGTCGATCGCCGCGTGCGGCGTGCCGAGGATCCGGTAACCGGCGGCTTCGATGTGGCGCGCGAGCCGCAGGGGCGTCTGGCCGCCGAACTGCGTCACGACCCCCACGGGCTGCTCGCGATCGAGCACCGCGAGCACCTCCTCCGGCGAGAGCGGCTCGAAGTAGAGCCGGTCGGAGGTGTCGTAGTCGGTCGAGACGGTCTCGGGGTTGCAGTTGACCATCACGGCCTCGTAGCCGAGCGCCCGGAACGTCTGCACCGCGTGGACGCAGCAGTAGTCGAACTCGATCCCCTGCCCGATCCGGTTCGGCCCGGAGCCGAGGATCACGACGCGGGGCGCGTCCCCGGTCGGCGGCGTCTCGTCCTCCTCGCCCCAGGTCGAGTAGAAGTAGTTCGAGGCCGCCTCGACCTCGCCGCCGCAGGAGTCGACCCGGCGGTAGGCCGGACGGATCCCCCGCGCGTAGCGGGTCCGGCGCACGTCGTCGCCCGACGTGCCCCACGCCGCCCCGATCGCGTCGTCGCCCCAGCCCGCCCGCTTCGCGCGGCGGATGTCGCCCGTGCGGAGCTCCCGCTTCGCCGCCTCGAGCTGCTCGACGAACCACGGGTGGAGGCCTTCGGGGAGGTCGTCGATCGTCGCCCAGGGCGTCGGCGAGCCGGGATCGAGCTCCCGCGAGCCGAACGCCTTGAGGAAGGCCTCGCTGAACGTCCGTCCGATCCCCATCGCCTCCCCCACGGACTTCATCTGCGTGCCGAGCGACGCGTCCGCTCCCGGGAACTTCTCGAAGGCGAAGCGTGGGAACTTGACGACGACGTAGTCGAGCGTCGGCTCGAAGCTCGCCGGCGTGGTCTTCGTGAGGTCGTTCGGGATCTCGTCCAGCGTGTAGCCGACCGCGAGCTTCGCGGCGACCTTGGCGATCGGGTAGCCCGTCGCCTTCGAGGCGAGCGCGGAGGAGCGCGAGACACGCGGGTTCATCTCGATCAGACGGAGCGCGCCCGTCTCGCGGCTCCGCGCGAACTGGATGTTCGAGCCGCCCGTCTCGACGCCGACGGCCCGGATCACGGCGGCGGCCGCGTCGCGCAGCTCCTGGTAGGCCTCGTCGGAGAGCGTCATCTGCGGTGCGACGGTGACCGAGTCGCCCGTGTGCACCCCCATCGGGTCGAGGTTCTCGATCGAGCAGACGATGACGACGTTGTCCGCCCGGTCGCGGATCACCTCGAGCTCGAACTCGTCCCAGCCGCGGATCGACTCCTCGACGAGGACCTGGCCGATCGGCGACTCGGCGAGGCCCCGCTCCACCTGGCGGCGCAGCCCGTCCACGTCGTCCGCGAACCCCCCTCCGTGGCCGCCGAGCGTGAACGCGGGCCGGACGACGGCGGGCACGAGGCTGCCGTCGAGGTCGTCGAGCGACTCCACGATCCGCGACTCGGGGACGGCGAGCCCGCAGCCTTGCACCGCCTCGCGGAAGAGCTCGCGATCCTCGGCGCGGCGGATCACGTCGACGCTCGCCCCGAGGAGCTCGACGCCGAGGTCGTCGAGCACACCGTCCTCGGCGAGCGCGACCGCGAGGTTGAGCGCCGTCTGGCCGCCCAGCGTCGGGAGCAGGCCGTCGGGCCGCTCCCGGCGGAGGACGTCGGCCAGGCCGCCGAGGTCGAGCGGCTCGATGTACGTCCGGTCGGCGAAGCCGGGATCGGTCATGATCGTCGCCGGGTTCGAGTTGACGACGATCGTGCGGTAGCCGTCCTCCCGCAGGACCTTCAGCGCCTGGCAGCCGGCGTAGTCGAACTCGCACGCCTGGCCGATCACGATCGGGCCCGAGCCGATCACGCAGATCGAGCGGAGGTCGCGCCTAGCGGGCACGCGACTCCCGCAGGCTCTCGACCCAGCCCTCCAGCACGGGCCACGCGTCGTGCGGGCCGGGACCCGCCTCGGGGTGGAACTGCACGCTCGCGGCGCCGAGCTCCGGGAAGTCGAAGCCCTCGACGGTGCCGTCGTAGAGAGACACGTGCGTCGCCTCGGTTCCCTCCTCGGGCGCCACGGCGAACCCGTGGTTCTGGCTCGTGACGAGCACGCGCCCGCTGCGCCGGTCGAGCACCGGATGGTTCGCGCCGCGGTGGCCGAACGGCAGCTTCACCGTCTCGTGGCCGGTCGCGAGGCCGAGCAGCTGGTGCCCGAGGCAGATCCCCAGCACGGGGACGCGGCCGAGGATCGACCGCACGACGCCGGTCTCCTCGACGAGCGGCGCAGGGTCGCCAGGCCCGTTCGAGAGCAGGACCCCGTCGTAGGTGGCGAGCTCGTCGGGGTCGCAGACGTGCGGGAAGACGGTCACTGCGGCGCCCGCGCGGGAGAGCCTCCTGACGATCGAGCGCTTCGCGCCGTAGTCGACGAGCGCCACCTGTACGTCGCCGTCCTCCTCGGCGACGTAGGCGACGGGCGTCGACACCTGCGCGACGAGTGCCGCTCCCTCCATCGGCGGCTGGGCACTGACCCGGGCGAGCGCCTCGGCGACGGGGAGCGCCTTCTCGTCGGCAACGGCGGCGGCACGCATGGCGCCCTCGTCCCGGAGCCGCAGCGTCAGTGCACGCGTGTCGACCTCGTCGAGCGCGACGACGCCCTGCTCCGCGAGCCAGAGCGCCCACTCCTCTCCTCCGAGGCGCCGCATCACGACCGCGCGCGCGTGCGGCGCCTGCGATTCCAGCCGCGCGTCGTCGACCCCGTAGTTGCCAACCATCGGCGCGGTGAAGCAGACGAGCTGCTCGGCGTAGCTCGGGTCGGTGACGGTCTCCTGGTACCCCGTCATGCCCGTGGTGAAGACCGCCTCGCCGAACGCGGCGCCGCCGGCCGCGACCGAGCGGCCGCGGTACACGGTGCCGTCCTCTAGGAGCAGATAGCCAGTGGGGCCGCTCATGCCCGCTCCGGCGCCGGCAAAGCCGGCACCTCCGCTCCTTCCCCGCTACGACGGCGGCGAAGTCGCCGCCTTCGCTCCCTGACCGGCTCCGTCGAGCCTACGCCGGTTGGGTCGCCTCCGTCGAGCCTACGGCTCATGCGTCGAACACCACGCGGCCGTCCGCCACCGTCTTCACCACCGCGCCGACGAGCGTCCGACCGAGCAGCCAGGAGTTCGCCGAGCGCGACCGGAATCGATCCTCCCGCACCGTCCACCCGGCGTCGAGGTCGAGGAGCACGAGGTTCGCGGGCTCGCCGACTGCGATCCGCGGGACGGGCAGGCCGAGGGCGCGCGCCGGCCCGGCCGACATCCGCTCGAGCAGCGTCACAAGCGGCACGTCGCCCTCGCGAACGAGCTCCGTATGCAGCACTGCGAAGGCGGTCTCGAGCCCGGTCACCCCGAACGGCGCCTCCTCGAACGGCACGTCCTTCTCCTGGCGCGCGTGGGGAGCGTGGTCGGTGCCCACGCAGTCGATCGTGCCGTCGAGCAGCGCCTCGACGAGCGCACGCCGGTCGTCCTCCGTCCGGAGCGGCGGGTTCATCTTCAGGTTCGGGTCGAGCGTGCGGAGGCGCTCGTCCGTCGCGCAGAGATGATGCGGGCTCGCCTCGGCGCTCACCGCGACCCCGGCGAGCCGCGCGCGGCGCACGGCGTCGACCGACCCTCGCGCGGAGAGGTGCTGCAGGTGCAGCGGCCTGCCCTCGTAGGCGGCGAGCGCCAGATCGCGCTCGACCATCAGCGTCTCCGCGACGGAGGGCCAGCCGCCCAGCCCGAGCTCCGCCGAGACGGCGCCCTCGTGCATGTGGCCCCCCTGCGTCAGCGTCGGCTCCTCGCAATGGAGGGCGAGCGGCCGCCCGGCGACCGCGCTGTACGCGAGCGCACGGCGCATCAGCTGCGGAGAGGCGACGGGCCTGCCGTCGTCCGTGAACGCGAGGGCCCCGGCCGCGGCGAGCTCCGCCATCTCCGTCAGCTCCTCGCCGCGCTGGCCTTTCGAGATCGCCGCCGTGAACCCCGTCGGCACGAGCGCCTCCTCGCGGGCGCGCTCGACGAGCGCCTGGAGGACGGACGCCGTGTCGACCACCGGCTCGGTGTTCGGCATCGCGACGATCGCGCAGTACCCACCGGCCGCGGCGGCCTCCGTACCGGACGCGATCGTCTCTTCGTCCTCGCGCCCCGGCGTGCGCAGATGGACATGGGGATCGACGAAGGCCGGCGCGAGCACCAGGCTCGCCGGCGCCGCGGGCCCTGCTTCGACCGCGGTGACGATCCCGTCCTCGACCGTCACGGCGCCCTGCGCGTCGAGCCCCTCCCCGGGGTCGAGGAGCCGCGCGCGGATCGTCAGCGAGTCACGGCGCCCGTTGCGGCAGACGAGGGTCACGCGACCTCCAGCGCGGTCGCGGCGACGTGGAGCCCCGGGGCGGTGAGCAGGTCGTAGAGCACTGCCATCCGCACGACGAGCCCGGAGCGGACCTGCGTCGTGACGAGGGACGCACCGGAGTCGGCGACGCGCGGGTCTATCTCGATCCCCCGGTTCATCGGGCCAGGGTGCATCACGAGCTGGCCCGGCCGGACGCGCTCGGGCGTGATCCCGTAGAGCGCCGTGTACTCGCGGAGCGACGGCACGAACGCGGCGCCCGCCTGCATCCGCTCTGACTGCATGCGCAGGACGTAGACGACGTCCACGTCCGCGAGCGCCTCGATCGAGGTCGTCGCCTCGCAGCCCATCTCCTCGATCCCGCGCGGCAGGAGCGTCGGAGGAGCGACGAGCACCGGCTCCGCGCCGACGAGGAGCAGCGCCTCGACGAGCGACCGAGCGACGCGCGAGTGCAGGACGTCCCCGACGATCGCGACCGTGACGCCCTCGAGCCGCCCGAGCGCCTCGCGGATCGTGAACAGGTCGAGCAGTGCCTGCGTCGGGTGCTGGTGCTTCCCGTCGCCGGCGTTCACGACGTGGGCCTCGGTCGCCGACGCGACGAGAGCGGCCGCGCCGATCTGCGGGTGGCGGACGACGACGACGTCCGGGTCGTATGCGGCAAGCGTGAGGGACGTGTCCCGCAGCGACTCGCCCTTGTCGACCGAGGAGCCCGAGGAGCGAATCGTCATGGTGTCGGCAGAGAGCCGTTTCGCCGCCAGCTCGAAGCTCGCGAGCGTCCGGGTCGAGGCCTCGTAGAAGAGGTTCACGACGAGCCGCCCGCGGAGCGCCGGCAGCTTCTTCACCTCCCGGTCGAGCGTGCGCTCGAGCGCGCGCGCGGTGTCGAGGAGGCGCTCGGCGTCGCCGCGCGTCAGGTCGCCGACGCCGAGCACGTGTCGGCGGAGCTCGCGGCTCACGACTCCACTCCCGGGACGTGCTCGAGCACCACGCGGTCTGCGCCGTCCGTCTCCTCCAGCTCCACGCGTACGCGCTCCTCGAGCGCGGTCGGGAGGTTCTTGCCGACGTAGTCGGGCCTGATCGGCAGCTCGCGGTGGCCGCGGTCGACGAGCACCGCGAGCTGCACGCGGTCGGGACGGCCGTACTCGAGCAAGGCGTCGATCGCCGCGCGGATGGTGCGGCCGGTGAACAGCACGTCGTCGACGAGCACGCAGGTGCGGCCTTCGAGCGGGAAGTCGAGCTCGGTGCCGCGGACGAGCGGCTGGGCGCGGAGCGGCGCACCGCCCGCGCGGACGAGGACGTCGTCGCGGTGGAACGAGATGTCGACCGCGCCGAGCAGCGGCTCGGCGCCGCTGCGCTCGCCGACGAGCTCGCGCAGACGCCGTGCGAGAGGCACGCCGCGCGTGTGGATCCCGACGAGGGCGAGGCCGGCGACGTCCGCGTTTCGCTCGATCAGCTCGTGCGCGAGGCGCGCGAGCGTGCGCCCGAGAGCGTCTGCATCGAGGATCTCGCGCCTCGTGAGGGGCGCGGAGTGGCCGTTCTCCACCGATCGCTCCTTTCCGGCCTCGCTGGACCGGGTTAAAGGGACGCGTGCGAGTCTACCGTCCTCGTACGACGTGCGAGGACGACGATGAGCGACGAAGCTGACACCGCGCTGACCCCGCAGCGTGAGGACGCGGCCCTGACCGGCTCGCGCACCGTCGCCGTGGACCGGCCGCACGCCCGGCGGGTGTCCCTCGTCGCGCTCTGCGTCGCGGGGCTCGTCCTGGCGTCGACCGTCATCCGCTTCGCGGTCGCCCAGACGTTCACGACGCCGTGGATCGCCCCCGACGAGATGGTCTACGGGATGATCGGCGAGTCGCTCTGGTCGCACGGGACGCTCACCATGCGCGGCTTCGACGCCCCGTACTACAGCGTCCTCACGCCCGCGCTCGTGGGCCTGCCGCTCCGGGCCTTCGGCCTCGCGGACGGGATCCAGTGGGCGCGCCTGCTCCAGTCGCTCGCGATGTCGCTCGTCGCCGTGCCGACGTTTCTGTGGGCGCGCAGGCTCGCGACCCCCGGCTGGGCGCTCGCGGCGGCCGCGCTCACGCTCGCCGCGCCCGCGCTCCATTACGCGGGCTTCCTGATGACGGAGCCGCTGTCCCTCCTGGTCGTCACGGTCGCGCTCCTGATGCTCGCGCGGGCGCTCGAGGAGCCGTCGACCTGGCGCTACGGCGTCTTCGCTGCCTGGACGACGGCGGCGGCGGCGGTACGGCTCCAGGCGCTCGTCCTCCTCCCCGCCTTCGTGCTCGCCGCCCTGCTCGAGGCCCTCGCCGCGCGCGATCGACGTCGCCTCCGCCCGCTCCTGGGTCTCGGCCTCGCCTCGGTCGCGGTCGTCCTGCTCGTCGGCGTCGTCGTCCTCGCGACCGGCGGTGAGCTGACGCGACGGAGCGTGCTCGGCGCCTACACCCCGGTCGGGGAGAGCGCGCCCGTGGCAGGTCGGGGGCTCGGCGAGATCCTGTGGCACGGCTTCGACGTCGCCGTGCTCGGGCTCGGGCTCCCCGTGCTGGCGTTCGCCGCGCTCGCCGGCCGCTCGTTCTCGCGCCGCGACGACGATCCACGGCTTCGCGCCTACGTCGCGACTTCCCTGGCGTACGCGGCACTGCTCGTCGTCCAGGTGGGCCTCTTCTCGTCCGTCTACGTCGGGGCGATCGCCGAGCGGTACCTCCTCACCCTCCTGCCGCTCCTCGCGATCGCGCTCTGCGCCTGGATCGCTCGGGGGGCGCCGCGCGAGTATCCTGTGGTCGGCGCCACCTGGGCCGCGCTCGTCCTGCTCGCGGCGCTCGTCCCGCTCGACCAGCTCGTCTCACCCGGCTCGCTCGTCAACACGCTCACGCCCGCGCCGCTCGCGCGCCTCGGCTCGGAGGGCGCCGAGCGCCTCGCGCTCGTCGCGGCGGCGCTGGCGGCGGGCGCGCTCGTCCTCTTCCTCCCCCGGCGGCTCGCGTGGGTCACCGCAGCGATCGTCGGCGTCGGACTCGCGCTGGTCTCGGCCGACACCGCCCGGCGCATTGCCGACGCGTCGGAGCACGAGCGGCGCGCGACGATCGGCTCGGCGCCGCCGCGCTGGATCGACGACGCCGGGCTCGCCGGCGCGTCCCTGCTCGCCACGGGAGACCGGAGCTGGACCTCCGTGGCGCGAACGGTGTTCTGGAACCGGTCGCTCCGCGAAGTGCTCCGTCTCGCGCAGACGGACGTGCCGTTCCCGCCGGAGACCACGACGGTGGAGATCGGCGACGACGGCGTGCTGCGGACGGCCGAGGGGCGGACGCTCGTGCGGGCGGTGGTCGTCGCGCCCGACGGACTGACGCTCGCGGGCGAGCGTGTGGCGGACCATGCGGCCGGGGACGCCGAGGTCCCGGGGCTCCTCGCCTGGCGCCCAGAAAAGCCGGTTCGCGCCCTCTGGAGCCGCGCGGGCTTCCTGCCGAACGGCGACTTCACGGGCCGCGCGCAGGTCACGGTCTACGCCTGCCGGCCGGGGACGCTCGACGTGACGATCCTGGGGAAGTCCGGCGACCCGATCCGCGCGTACGTCGACGGGCTCCAGGTGGCGACCCTCGAGACGCCGGCCGGCCAGTCGGCGATCCATCGCATCCCCACGCCTCCGTACGCGGACGGCACGCACGCCTGTGGCTTCGAGCTGCAGACCGACGGCTACGCGGGCTCGACGACGATCGTCTTCACGCCGCGGTAGCCGTGTCGCCCGGCCGCGCGCTCAGCCGGGGAACGGGTCGTCCGGCTCCGTGAGGGCCTCGATCGCGTCGCGCGCGGCGTCCAGCTCGTCGGATGCGACGAGCAGTCGCACGGGGACGTCGCCGTGCTGCTCGGGATGCTCCTCCACGGCCCGCTCGAGCGTCGCGGAGATCCCGGCCCGCGTGAGCAGGGACTGGAGCTCTTCGGCCTCGTCGACGCTGCCCGCCATCGCGACCTGCACGAGCGCCGTCATGCGCTGGACCCTACATCCTGGGCACGCTCGCGTCTGCCGCCCCGCCGGACGAGCTCGGGTGGCCCGCGCTCGGGCAGCGGTACCTCGATCACGTCGAAGTCGCGCGGCACGACGGTCTCCGGGAAGAGCTGCCGCGCCTCCTCTTCGACCTCCGAGCCCGCGTACCGGGCGGAGACGTGCGTGAGCGCAAGCAGCAGCACACCGGCCTCGCGCGCGACGAGCGCCGCCTCGCCCGCGGTCGAGTGCTCGGTCTCTCGGGCGCGCGCCCGCTCGTCCGCGAGAAACGTCGCCTCGTGGACGAGCACGTCCGCACCGGTCGAGGCCTCGACGACGGATGCGGCAGGGGCGGTGTCGCCCGTCAGGACGACGGAGCGGCCGCGGCGAGGCGGCCCGAGCACGTCTTCCGGGCGCACCGTCCGGCCGTCCGACAGATCGACTTCCTCCCCCCGCTGGAGCGCCCCGCGAGCCGGCCCGTCGGGCACGCCGAGCGCGTCCGCGGCGGCGACGTCGAAGCGCCCCGGCCGCCCGTCCTCGCGCAGCGCGTAGCCGAGCGCGGCGCCGCCGTGCTTCACGGCGAACGGGACGAGCCGGTACCCGTCGCGCTCCACCGCGTCGCCCGGCTCGAGCTCGACCACCCGAAGCTCGTACGTGAGCCGCCCGATCACGACCCCGAGCGCCTGGAGCAGTGCAGACGTCCCTCGCGGCCCGTAGACCGCGATCGGGAGCTCACGCCCGCGGAGCGCGAACGTCTTCAGCATCCCGGGCA
The DNA here is from genome assembly GCA_036558885.1 of Gaiella sp. GTDB lineage: Bacteria > Actinomycetota > Thermoleophilia > Gaiellales > Gaiellaceae > Gaiella. The sequence goes on from DATBET010000078.1 coordinate 27,239, forward strand.
GGCCGAGCACGTGATCCGCGTGCAGGTGCGTCAGGAACACGTGCTCGAGGTCGACCAGGCCCGCGTCCGAGCGGAGCAGCTGACGTTGCGTGCCTTCGCCGCAGTCGACGAGCAGCCGGTCGCCGCCGCGCCTGACGAGCGTGGACGACGTCCCACGCGAGGCGGTGGGCGCGGAGCCGGCCGTGCCGAGGAACAGGAGGTCGAGGTCCACGGGCGCCGATCGTAGCCCCGTGCGCGAGGCGTCTCGCGCCGTCGCGCCGTCCGCGGCGCCCGAGGCGGAGGTCGCGCCCCCCATTCGGCCCGGGCCGGGAGCACGCGTAACTGCCCCAGGGGCACCCCGGGTGCCCTGATGTCACGCTATCGCGAAATCACCCACGAGGGTGTGCCGGGATCGTGCCGGCAGTGTGACGGCCGGGGCGGGGCGCGCGGATCACGGCCGGGACGCCGGGCACGGACGCCGAGGCCTCTCGACGGTACGCGCAGTGACCAGGTGGGAGGGCGGTCGGGTACGACGAACCGTTGGACGGCGCGTGCTGGGCTCAGCCCGGGAGGGCGAGATCCGTGTAGACCATCTCGCCCTTGAACTTCCGGGCGGTGGGGTCCCACGGAAAGAAGATCGCGTTGCGCCACTCGAGGCGCTCACCGGAGGCCTCGTGGCCGAGCCAGCGGCCCTCGTGCGTCGCAGTCACGACCGCCTCCTCGCAGACGCCCTGTGGGCCGATCACGATGTAGTCGAGATCGAAATGGATGTCCGGGAACGCGGTCAGCAGCTCCGTGTAGAACCGCGCGGCGCCATCGTGACCCTCCCAGCGGGCGCCCGTCCCGGCGACCGTGTAGACGCAGTCCTCGGTCAGCGTTGCGATCAGCCCGGGGAGGTCACGGTTGTCCTCCGCGATCGAGTGCGCCTTCCAGAGCTCTCTGATCGCCTCGTGCTCGGCCGGGTCGGAGGGACGGTGGAGCAACTCGAGGATGCGTTCGCTCGCCACGGCGACCTCCGCGCGCGTCGGGACCGGTGCGGCGAGTGTACGCGGCCGCGGCGGGGGTGATCGGAGATGTCGCCGCCTTCTCGCCATGGGATATCCCCCGGGTGGCGGTCGTTCGAGAGAGGTCGGTCGAAACCCCTCCCCAGCCCTCCGCGCCGCCGAAGCATCTTTCGTGGATTCAGCGAGCACGCTCTCGGGGTAAGCCCTCGCGCCCGCCGGCTTCAGTGCTTCCTACACGTTGACGACTCGGCGGGCACCAAATCCAGCACCGTCAAGGAGTGCCCGATGCCGTCCGAACGCCTCCTCTACGAGCTCCCCGACGGAAACGCAATATCCGACAACCCGCAGCGGTCCCCCAAGCTCGGGAACAAGCCGACCCTGCGCGCACGAGTGTGGACCGTCAGCGAAGTCCGTGATCATGGAGACGTCTTCATCGTCACCGTCCAACGTGCTGCCCGGCAGGACGAAGCCGCCTGAGCGAGCACTTCGTCAGGAGGGAAGCACGAGCATCTGTCCGGGCACGATCGTCCACGAGCCGAGCGAGTTGCGCTCCCGCAGCTCCCAGACCCCCTCGCGCGGGTCGCCGGCAAACGTGCGCTGCGCGATCGACCACAGCGTGTCCCCCGCACGCACCCGATAGTGCGTCTCCGGCCCGCCGGCGCCGCCCTCACCCGCGAAAAGCGCCCAGAGCAGGAGCGCCGCCATTGCGAGCAGCGCGACCCGGACGAGTGTGGCGCGAGCGAACATCTGTTCGGATCGTGCCAGAACACATGTTCGGTGTCAAGCAGCCCGGCAGTGCACGTACGGCCGTGGAGGAGCGCGCCGCGTTCGCGTCCGCCGCCAGCCGGACGGCAAGCGTCTGCCGCCCAGGGCGACGCACGAGCCGGAAGGTCGCGAGGCGGTTCGCGTCGACGGCGCCGGCTACGCAGACTCCGACCGGCGTCGGCCGGGACGCCAATGCGCGCCGCGCGCTCGACAACGTGTGTGCCCCGCGCAGGAGGCACACGCGCACGGAGGCGCCCTCGGCGGCCCTGACGCCGACGACGACGGAGGAGGCCACGAGTCGGACGTTCGGACGGGTCGCGCCGATCACCGCCCGGGAGGGATGCCACCTCGCGGCTATGCCCTCGGAGCAGCCCGGCGAGACGATTGCGTCGCGCACGGCGCCGAGAGCCGCCCTCTCGCTCCCGTCGGCGCGGAACAGGCCGGCCTGGAATCCCGTGCGCAGCGCGTCGTCACGGAAGCCGAAGAGGTTCACGGCGGCGACGTCGGGGTCACATGCGGCTGCGCGCACGAGCGCCCCGTAGACGAGGGCCTGCGTCTCCTCGTTCGTGACCGGCACGTTCTCGTCGCCCTCGTACCCATCGCGTCCGGTCGTGTCGACCTGCCAGCCCACTTCGTCGAGATACAGCGGCAGCCCGTCGAGGGTGGTCGACTGCGCGGTTCCCGCGAACGCGTCCCAGATCGCCTGCTTGACGCGATCGAGGTTCACGAACCCCGCGTTCGGCCATGCGTAGCCGCGGCTCAACGGATCGGTCGCCCGGTTGGGGTATGGATGGAAGCTCAGCCCGTCCATCAGCGGCCTCTCACGGCCGCTCGAGCGGTACCACGCCCCGAGCGCCTGCAAGAACCTCATGGGTGACGTCGACACGTTGCTGCGCGCCGAGGGGCGGTCGTTGCCGCGCGGCGAGAGGCCGACGCCGACGACGGTCATGCTCGGGTCGACCTCCTTCAACGCGTCGTAGCCGGCGGCGAGGAACGGGCCGAACGTCTTCGCCGAGAGCTGCGACGCGCCCGCGAACTGCGGGCGCCAGAAGGCGGGCTGGTTCGGCTCGTTGCCGACGACGAACTGCCTGACGTCGGGATACTGGCGCGCGAGCTCGGCGAGCCAGGCGCCGAACGCCTCCGGCCGCGCGAGCCCCTCGGCGACCTCACGCGGCGGATAGGGGTACGCCGCGAAGACGACCGAGAGCCCGGCCGAGCGTGCCGCCGCCACGGTGAGGTCGAGCAACGGACGGTCGCCGAGGCCCAGGGGATCGGTCGGCAGCCAACGAACCGTGATCACGGTCTCCCGCATCCCGATCGACGCCATCTCGCGGTAGAACGAGGCGCCGGCGTCGGGCTCGAACTTGCCCGTGTCGTCGTTCGCGCCGAAGTCCGTGGCCCCGGCGCCCGCGGCAGCGACCAATGCCCAGGCGAGCGCGACCGTCACGACGCGCGCAACCCCCCTCGCCCCCATTCGCCGCAGCCCTCTCCCTCGCTCGCCCCCAACCGCCCCTGGCCGGAGCGGGCGCCGATCGTAACCGATCGGCGAAGACGGTCAAAGCATGGTCGCGAGGACGGCGTCGAGCAAGCCCTCGGGCCCGTCCCGGACGGGATCCGCGGCGGGAAGCCCTGTCTCGCGTGCCGCGTCCTCGACGGCGGCGGCAGCGGCCGCGTCGTCGAGGCCTGCGGTGTTCAGCGCAATCGCGGCGACGCGCGCGGGACGGGCCTGGAGCGACGTCTGCTCGTGCAGCGCCACGAGCTCCGCCAGCGACGGCAGCGGATGCCCCGGGTAGCCCTCGACCTCCGTCGTCCCGGCCCGATGGCAGAGGACGAGCGCGTGCGGGACCGAGCCGTGGAACAGGCCGAGCGTGACGCCCGAGTACGCCGGATGGACCAGCGAGCCCTGCCCCTCGACCCAGAGGAGCTCGCCTCCGCGTCGTTGCCCCTCGACCACCAGCCGCTCGGCCGCGCCTGCGACGAAGTCCGCGACGACGGCGTCGACGGAGATCCCCCAACCCGCGATCGCGATGCCGGTCTGCCCGGTCGGGACGAAGACGGAGGCGAGCCCGCGCTCCTGCGCCGCTCGGTCGAGCTCGAGCGCGACGGTCATCTTGCCGATGGCGCAGTCGGAGCCGACCGTGAGCACGATCTGCGCTGGGACTTCCAGGTTCTCGCCGGTCGGGCAGTCGAGCCCGGGTGGCGGGCGCCGCAGATCGCGCAGCTCGACGTCGTGCCGGTCTGCGAGCGGTCGGAGCTCCGGGTCGTCCCACAGCGTCTGGTGGAGGCCGTTCTCGATCGAGAGGCCGCTGCGGATGCAGTCGGCGAGGAGCTCGCGCCAGGCGGGCGGAAAGCGGCCGCCCTGCGTCGCGACCCCCACGAGCGCGACGCGTGGCGCGTACGCGAGCGCGGCCCGCACGTCGCCGACGACCGGCACGCCCTCCTCGACCTCTCCGCCGCGAGCGGAGTCGAGGATCGCGACGACGTCCTCGCGGCGATAGCGGAGCACCCCACGCATGGTCTTGCCGTAGTGCGTGTCTGCCGAGAACCCCTCCGCGAGGATCAGCGTCGGCTCACCCGCAGCCAAGGCCGACTTCCTCCGACGAGACTTGCACGCCGTCGCGGAACACCGGCCCGGGCGCGGGGTC
>DATBET010000079.1:0-14272 GCA_036558885.1 Gaiella sp.
GAACGGGTCGTCCGCAAGCACCGCATCATCGAGCGCTTCCTCACCGACTTCATGGGCTACACGGCCTCCGAGTCGCACGTGCACGCGGACGAACTGGGCGACACGTTCACGGACGAGATGATCGACCGGATGTACGAGCGCCTCGGGCAACCCGACCGCTGCCCGCACGGCTGGCCGGTGTCGACCGAGCTCGAGCAGTCGGAGAACGAGGGGCTCCTCGCGCTCTCAGAACTACGCCCCGGCCAGGCAGGCGAGATCGTGCGCCTCGCCGAGCACGACGGCGAGCTGCTGCACTGGTTCTACGACGAGGGCTACGTGCCCGGCTCGAAGATCGAGATGCGCGCCGTGCACCAGGCGGCGGGCCAGCTCGCGGTCGTCCTCGACGAGAGCGAGCGCGAGATCGGGGAGAAGGCCGCGCAGGGCCTCTACGTCCGCCTGGCCGCCTGACTTACACGCCGCTTACCCCCTGTTCAAGCGACGCGAACGGCACCATGATTCGATCAACGCATCCTCGTCGGAAGGAGATCCACGTGAGACGTCTCAGCGTGCTCGGCGCCGTCCTCGCCGTTGTCGCAATCCTCGGGCTCAGCGCGGGCAGCGCGAGCGCAGCCGACTCGCCGTCGCTCGTCGACGACGTCGCGGCGCGTCTCGGGACCACCCCCGACAAGCTGCGAGCCGCGTTCAGGGACGCACTCGCGGCCCGCATCGACGCGGCGGTCAAGGCGGGCAAGCTGACCCCCGAGCAGGGCGCGAAGCTGAAGGAGAGGCTCGCGAGCGCGAACGGCCTCGGTTTGCGCCTGCGCGGCCGGCTCGGGCATTTGAAGCGGCCGTTCGCCCATCGCGTCGGGGTGAGGGCTCATGGGCTCGGCCAGGTCGCGAAGTACCTCGACATCACGCCGGAGCAGCTGCGCACCGAGCTGCGCGCGGGGAAGTCTCTCGCGCAGATCGCCACGGACCACGGCAAGAGCGTCGACGGGCTCGTGGACGCGTGGGTCGCGAAGGCGAAAGAGCGACTCGACAAGGCCGTCGAGCAGGGCCGGCTCACCCGCGAGCGTGCGGATCAGATGCTCCAGCGCCTGAGGGACGCCCTGGAGAAGGCCGTCCAGCGCACGCGCCCGAGCTAGGTCTGCGCTCCGACGCCTGCGTGAAATTGCGGCGAAGCCGCCGCCTTCAGGGATCTGCCCCGCCGCAGGCGGGGATCGCGCGGTGCGGATCCGCGTCAGCGGATTCCCGCTTCGGAGCTAGGCCAGGACAGGCTCGCCGAGGCCGGCCGCCTCGCGGAGCACGTCTGCCTTGTCGGTGCGCTCCCAGGTGAAGTCGGCGTCGGCGCGGCCGAAGTGGCCGTACGCGGCGGTCTTGCGGTAGATCGGCCGCCGCAGGTCGAGGTCGCGGACGATCGCGCCGGGGCGCAGGTCGAAGTGCTCGCGGACGAGCTCGGCGATCCGCTCGTTCGTCAGCCCGTTCGCCTCGGTGCCGAACGTGTCGACGAGCACGCTCATCGGGTGGGCGATGCCGATCGCGTAGGAGACCTGCACCTGGCAGCGATCGGCGAGGCCGGCGGCGACGACGTTCTTCGCGGCGTAGCGCGCGGCGTATGCGGCCGAGCGGTCGACCTTCGTCGGGTCCTTGCCCGAGAAGGCGCCGCCGCCGTGCGGCGCGGCGCCGCCGTACGTGTCGACGATGATCTTCCGCCCGGTGAGGCCGGTGTCGCCCATCGGCCCGCCGATCACGAACTTGCCGGTGGGGTTGACGTAGAAGAACTCCTGCGCGCCGAGCCGTGCCGGGTTGAACAGGTCCCGGTAATCCGCGTGGAGGATCGGCTCGACGACGTGCTCGAGGAGGTCCGGCTTGATCAGCGCCTCCGCGTCGAGGCCGTCGCGGTGCTGCGTGGAGATCAGCACCCGCTCGATCTCGACGGGGCGCTGCCGGCCGTGCTCGTCGACCTCGTAGCGCACGGTCACCTGCGACTTGCCGTCCGGGCGCAGGTACGGCAGCACGTCGGCCTTGCGCACCGCGGCGAGCCGTTTCGTCAGCTTGTGCGCGAGCATGATCGGCAGCGGCATCAGCTCCTCCGTCTCCCGGCTCGCGTAGCCGAACATCATCCCCTGGTCGCCCGCGCCGATGCGGTCGAGCGGGTCGGTCTCGCCGTGCTGGGCCTCGAACGACGCGTCGACGCCCTGGGCGATGTCCGCGGACTGCTCGTCGAGCGCGACGACCACGCCGCAGGTCTCGGCGTCGAAGCCGTACTTCGCGCGCGTGTAGCCGATGTCGCGGATCGTGTTGCGGACGATGTCCCGCACGTCGACGTACGTCTCGGTGGTCATCTCCCCCGCGACGACGACGAGGCCGGTCGTGATGAGGGTCTCGCAGGCGACGCGCGCGTTCACGTCGTCGGCGAGCACCGCGTCGAGCACCGCGTCCGAGATCTGGTCGGCGATCTTGTCCGGGTGGCCCTCGGTGACCGACTCGGAGGTGAACTGGAAGGTGCGCGTCGACACGTGGGTCGAACCCTAGCCGCGATCGACGGGACGGCAAGCGGCGATCACTCGACGGTCGGCTCGCGCGTCATCAGCTGCTCGACGAGGTCCGCGAGCGGCACGCCCGAGAGCACCGCGCAGACCCCTTCCGTGATCGGCATCTCGACCCCCAGCCGGTGCGCGAGCTCCCGCAGCACCGGCGCCGTCGTGAGGCCTTCGACCACCATGCCGATCGAGCGCGCCGCCTCTTCCGGCGAGACCCCGCGCGCGACGAGCTCGCCGCAGCGCCGGTTCCTGCCCGAACGGGCCCAGCACGTGACGACGAGGTCGCCCATGCCGGCGAGCCCTGCGAACGTCTCCGGCCGGGCGCCGGCCACGTCCGCGAGCCGGCGCATCTCGGCGAGCCCCCGCGCGACGAGGGCCGCCTTCGCGTTGTCCCCCAGTCGTAGCCCGTCCGCCCCTCCCGCGGCGAGCGCGATCACGTTCTTCGCCGCGGCGCACAGCTCGACGCCGACCACGTCGTCGTTCACGTAGACGCGGAACGCGGAGGAGGTGATCGCGAGCTGGAGCTGGACGGCGAGCGGCAGGCTCTCGCAGGCGATCACGGCCGCCGCGGGCAGCCCACGCGCGATCTCCTCCGCGACGTTCGGCCCCGAGAGGACCGCGACGGGGCGATCGCGCACGAGCGTCGAGAGCCGGTCACCCGTGCCGGGGTCGAGGCCCTTCGTGAGGCTCAGGATCGGCGCGCTGCCCGGCAGCGCCGAGACCACGCCCGCGAACGCGGCGCTGGGGACGGCGACCACGACGAGGTTTGCGGCCTCCACGTCGGCGTCGGCGACAGTCGTCGCGATGACGCCCGCGAGGTCGACGTCGCGCAGGTAGCGCGGGTTGTGACCCGTGCGGGAGATCTCCTCGGCCTGCGCGCCGTCGCGGCACGCGAGGGTGACCGTGTGGCCATGGTCTGCGAGCAGACGCGAGAAGGCGGTTCCCCACGACCCTCCACCCACGACCACGACGTCCACCGGGACGACCCTAGTCGGCGGGCTATTCGGAGCGGTGGAAGTCGATCGAGACGGGCACGCCCTGCAGCTCGAACCGCGAGCGCAGCTCGTTCTCCACCCAGTAGCCGTAGTCGCGGGTGACGAGCCGCGGGTCGTTGACGAACACGCGCAGCCTCGGCGGTCGAGTGGCCGTCTGGGTCGCGTAGAGGAGCCTCAGGCGGCGACCGCGCTCGCCGGAGGGCCCGGGACGCGCCTCCTTGAGCTCGGCGATCGCGCGGTTCAGCGCCGGCGTCGGGATGCGCGTGACGTGCTTTGCGAAGAGCGCCTCGACGTGGTCGAGCAGCCGGCGAAGCCCTCGCCCCGTGTGCGCGGACACGGCGACGACGGGGGGCCGCTGGCGCAGGCGGCGATTGAGCAGCCCGCGCGTCTCCTGGAGGTCGACGACGCCGACGTCCCACTTCGAGAGCACGACGAGCGTCGAGCACCCTGCCTTGCGTGCGACGTCGGCGACGGCGAGGTCCTGCTCGACCACGCCCTCGGACGCGTCGACGAGGACGAGCGCGACGTCGGCCCGCTCGGCCGCCTCGAGCGCGCGGAGCTCCGAGTAGTACTCGATCCCCTGCCGCTGCCTGCGCTTGCGCCGCAGCCCGGCGGTGTCGACGAGCACGAACGTCGTCTCGCCGCGCGTCAGCACCGTGTCGATCGTGTCTCGCGTCGTGCCCGGCACCTCGGAGACGATCACGCGCTCCTCGCCGAGGAGCGCGTTGAGCAGCGACGACTTGCCGACGTTCGGCCGGCCGAGGATCGCGACGCGGATCGCGGACGCGTCGACGAGGGGCTCGCCGCGGCCCGGCAGCCTGGAGACCACCTCGTCGAGCAGGTCGCCGGTCCCGTGCCCGTGGAGCGCCGAGAGCGGCACCGGGTCGCCGAGCCCGAGGCGGTGGAACTCGACCGCCTCGACGTCGCGGCGCGGGTCGTCGATCTTGTTCGCGAGCACGATCACCGGCTTGCCCGACGCACGCAGGATCGCCGCGAGATCCTCGTCGCCGGGGGTGATCCCGGCCCTCGCGTCGACGACGAACAGCACGAGGTCTGCCTCCCCGACCGCTGCCCGTGCCTGGTCGGCGATGTGCCGGCCGAACGGGCCCGGGTCCTCCTCGTCCACGCCGCCCGTGTCGACCAGCCGGAACGTGACGCCGTTCCAGTCGCAGAGGAGCTCCTTGCGGTCGCGCGTGACGCCTGCGGTCTCGTGCACGACCGCGGCACGGCTCTCCGTCAGGCGGTTGACGAGCGTCGACTTGCCGACGTTCGGGAAGCCGACGATCGCGACCGTCCCGGCGCTCCTGACCTCCTCGGCCCGTGCGTCGGGCTCCTCCTCGGCCACGGCTACGGCCGGTCCGCCGCCGGGGGGACGCCGTCCCGCCGGCCCTGCTCGTGCAGCACGACGAGCCAGTCCCAGAGCCGTCGGATCTCGTGCTCGATCTGCGCCGACGCCTCCTTGTAGCCCTTGCCGCCCTTCGGCAGCCCGTCGAGCGCGAGCGGCTCGCCCCACGCGATGGAGACCTTCGACGGATGCGTCGGCGACCAGGTCTGCGTACCGTGGATCGCTACCGGGACGACCGGGGCGCCCTCCTGGATCGCGACCATGGCCGCGCCGGGCTGCACGGTCCCGGGGACGCCGGAGCGCTGGCGCGTGCCCTCGACGAACAGCCCGAGGGCGTTCCCGTCCGCGACGATCCGCCGCATCGTCCGCACGGCGTCCCGGTCCGACTCCCCGCGCCGCACCGAGAAGCAGCCGAACGAGCGGATGAACGCGCCGAAGCCCGGGACCCGGTGCGCCTCGATCTTCGCCATGTAGTAGAGGATGCGCGGGCTCGCGGCGCCGAGCACGACGGGGTCGAGCCAGCCGAAGTGGTTCGACGCGACCACGAGTCCGCCCTCGCGCGGGACTCGGTCCTTCCCGTAGACGCGGAGGCGCGTCGCCAGGCGCCCCGCGCCGCCGATCGTCGGCCGGCCGAAGGCCCAGGTGTACGGCGCGAGGTTCACCGCGCGTCCGCGACGAGCGCGGCGACTCGCTCGACGACCTCGTCGAGGGTGAGCTCGGTCGTGTCGAGCTCGACCGCGTCCGCGGCCTGGTGCGTGTTGGCGGCGTCCCGCTCGTCGCGACGGCGGAGCTCCTCGGCGAGCTCATCGACGCCGAGGCCCTCGCGCTCGGCATGGCGGCGGTGGGCGCGGACGGCGGGATCGGCGACGAGCCAGACCTTGACCTCGGCCTCCGGCACCACGACGACGCCGATGTCGCGGCCCTCGATCACCGAGTCGCCGGAGTGGCCGAGGTCCCGCTGCCGGCCACGCATCACCTCGCGCACCTCGGGGTGGCGGGCGACGACGGGCACGGCCGCGTCGATCTCCGGCTCCCGAATGCGGCGCGTGACGTCCGTGCCTCCGATCGACACGGAGCCGTTCGCGCCGAACTCCACGGGGCTCGCGGTGGCGAGTCGCTGCAGCGCGGGGCCGTCGTCGAGTGCCACCCCCTCGTGCAGCGCAAGCCACGTGAGCGCGCGGTACATCGCACCAGTGTCGAGGTACTTGAAGCCGAGGCGGGCCGCGAGCGCCCTCGCGACCGAGCTCTTCCCCGCACCGGCGGGCCCGTCGATCGCGACGATCACGCGGCGGAGGTTATCGGCGGTCGTCCTCCTCGACCGCCGACGTGCGGCGGAGCTCGGAGAGAAGCTCGAAGAACCCGGGGAAGCTGACCGCCACCGCGTCCGCGTCTTCGATCCGGACTCCCTCGCGCGAGGCGAGGCCGGCGACGGCGCCCAGCATCGCGAGCCGGTGGTCGCCGCGGCTCTCGATCCTGCCTCCTCTCGGCCGTGCCGGCACGCCCGTGACGCGAAGCCCGTCGTCGGTCGCCCGGGCGCGGGCCCCGAGCGCGCGGAGCGCGTCGACGGTGGCGTCGATCCGGTCCGACTCCTTCGCGCGGAGCTCCTCGGCGCCGCGGAGGACGCTCTCGCCGCGGGCGCAGGCGGCCGCGAGCGCGAACAGCGGAAGCTCGTCGATCGCAACCGGCACCTCGCTACGGTCGACGGCCGCGCCGACGAGCGGCGCAGCGTGCACCTCGAGGTCGCCGGCCGGCTCGCCGCCGACCTCGCGGCGGTTGTAGACGGTGATCCGGGCGCCCATCCGCTCGAGGATGGCCAGCAGCCCGGTCCGTCGCGAGTTGAGGTTCACGCCGTGCACGTGGAGCTCCGAGCCGGGCACGAGCGTCGCGGCGACGAGGAACGGGGCGGCGGAGGAGAAGTCGCCGGGCACGTCGAGCCGGCCGAGCGAGAGCCGCTCGGCGCGGCGGATCGTGACGCTCGTCGGCCGGACGGTGACGCGGGCGCCGGCCGCCGAGAGCATCCGCTCCGTGTGGTCGCGGGTCGGGGCGGGCTCGACGACCGTCGTCTCCCCCTCGGCGTACAAACCGGCCAGCAGGATCGCGGACTTCACCTGCGCGCTCGCCACCGGCAGCGCGTAGTCGATCCCGTGCAACGCGGCGCCGGTGATCGCGAGCGGCAGGTGCCCGTCGGTCGTCTCGATCCGCGCCCCCATGCGACCGAGCGGCTCGGCGATGCGCGTCATGGGTCGGCGCGAGAGCGAGCCGTCGCCGGTGAGTGCGAACGCGCCGTCCTGTCCCGCGAGGATCCCAGAGAGGAGCCGCACGAGCGTCCCGGCGTTGGCGCAGTCGATCGGCCCGGCCGGCGCGACGAGCCCGAGGAGGCCCTTGCCCCGCACGACCAGTGTCTCCGGCCCCTCCTCCTCGACCTCGGCCCCGAGGGCGCGCACCGCGGCGATCGTCGCCTCCGTGTCCGCGGAGCGGCCGAAGCCCGTGATCCGCGTCTCGTCGTCGCAGATCGCCCCGAGGAGGACCGCACGGTGGGAGATCGACTTGTCGCCGGGCACGGCCAGGTGCCCGACGAGCCGCGCGACGGGCTCGACCTCGACGGTCGCGCTCACTCGTCGATCACCGGCGCCGCGACGACGCCGTAGCCCTGGCCCTCGAAGAGCCGCACCGCGCGCTCGGCTTCGCCCTCGCCCGCGACGAGCACGGTCAGGGTGCCGCCGCGCTCGCTCGACACGTGGTCCATCTCGAAGTCCTCGACGTTGATGCGCTCTGCGCCGAGCGCGTGGAAGATCCCTGCGAGCACGCCGGGCCGGTCCGGAATGTGGATGCGGAGCCTCTGCAGCGTGCCCGGGTCCGCGAACGCGCTCTCCAGCAGCCTGCGCCGATGCGCGCTCGCCTCCCCGATCCAGCGGGCGAGGAAGCCTGCGTCCCCCTCCGCCAGCGCCCGCTCGACCTGCTCGAGCGCCCGGCGCTGCTCGGCGAGCGCCAGGCCGAGCGCCTCGCGGTTGTCGAGGAAGATGTCGACCCAGATCCGGGGGTTCGCGCCCGCGATGCGCGTCATGTCGCGCAGCGAGCCGCCGGCCGCCTGGAGCGGGTCATGGCCGTCGATCCGCGTCGAGCCGGCCTGGTTGAGGAGGACGTTCGCAAGCACGTGCGGCAGGTGGCTCGTCAGCCCGACGAGGCGGTCGTGCGCGTCGGGCCCAATCGCGACGGGGCGCGCGCCGAGCGCGACGACGAAGCCGTGCACGAGGCGCAGCCGGTCGGGCGCGGTCGCGGCGGTCGGCGTGAGGAACCAGGTCGCGTCGTCGAACAGCTCCGCCGCCGCCCGTCCCGGGCCGCGCGTCTCCGCCCCGCAGATCGGGTGGCCGCCGATGAAGCGCGGGTCCGCTGCGGCGGCGTCGCACACGGGCCGCTTCGTCGAGCCGACGTCCGTCACGGTGCTCGCCTCGCCCGCGTGCGCGAGGAGAGACCCGACCGTGGAGGGAAGGTCGCCGACGGGAACCGCCGCGACGACGAGCTCGGCCTCCGTGACGGCGGTGCGGGCGTCGGGGGCAGGGTCGACGGCACCGCGCTCCGCGGCGACACGAAGCGCCTCGGGATCCGGGTCCCAGCCGGTCACCACCGGCACGGCGGCGCGCCGTGCGCCGAGCCCGATGGAGGCGCCGATCAGCCCGGTGCCCACGATCGCCAGCCGTTCCAGCGCAGCCATCAGCCAAGCCTTCTCGCCCGAGGATCGCCGCAGGCGATCACGCGGCGCGCATCAGCTCCGCGACGCGGAAGGCGAGGTCGAGCGACTGGCGAGCGTTCAGCCGGGGGTCGCAGAGCGTCTCGTAGCGGGTGTCGAGCTGCTCCTCCAGCACCTCCTCCGAGCCGCCGAGGCACTCCGTCACGTCCTCGCCGGTCACCTCGAGGTGGACGCCGCCGGGCCAGGTGCCCACCTCGCGGTGCGCCTCGAAGAAGCCCTCGATCTCGTGGAGGACGTCGTCGAAGCGCCGCGTCTTGTGCCCGGACGGCGTGACGAAGGTGTTCGCGTGCATCGGGTCGCAGACCCAGAGCACCGGTACGCCGCTTTCGCGAACGGCGCGGACGAGCGGCGGCAGCACGTCCCGTACCCGAGAGGCGCCCAGCCGCGTGAGGAGCGTGAGCCGGCCCGGCACCCGCCGTGGGTTGAGGCGCTCGCACAGCGCGACGAGGTCGTCCGTCGTCGCGGAGGGCCCGACCTTCGCGCCCACGGGGTTCTCGACCCCGGCAAGGAAGCCGACGTGCGCGCCGTCGGGCTGGCGCGTGCGCTCGCCCACCCAGAGGAAGTGCCCGGAGCACGCGTACCAGTCGCCCGTCGTCGAGTCGCGCCGCACGAGCGGCTCCTCGTAGTCGAGCAGGAGCGCCTCGTGGCTCGTCCAGATGTCGACCTCGTGGATCGAGTGCTCGTCGCCGAGGTCGATACCGATCGCCTGCATGAAACGCAGGGCGCGGCCGATCTCGTTCGCGATCACCTCGTAGCGGCGCCCCTCGAGCGAGCTCGAGACGAACTCCTGGTTCCAGGTGTGCACCTGGGTGAGGTCGGCGAACCCGCCCTTCGTGAACGCGCGCAGGAGGTTGAGCGTCGAGACGGCCTGGTAATAGGCCTGCACCATCCGCTCGGGATCCGGGACGCGCGCCTCGAGCGTGGGCTCGTCGGAATGGACCGCGTGGCCGCGGAAGGTGGGGAGCTCGACGCCGTCGACGCGCTCCGTCGGAGCGGAGCGGGGCTTCGTGAACTGCCCCGCGATCCGGCCGACCTTCACGACCGGGAGCGTCGCCCCGTAGGTGAGCACGGCCGACATCTGCAGGATCACCTTGAGCCGCTCCCGGATCGCGATCGCCGAGACATCGCGGAAGGACTCCGCGCAGTCGCCGGCCTGGAGGAGGAACGCCCGTCCCTCGACAGCCTCGCCGAGCGCGTGCTGCAGCGCGCGGGCCTCGCCCGCGAAGACGAGGGGCGGCAGCTGGCGGAGCCGCTCACGGACGGCCTCGACCGCGGCCGCGTCCGGCCAGTCCGGCTGCTGGAGCGCGGGCAGGGAGCGCCACGACGACGGGCTCCAGGGCTCTGCGACTGCCATGCGGCGAGTGTATCCGGGCCGTTTTGACGCTCTGCGCGAAAACGGCTAGAACAACCGCCATGGCCGGGCTCGACCGCCATTCGCTGTTCTGGCGCTCGCACGCGCCCTTGTCGAGCGGCGGCCGTAGGATCTAGTCCTTTCGGTCGCCGAAGGCGAGCGAAAGGACCCCCATGAAGATCTTCTCGGGCATCCAGCCCACGGGCGACAAGCACCTCGGCAACTACATCGGCGGCTTCCGCCAGTACGCGCGCACCCAGGAGCTCGGCGAGGCGTTCTTCTGCATCGTCGACCTCCACTCGATCACGGTCGACCACGACCCCGCCGACCTCCACGAGCGGACGCTCGATCTCTTTGCGATGCTGATCGCGACCGGGCTCGACCCGGACCGCTCGACGGTCTTCGCCCAGAGCCACGTCACCGCGCACGCGGAGGCCAGTTGGCTGCTCTCGGCCGTGACGAGCTACGGGCAGCTCGGACGGATGACGCAGTTCAAGGACAAGGCCGACCAGCGCGAGTTCGTCTCCGCGGGGCTGTTCACGTATCCCGTGCTGATGGCGGGCGACATCCTGCTCTACCAGACCGACCGGGTTCCGATCGGAGACGACCAGCGGCAGCACCTCGAGCTCGCGCGCGACGTGGCGCAGCGCTTCAACGCGCGCTTCGGGGAGACGTTCGTGCTCCCCGAGGGCATCTATCCCGAGGTCGGGGCGCGGATCATGGACCTCCAGGAGCCGACGAAGAAGATGTCGACGACCGGCGGCACGGAGCAGGGGACCGTGAAGGTCCTCGACGAGCCGGACGTGATCCGCAAGAAGTTCCGCTCGGCGGTAACGGACTCCGGCCGCGAGATCCGGCGGGCCGACGACAAGCCGGGTGTGACGAACCTCGTGGACGTTCTCTCGGTCGCGACCGACCGGTCGCCCGAGGAGATCGAGCGGGCGTACGACGGCTCGGGCTACGGCGACCTCAAGCGCGACGTCGGCGACGCCGTCGCCGAGCTGCTCGCACCCGTGCGGGAGCGCTACCTCGAGCTGCGTGGGGACGAGCCCGAGCTCCTGCGCCTGCTCGCCGCGGGCGCGGACCAGGCGCGCGCCGCCTCGGGCCCGACGCTCGCCGCGATGTACGAGCGAATGGGGTTCGTCAGGATCTAGGTGCCTCTTCCAGCAACGCCCTCCAGGTCCCGGACGCGCGACGAGCGGCGCCATGCGTCGTCCTCGGTCGCCCCGATACCTTCTGGTATCGGGGCTTCCTGCGTCCTGGCCTGGCTTGCTCCTCTCACGTCCGGAACGAGGCCGTGTCACTGGAAGAGGCGCCCGTCGTGATTCGCACCTACGCGGTCGCGGCGGTCGTCTTCGCCGTCGCGATCGCGGCGGGTGTCCTCCACTACGCCGACGCCGAGCCCGTCGCGGTCTTCGTCGTCTCGGGCGTCGCGCTCGGCGGGGTCGCGTGGCTGATCGGGATCGCGACGGAATCGGTCGGCGCGAAGTTCGGGCCCGCGGTCACGGGGGCGCTCCAGTCGACGCTCGGGACCCTGCCCGAGCTGTTCATCGTGCTCTTCGCGCTCTCGGCCGGTGAGGTCGTCGTCGCGCAGTTCTCGATTCTCGGCTCCCTCTTCGCGAACGCGCTGCTGGTGCTCGGGCTCGCGATCGCCGCCGGGTCCTGGCGGCAGCCCGACGGGACGATGTCGTTCGGCACCCGCCTGCCGAACGACACCGCGACGCTGCTCCTCCTCGCGGTGTTCCTCATCTCGATCCTCGGCCTCTCGGACCAGGTGGGAGACAGCGCGAGCGAGCACCAGGTGGCGATCTCGGTGGTCGGCGCGATCTGCCTGCTGGTCGTCTACGCCGCCTGGCTCGTCGCGTACCTCCGTTCCGACAAGAGGGCCGAGCAGGCGCTCACCGAGCCGTTGCACTCCGCGCTCCCGTTCGGCGTGGCGATCGCGATGCTCGCCGTCGCCGGCGTCCTCGCGGCGCTCGTCTCCGACTGGTTCGTCCACTCGCTCGACCCCGCGGTAGAGGCGCTCGGGATCTCGAAGGCGTTCACCGGGCTCGTGATCGTCGCGATCGCCGGCAACGCCGTGGAGAACGTCGTCGCGGTCTCGCTCGCGTGGAAGGGCCACAACGACCTCTCGATCTCCGTCGTGAAGAACTCCGTCTCGCAGATCGCGTGCTTCCTCTACCCCGTGCTCGTGATCGCCTCGCTCGCATTCGAGCACCGGCTCACGTTCGTGATCGACCCCGTCTACCTCGGTGCGCTCGCGCTCACGGCGATCGCGCTCTGGCAGATCACGGGCGACGGGAAGGCCGTGCTGTTCGAAGGCCTCGCGCTCGTCAGCCTCTACGTCGTCCTCGCGACTCTCGTCTGGTTCGAGTAGCCCGCTACAGGCCGACGAGTCGCCGCAGCTGGGCGACCTCCGCCGCCGTCAGGTCGCGGTACTGGCCCGGCCGCAGCCGGCCGGTGCCGAGCCCCGCGTAGCGCGCCCGCCGGAGCCTCACGACGGGGTGGCCGACCGCTTCGAGCATCCGCCGCACCTGCCGGTTCCGCCCCTCGTGCAGCACGAGCTCCAGCCGCGACGGGCCGAGGCGGCGCACGCCCGCCGGCGCCGTCCTGCCGTCTTCGAGCTCGACTCCCTCCGCCAGCGCGCGGAGCACGTCGTCGGGGGGCTCGCCCTCGACCTCGGCGACGTACGTCTTCTCGACCCGGTAGCGCGGGTGGGCGAGCCGGTGCGCGAGCGGTCCGTCGTTCGTGAGGAGCAGGGCGCCGGTCGTGTCCCGGTCGAGCCGCCCCACCGGGACGACGCGGACCTCGCCGCCGACGAGCTCCACCACGGTCGGTCGGCCCTGCGGGTCGCGCGCGGTCGTGATCGTGCCGCGCGGCTTGTTCAGCAGGACGTGGCGGAGGCGCTGCGCGGCAATCGCGCGGCCGTCGACGCGGACGTCGTGGCCCGCTCCGACGAACGTGTCGAGCCGCGCGGGCTCACCGTCGACCGTCACCCGCCCGGCCTTGATCAGGTCGTCTGCGCCGCGCCGCGACGCGACTCCCGCGCGCGCGAGGTAGGCGTTCAGGCGCATCGGCGCCATTCTCGCCGCTACCCTGCCGCCGTGGCCGACCATGCCGAGCTCACGCGCCGGCTCGCCGACCTCGTCGTCGCCTACGGCGCCAACGTCCAGCCCGGCCAGATCGTCGGCATCACGACCTACACGGGCAAGGAGGCGCTGACGCGCGAGGTCGCCCGCGCCTCGTACGAGCGCGGCGCCCGCTGGGTCGACGTGGTCACCTTCGATCCGTGGGTCAAGCGCGAGCGGCTCGCCCACGCCGACGAGTCGACGCTCGAGTACATCCCGCCCTGGCTCGAGGAGCGCCTCGAGTGGCTCTCCTCCGAACGTGCTGCGCGCGTGACTCTCAACGGCCCGTCGGCGCCCGATTCGCTCGACGGCGTCGACCCCCGGCGGGCCGGGAAGGACGTGCTCCCCTATCTCCCGAGAACGGGCGACATCGTGAACGAGCGCACGACCAACTGGTGCGTCGCCCCCGCGCCGACGCGCGGTTGGGCAAGGCTCGTCCATCCGGATCTTCCCGAGGAGGACGCCTACGACCGCCTCTGGGAGGACGTCGCGCACATCTGCCGGTTGGACACCGAGGATCCCGAGTCGGCGTGGCGCGAGCGCGCCCGCACGCTCGAGAGAGTCGCGGCACGGCTGACGGAGCGTCGCTTCGACGCGATCCGCCTGCACGGCACGGGCACCGACCTCACCGTCGGGCTCTTCCCCAGCTCCGTGTGGCACGCCGCGGACTTCGAGACCGTGGACGGGCTCCGTCACTTCCCCAACATCCCGAGCGAGGAGATCTTCACGACCCCCGATCCCGCGCGAGTCGACGGGCATGTGACCGCGACCCGGCCGCTCGAGCAGTACGGCGCGCTGATCGACGGGATCCGCGTCGAGTTCGAGGGCGGCCGCGCAGTGCGAATCGACGCCGACCGGGGCGCGGAGACCATGCGCGCGATCGCGGCGAAGGACGACGGCGGTAGTCGCCTCGGTGAGCTCGCGCTCGTCGACGGCGAAGGCCGGATCGGGTCGCTCGGCACGGTCTTCTACGAGACGCTCATCGACGAGAACGCCGCAAGCCACATCGCCCTGGGCAGCGGCTACTCGCTCGGGGTCGAGACCTCCGAGGATCTCGCCCGCGTGAACGACTCGGTCGTCCACGTCGACTTCATGATCGGCTCGCCCGAGCTCGACGTCGACGGGATCACGCGCGAGGGCGACGCCGTCCCGTTGCTGCGCTCCGGCGCCTGGCAGGTGTGAC